>JAGWXI010000068.1 GCA_018969975.1 Burkholderiales bacterium
TACAGTGCGGCAAAGCGCTGAACAGCACGTCTTAAATACCGCGCACCGGGCCAGGAGGCTCGACGATGTGAGGGCCAGCGCTTTGGCATATATTGAACGACCAGCAAAATCATTGCGTAGAGCAGCAGCTTGCCTGCAAGAACAAATGTGGTGATTTCTATCGGCGCAAGGCCGGCCAGTGCGGCAACGGCGATCGAGGTGCGTGGGCTGTCAGGAAAGACCGCTGCCAGCGCCAAAACAGGTGCACCCCATGTCTGAATCAATGAAACTGCCTGGGTCCATCCGGGGCTCTGGCGGTCGTTTTCAAGCCAGCCGGTCAGAGCGGTTGCTTCAACGACGCTCGCGACCAAAGTCGCCAGTAGGCCAGCGCTAATTGCTGCGGAGATTGCGAATGCAGCAACAATGAACAGCACCCTTCTGGGTTGCAGAATCATGAGCACAAACGCCATCAACTCAGCTGGCACCATTGGCAAAAAACCATCCAATGTACAAACCGCTGACAACGACCAAATCGCGTAAGGCCGCTGGCCATGGTTCAACATCCATCTGGAGCTCCAGGCCGCAGAACGCCGCAGCCAACCTTTGGAGGGGGGAGACGCAGAGCTCACTTCAGCGTCCGATCATGATTCGTTCGCCTAGCGCTGGGCTCAATCGCAGGATGAAGCGCAGCAACGCTGTCGCGCCCACATCAATCTCTGCGCGACCCTTGGCTACGCCAGTGAGAATCTGCGACGCAGCAGTAGCAGCACTGATTTTTCCTTTGCCACGACCTCTGGTCATGTCGGTATCAACGAGTGGCGGAAGCGCCTCCTGAATGAGAATTCGCCAACCTGCTTGATTTACCTGTGCACGCAAGGACTTGGCAAAAGACCGCACTGCAGCCTTGCTTGCGCAATACACCGGGCTGCTGCTCTTGGGAGCCAAAGCCAAACCGGAGGTTATAAAGACGATCCGAGCGCTTTTCTCTCGGGCAAGGCGCGGCAGAAGCAATCTTGTGAGCTCTGCAGGTCCAACAAAATTCACCGCCATTTCGCTCGAAGTATCAAAAGCCACCTCTGCCTGCGGCTTTGTCCAGTCACTTGTCCAGTCACGCATCTGCTGCACGCCTGCGTTGTGGATGACCAAGCTCATTCCTTGGGCGGGCAAAGCCTGAATAAACGATTCACGGCTGCTTGAATCTGCCTGGTTTAGCGGGAGCCAGGTCACCTGCGGCAAGCGGTCACGTGCCTCTGCCAAAGAGCTATCCGTGGTACCGGTTGCCGTCACCTTTGCGCCCCTGGCCAGGAGTTGCGTCACGAGTTCCAGTCCAATCCCCCGGGTTCCGCCCGTCACCAGGGCGTGGGTCTCATGCCAGTTCATTTCCAGATTCCTTTGCGCAAAGCGATCTCAAGTCCCAAGGCGTTTCGAACTCCAGCGTACCGAGGTACTCCTTCCATCGTCCGTTGGGCCGCAGGTCTCTGGGGTCGAGCAAGCCCTCTTGCCGCAGAAAGACGGGCTGATTGCCTTGGGTGTAGAGACGGGTCGATCCAAAGATAGCCCGCAGTAACCAGTTGCGCGGCGTGACCGCGACATGGGCCCCTTGTGTATGGTTGGGAACCCATCTCAAATCCACAGTCGCGGCCCTTTGTACTTTCAGCACGAGATAGGACGCTGGAATGGCTTGGCCACTCAGCAATCTTTGCCAGTTCTCAGCAACGAACAGCGGTAGGGTAGCCAGCGTCACAAGAGGGTGGGCGATGTCCAGATCGCGTGTTCGTACCTCTCCGTTTGTGCGGGTACTGGACAGGCGCGTCATGACCTGAACGCCGGACGTGTAACTGCTATCGTCGCAGTCGGCTAACGCGTACTCATTCAGCGTGGGTAGTTCCGTGCTGACATGAACAGAACCGGCATATTTCTGAGCTCGTTCTAATGCGACCGTTTCTGATCCAACGGCTGTCCAAACTCTTTCCGTATGCCAGGACTTATCGTCAGCATTCACCACCTGGTGCATGACAAAGACGGGACGACGATTTCGCAGAGCTCTGTCATACGCCAGAGCCTGAATCTGCAGGCTAATTTTTGGCTTGAAGCTGGGTTTCATGGGCTCGTATGTGCAAAGCGGCGAAGCGCTTTGATGCGATTGAATTAACCGCAATTTTGCCCAGTATCCTTTGGGGTGTATTGAACGATTGCGCCAAATTAGCTGGTTAACCTAGGACCTATTTATCGAAAGCGTGCCGATTCGAGTTCGAATCCCCAGCGTCACCAAAAAACGATGCATACGGACCTGAGCAGGTTGGTGGGGCTATCATTGCTGCTCCGCCAGAACAAGACCTGCTAACTCGATCAGCCGGGTTGTCAGGGCAGGCTTGACCAGTCGCGGTAAATCGTTGCCAGGTCGTTAGCTGGGGATTCGTTGGAAAAAACCACTAGGGTTCGCTGGTTCTTCTTGCTCCAGGCGATGATCTGGCCGCCGACGCCATGGGCGTAGAACGAATCTGGAACCATTTTGTGGCCTACCCAGGTGAAGTAGCCGTAGTGCCCAAACTGTGCGTAGGGTCCATTAGGTCCTCGGGCGGCAATAAGCGGCTGCGCCCCTTCCCTCAGGAAAGTCCCCAGGCAACTGCCGTCTTCATATCTGTTGCGCACCCATGCGGAGAAACGGGCCCAGTCTGTAAGTGTCATCTGTAGCGCACCAGAGGCAAAGGTGTGCTCATTGCGGTCAGTTCTGAGCACAGCCGGCCCTGCGATCGGTACAGTCCGCAGGACCGCTTGTTCCACCCATGCGGCGAACGGCATGCCAGTTGCCTTAGCGACCATAAGTGCGACCATCTCCGGGTCGGAGTTGCGATAGGCGAAAACCTCACCGGGCGGGCGCTGTCGCCCGCTGAAGTCTTTCTCAGCCGTATGAACCTTGGGTTGAAGCATCAGGTCCTTGATCGAGAGACGACCCGACCATAGTTCGCGGAACTGGTCTGGGGTCGCCACATTGGAATCACGTAACCCTTCCCATGTCCCCGAGCTCATGGTCATGAGGTGTCTGAGCGAGGCTTTGCCCATGTCGGTAGAGGCGAACTCCGGTAGGAGGTCGCCGACCTGAGTATCCAGGGTCAGGTGCTTTTGGCAGACGGCCTGACCAGCAGCAACTGCTGTGACGGTTTTGCCAACGCTCAGACCGTAAAAGAGGGCGTCTTCAGCAATCCCGTCCTTGAGGGCGAAATACACCAGCTTGTCGCCGTTCAAGAGCACGGCACCACGGATACTGGAGGCAGCGAACAGCCGCTTCATGGCCTCGACAACTGGCTGCTCTTGTCTGTCGGGCTCTTGCGAAATGAGCGTCCGTGGTGAGGGCGCAGTGCTGACTTGGTAGTCCCAGGGGCGTCCTTTGTTGATTAAGAGGGCATCGCAGGCGCCCCGGCCTTCGCAGGGATTCTGACTCCAGGCGGGCAGCAGGACGAACAGGCCAAGGGCCAAGGCTAGCGACCGGCGCGCGATGAGTATCCAGAAGGTCACTTTTTGCATCCGGTTTTTCCTAAGTGGCACACGTTTAGCTGGTTGAAGCAGATGTTTGCAGATGATCATTTTGGAGTGTGAAGGGCGTTAAGAGCCTAAGTACAGTCGGTGGCCAGCCCCAACACGCGTTCGATCTTCGGCTTGAACGCCCCATTGCAAACCAAGTGATGGCCACTTGGAAAAGACTTCAACCGTCTCATCCACAATCATCCCCGGGTGATGGATGTCAAATTTTTTACCGATTGCGATCAATTCTTCGCGCGTGAATTCGTCACCACGGCCCACTATCGTCATTTGGTGTTGGCGCGTATAACCGATACCAGCTGAATAGGTTAAGTCATAGGCGGGTGCAAGTTCCCATCCTGATGAGCGAGTTTTCATCAAGAAGGAAATATTTTTGACGTGATCATCTTGGTTGCGACCAATCACATTAAATATCATCCGCCGATAGGCTTGCTCCATGGCGGGGTAGCCCAGATGTAATTCTTGTATCAGTCGCAGCCAGGCTTCATAGCTGTACGCGCCTGGTAAGTTGTAATCTACATGTGTCATGCCAGCTAAGCTGTGCATATGGTGCTTGCTCGTTTGCTTGCGGTCAAATCGCCTTGTCATGAAGTGAAACAACGCGCCATCTTCTAAATAGCCCACTTCTTCCATATCAATGTTCAGTTGCTTTGCCAGCAGCGCATAGGTGTATTCGATGCGATTGAACGGTTTTGTCTTGTTGTCGCGTTCACTAGCTGAGTTGACGCCGTCAAACTTGATCAACCAGTGTTCTTCGCCAGTGCGATGCTTGGCAAATCCAGAGCGCACTTTATTTTTTTCTCGATCCCACAAAATCAACGCTTTGGGTCTTGCGCCTCCAGCTGATCCACCCACGCGCATAATTTCATGAATAGCTTCACCAGCGTCACCTTCAATGAGTCGCCTAGCAGACTCCACCAAGCTTTTGATTTCTAGGGCCTGTTCTTCCTCTGGGCTTTTGCGTTGCAAGTGAGGGGCATATTCGAGTGCTCCCATCGTTCGATTTCCCACGTACAGCAAACGCTGTACAGGGCTCATTGATTTATCAAGCTCTCCGCGCTCCTCAAAGTATTTTTTAATGATCAAGTTGCCGAACGTGTCTGGCAAAGAATCAGCTACCACGCCGGGCAAGCCCATAAAAGCTTCTTGACGTTGCAAGTCAGCAAATTCAAATGTGCGCGATTCAGTAGGCAAGAACTTTGGTGAGATGGCTGGCCCGCCAATGCGGATGTATTTGCTGTCGTAGGAAAATCCAATGCGCCCGTTTTCAAATTCCATCACTGCGCCAACCAGCTCGTCCCACAAATGGATGTTGGCTTTGGCAAGAACCTTGGGGCCAGTTTTGCGCGTGCGTGGTTTAGGTGAATTGGAATTCGATTTATCTGTATTGCTCATTGAACGATCCTGAGATGCCATAGGCGTCTTTTCTTAGGATTGCCTAGCCGCTGATCGGTAGGCACGTGTGCGTGGTTGGCCACGAACGGACAACGCCTGGCTACCGGGCAGCGTATCGGGAAGAGTCGCATTCAAGGTGCCCAGTAGATGCATGGCTCGAAACACTTTGATGACTGTGCTCAGGCGCACATCGCGCCCAGCTTCCAGATCCATGATGGTTTTGCGGTTGAGGCCTGTTTGTTCTGCCAACATTTGTGTTGTGAGGTTGCGTTCAAGCCTCCTTGAGCGTAGCCTTGCACCGAGCTCACCCATATTTTCAGAATCTGTTAGAAAGTCCGCTATATCACTCATATTAGACATCTTTATGTTTTAAAGTCCACTATAGCATGCTTATTGATATTTAATTTAAAAATTTCAATAAGTCCGCTGAATTGGACATATAAAGCAATTTTATGCTTACAAGTTTAGTATTGTGGACATTTTGTTGATAAAGAGATAGATGAGCAGGTTGACCGTAAAAACGACGCTTAAGTAAAAAATAGTCGCGACTTTTTGATATTTAACTTTAAAATAGTCGCATGAAACGATATTTAGACGACCAAATCCGTCAAGACCTCCAAAAAAAGATGGTGTTGCTGACTGGCCCGCGGCAGGTCGGTAAAACCACACTGAGCCAACAACTTCTCACAGAATTTGAGGGTGGGCAGTACCTTAACTATGACGTGGTTGCGCATCGGAAGGTGATTCAAGATCAAAGCTGGCGTCAAAGTGCGCCCTTGTTGGTTTTCGACGAAATTCACAAAATGCCAAATTGGAAAAGCTGGCTCAAAGGTGTGTATGACGGCAGAGCGCCCGGGCAGTCGGTTTTTATCACGGGCAGTGCGCGCATGGAAACGTTTCAGCAAACCGGCGAATCGCTCGCAGGCCGATATTTCAAATGGCGTCTTCACCCTTTGTCAGTGCGCGAATGGTGCGATGCGCATCAGGTCTCGCCGCATGAAGCGCTAACGCATTTGATGGCAAGGGGTGGTTTTCCTGAACCTGCTTTGGCTGACAACGAAGCCGACGCACAACGTTGGCGCAAAGAGTACTTCATTGGGTTGGTTCGTGAAGACGTGTTGGAATTTTCTCGGCTTAAAGAAGTCAATGCCATGCGTCTGTTTGCTGAAATGCTGCGTTCGAGGGTGGGGTCGCCTTTATCAATTGCTTCTATGGCGCGCGATTTAAATGTGTCACCGGTTACGCTTAATAAATACCTAGAAATTTTGCAAGCTTTGTTCATTGTTTTTGTAGTGCGGCCATGGCACCGCAACATCGCACGCGCTACGCTCCAAGCGCCCAAAATTTATTTTTACGACACCGGTTTGGTCTTGGGCGATGAAGGGTTGAAGTTTGAAAACTTGGTGGCCTGCCATTTGCTCAAAAATGTGCAATGGAAACAGGATACGCGTGGCGCATCGGTTGATTTGCATTACATCCGAACCAAGGACGAGGCTGAAGTTGACTTCTGTCTCAGTGAAGGCAATACGCTCACGCATTTGATTGAATGCAAATTGTCAGATACGAAACCACACCTTGCCTTGGGTCGCTTTGCGCAGCAATGGACGGATGCACTGACGGTTCAATTGGTTCGGGAGTGCAAAGCGGAGGCCGATACGGGGCGCTTGCAAATTCGCGATGCAGCTAAATGGTTGGCAGCTTTGGAGGTTTGAGAGTTTCGCGGCTTGATGTAATGGTGGATTCGTTCTAGAAAGTGGGCTTTTTATCGTTACAAAACTTGTTATATCATGATGTATCAAGATAAATCAAGAAGGTGAGATTGATGGCTACAGTTGCACGCGAAAAGTTTTCTTCTCAGGCCTCGCCCGAGGTGTTGACCGCATTACGTCAAATTGCTGAGGGGCAAGGCCGGCAATTTCAGGCTGTGCTGGATGAGGCGCTGCGTGATTACATCGACCGCCAGCAAACGACGCGACCCCGCCACCACGTAATGGCGTCGTTTGCGTCTAGTCTTGATGAGTTTGATCATTTGTACCGCGAACTCGCGAAATAATCCGTGGTGCGCGATTTTCTGACTGTGGCCGATGTCCTCGGTATGCACACGGTCTTAATGCAAAGGTATGGCGGCGCAGGTGGTGTTCGTGACCCAGGCGCCCTTGAAGCCGCCTTGTTTCGACCACAAACGGGTTACTACGACGACATCATCGCTGAGGCTGCAGCATTGCTAGAAAGCCTTGCTGTTAATCATCCCTTTGTAGATGGCAACAAGCGTATCGCTTTTGCTGCCGCCGACGTGTTTCTGCGTATCAACGGCTGGTGCCTCAAGAGGCCATCGAGGGCCATCCATAAAGAGATGCTGCAACTGTTCGAGTCTGGCACTTTTGATATCGCCCACATTGAACCCTGGCTTCGAGAGTTTGCTGTTTTGCGCTACAAGGTGGCATCTAGTTGAACGAGTGGGTGCATGTCGGCTTTAGGCAGAGCCAATACGATGGCCTCAATCAATGCCATGGCGGGCGGTCGAAGCGGGCGGTCGCGTCGGTGCATCACAAATACTTCCCTTTGCACTATGGGGGAGAGGCGAACAAAACGCAACTTTGCCGCCGAGGGGTGTGACGCGCCCAAGGCTGACATCACTGCTACACCAGCCCCAGCCTGCGCCAGCGACAACTGCACCCCCAAACTGGATACTTCCATTCCGCTTTCCATCATGGAAACAACGCCTGAGCCCCTAAGACGCAACAGGTTCATGATGCTGGAATCGTCGGTTTCTTTGAGTAAAGGCAGTTTCTCCAATTGCGCCACAGTGGGGCTCTGTGGCAAGGTGAAGTGGCTAGGGTTGAATACGAAGCCAATGGGAGCGGTGAGCAAACGTCGCATCGCCAGAGAATCAGATTCGCCCACAACGGTGCCGATGCCAAAGTCCACCTCGGAGCGCATGACACGGTCGGTGATGCCTTTGCTGTTGTCGTCGCGAATAGTGATGCGCACGTTAGGGTGCTTCTTGTAAAAATCACGCAGCACGGTGGCCAGCGCCGTGCATGCAAATGCAGTTCCCACTGCCAGCGCGACTGTGCCGCCCAACGCCAGTTCTTTGTCGCGAACAGACTCAACGGCGTGGTTGATGTCGCTGAGCAAGCGCCTTGCGATGGGCAAAAACCTCTTGCCCTCTGAAGTCAACGCCAGCGAGCGTGTGGTGCGATGAAAGAGTGATGCACCTAACTGCGTCTCAAATTCCTGAATCGCGCGGCTGAGGGCGGGCTGAGACAAATGCATGCTTTCACTGGCTCGGGAAATACTGAGTGTGGAAGCCACTAGTGTGAACATGCGTAACTGTCTTTGGGTCAAATTCATGTGATTTGTGCATAAATGTATTTAAGTAATGCACTTTACTCTAGGAAAGCTGAAACGTACAGTCCGCACACGTTCGCTCGATTCGTAGTACTTCAGCCCATGACCACTTTTTTACTTAGGCGATTTTTGCAGGCCCTGCTGGCGTTATTGATCATGTCGTTTTTGGTGTTTGTCGGCGTGTACGCCATTGGCAACCCGGTGGATATTTTGATCAACCCGCAGTCCGATCAGGAGGAGATTGCTCGCACTATTGCCGCTTTGGGACTGGACAAGCCTTTGTGGCAGCAGTACGGCATCTTTCTTCAAAATGCCTTGACAGGAAATTTGGGCAACTCTTTCGTGTACGGTACGCCCGCTGTGGCGTTGGTGATGCAGCGTATGCCCGCCACGCTGGAGTTGGCCGTATGTGCCATGCTCTTGGCTTCGTTTGTCGGAATTCCTTTGGGGTTGTGGGCGGGTTTGCGCCCGGACTCCTTTGCTGGGCGGGCCATCATGGGCTTGTCGATTCTGGGATTCTCTTTGCCCACCTTCTGGGTTGGACTGATGCTCATCATGACTTTTTCGGTGGAGCTGGGTTGGTTGCCCTCCACCGGGCGGGGCGACACGGTCAACGTGCTGGGCATGCAGTTATCTATCTTTGCGCAAGACGGCTGGAGGCACATTGTGCTGCCCGCGCTGAATCTGGCATTGTTCAAGATGTCTCTCATCATTCGATTGACGCGCGCTGGCACACGTGAGGCTTTGCTGCAGGACTATGTGAAGTTCGCCCGAGCCAAGGGTTTGTCTTCGCAGCGCATTGTTGGCGTGCATGTGCTGAAAAACATCCTTATTCCCATCGTCACCGTGATTGGCTTGGAGACGGGTTCGGTCATAGCTTTTGCGGTGGTCAGTGAGTCCATCTTTGCTTGGCCTGGTATGGGCAAGCTGCTGATCGAATCCATCAATATGCTCGATAGGCCGGTGATCGTGGCCTACCTGATGCTGGTTGTATTTATGTACGTATGCATCAACTTGATAGTTGATTTGCTCTATTGCTTATTAGATCCACGTGTTCGAGTCGGGGAGGCTCAATGACCTACGCTACTTTGCCGGTGGCAGCTCAACCCAGTCGTTTGCGCCATTTTGTTCAGGGTTATGCCGACAGCAAAATTGCCGTTGCTGCCTTGTTGGTCTTGATGCTGGTGCTGCTGTCCGCGTTACTTGCACCTTGGGTCTCGCCACAAAACCCTTACGACCTAGCGCATATCAATGTGATGGATGCGCGTTTGGCGCCGGGCACGGTGTCTGCGCTCAGTGGCATGCAGCACTATTTAGGCACAGATGAGCAGGGCAGAGACTTGCTCTCGGCCATTATTTACGGATTGCGTATCAGTTTGTTTGTGGGTTTTACCGCCACCGCCATCGCTCTGAGTATTGGTGCTGTCTTGGGTATGACGGCTGGTTATTACGGTGGCCGTGTAGAGTCATTCATCATGCGTTTGGCCGACATCCAGTTGTCGTTTCCGGCCATTTTGATTGCACTGATTTTGATTGCGGTGCTAGGGCAAGGGGTGGGCAAAGTGATTGCCGCTTTGGTTGCGGTTCAATGGGCCTACTATGCCCGCACAGCACGCGGCGCAGCGTTGGTAGAGCGCAAGAAAGAATACGTGGAAGCGGCAGTGTTGATGCGTCTGTCCACAGCACGCATCGTGATGCGGCATTTGTTGCCCAATTGTTTGCCACCGTTAGTGGTGGTTGCCACCTTGCAGATCGCCGCCGCCATTGCTCTGGAAGCCACCTTGTCGTTTCTAGGTTTGGGGCTTCCGATCACTGAACCGTCACTGGGCTTGCTGATCGCCAATGGCTTTCAGTTCATGATGTCTGGCAAGTACTGGATGAGTACGTTTCCCGGAATAGCGCTGGTCATCACCATCGTGGCTATTAATTTGGTGGCGGACCAACTGCGCGATGTTCTTAACCCACGATTGCAGGGAGCTTGAAATGGCACAACCTACCCTGATGGTTGATGGTTTAACTACCCGTTTTGTCACTCGCGCAGGTACTGTCAACGCGGTTGATGATGTTTCCTTCACTGTCAGTCCCGGTGAAATCGTGGGCTTGATTGGTGAGTCGGGATCAGGTAAATCAGTCACCGGTTTTTCTATTCTGGGCATGATTGATCGGCCGGGTGAAGTGTGTGCTGGCCGCGTTGTGTTTCAAGGTCAAGATTTGTGCAAGGCGGGTGAGACACGTCTTAAAGCTATCCGTGGTGACCGTATCTCCATGATTTTCCAAGACCCTTTGATGACGCTCAACCCTGTGCTGCGCGTTGATACGCAGATGGTGGAAGCGGTGCAAGCACACCACCGGGTCAGTCGCCAAGAAGCGCTGGAGCGCGCCCGCGATGCGCTGGAGAAGGTAGGCATTCCCTCGCCGCTGGAGCGCCTGCGCTCTTATCCGCATGAGTTTTCGGGCGGAATGCGACAGCGTGTGGCCATTGCCATTGCTGTTATCAATAAACCCGACCTGATCATTGCCGATGAGCCCACCACCGCACTAGATGTGACGATTCAAGGGCAAATCCTGTACCAAATGCAGAAGTTGTGCCGCGAATCCAAAACAGCACTTATTTGGATTACCCACGATTTGTCCTTGGTGTCCGCCTTGGCAGACCGGATTTGTGTGATGTATGCCGGCAAAGTGGTTGAACAAGGCACGGTGCGAGAGGTGCTGGAGTCACCCCGACACCCCTACACACGGGGCCTCATGGAGTCGACGCCATCTCGCAATGTGCGTGGCGTACCCCTCAAACAAATCCCCGGCATGGCACCACCTCTGTTTGCTTTGCCCCAGGGCTGTGCTTTTCGTCCGCGTTGCGCACACAGTAGCAGCGCATGTGCAACAGCGCCGCCTCTCACCAAGCTTGGTGAAGGCAGGACTTTGCGTTGCCACCACCCTCTGGAGATGATGGCATGAACAACCTAAGCTCTATGCGTTCGTTGCCCACACCGATTTTGGAGATGAAAGCTGTCTCCAAACAGTTTCGTCAAGCCACTGATATGGCGGCACGTTTGGTTCATGTGGTCAAAGGAACTACGCCAACCGTCGTTCATGCTGTGGATAACGTGGATTTGGCCATTCAAGCCGGCGAGGTGGTGGGCTTGGTGGGCGAATCTGGTTGTGGCAAGTCCACCTTGGGGCGCATGGTGGTGGGCTTGCATTCCCTCAGTTCGGGTACCCGCACCTGGAAGGGAAAGCCCGTCTGGGGCAAGCACCCGCAAGACCGCACCATCTTGCCGTTGCAGATGATTTTTCAAGACCCCTATGCCTCTTTGAATCCGCGTATGCGCGTGCAGGACATCATTGGCGAGGCGGCACTGGCCCACGGTTTGGTCAAAGCCAAAGACGCGCAGGCCTATGTGGCTGGTCTGCTTTCCCGAGTGGGACTGGAGCCTTCCCTGGTGCGGCGCTTCCCACACCAGTTCTCAGGCGGGCAGCGTGCCCGCATCGGCATTGCCCGAGCACTGGCCGTGAAACCGGAGTTCATCGTTTGTGATGAAGCTGTAGCCGCATTAGATGTATCGATTCAAGCCCAGGTCATCAATCTCTTTATGCGACTGCGCCAAGAGTTGAACCTGACCTATCTCTTCATTAGCCACGATCTCGGTGTGGTGAGTCATATTTCAGACCGCATCGTCATCATGTATTTGGGTCGGGTGGTGGAGAGTGGGCCTTCGCAAGAAATTTTCTCCCGACCCAACCATCCCTACAGCCAAGCTTTGTTGGCCGAAATTCCGCGCTTAGAAACGCGCAAGCGGGCGTTCATTCCCATTGCTGGGGAAATCCCATCGCCTCTGCACCCGCCCAATGGATGCCACTTTCACCCGCGTTGCCCAGCAACGATGGCACGCTGTAAAACCGATGTCCCGGTCTTGCGCGAGGTGGCACCAGCGCGGTTTTCGGCTTGTCATCTCAATGACCAAAGCTGAATTTTCTGGTCGTATGTTTTTTGTCTCCCATTTTTTCTTGGAGCGTTCTATGAGCAAAATGAAATCGGCCCTGCTTGCATGCAGCTTGGGTTTGTCGGTGCTAACCAATCCGGTCTTTGCCAAAGACCTCCATATAGGCTTACAAGCCGTTATTACCTCCTTGGACCCTCACTTTTTTAACACCACCCAAAACAACAATATGAGCCGACATTTCTTTGAGACCTTGGTCAAATTGGGCCCCCATATGGAGCTGCAACCGGGCTTGGCCAAAGACTGGAAGCCTATCGATAAGACCACTTGGGAGTTGACGCTGCGTGAGAATGTGAAATGGCATGACGGCTCCCCCTTCACCGCAGAGGACGTCGCTTTCTCGTTTCAACGCGCACCGAATGTTCCTAACAGCCCCTCGTCGTTTGCATCCATCACCAAAGAGGCCAAAGAGGTTCGCGCCACGGGCCCATTGACCATTCGCATCACCACCGATGGTCCCAGCCCGCTTTTGCTCAACTACCTATCCCTATTGCCCATCATCTCCAAAAAGCACGGCGAGAAAGCCAGCACCGAAGATTACAACTCTGGCAAAGCCATGGTGGGCACTGGGCCCTATAAGTTCAGCGAATACCTGCCCAATAACCGCGTGGTGGCGGTGCGTAACGATGATTACTGGGGTGAGAAAGAACCGTGGACTAAGGTGACTTTCAAATTTCTCAGCGCGGGTGCGCCTCGTGTGGCTGCCCTGTTGGCAGGTGATGTGGATTTGATTGATGGCGTCCCACCTTCGGACGCAGATCGTTTGGGTAAAGACGCCAAGTTGCGTTTGGTGTCCGGTCTGAGCAATCGAATGATCTATTTGCACATGGACTCCAGCCGTGACCGCTCGCCCTTTGTATTGGACAGCAAAGGCACGCCGATGGACAAAAACCCTCTCAAGGACAGCCGTGTGCGTAAGGCCATGTCCATGGCCATCAACCGCGATGCCATCGTGGGCTCTTTGCTAGACGGCCGAGCGACTCCTGCTGCGCAGTTCATGCCCATGCGTTCTTTTGGCAATAGTAAAGATCTGCGCCCTGAACCGTTTGACGCTGAGGGTGCCAAGAAGTTGTTAGCCGAAGCAGGTTACCCCAACGGATTTCAAATTACCCTGCATGGGCCCAACAACCGCTACGTCAACGATGCGGCCGTGGCCCAAGTGGTTGCACAGTTATTGACCCGAGTAGGCATCACCACCAAAGTGGAAACCATGCCGGCCTCCATCTATTTCACCCGTGCCAGCAAGCTCGACTTCAGTGTCATGCTGCTTGGCTGGGGCGGTGCTGATGTGCAAGAAGCTGTCATGCCTTTACGTTCCCTGGTTAGAACCTTCGACGCCAAAATAGGTGCGGGCGCTGCCAACAGAGGCCGTTACTCCAACCCCATGCTAGATAAGCTGATTGACCAGGCGATGGACACTTTGGATCGCACTGCGCGTGCCGAGATTTCAGCCAAGGCAACTGAATTGGCAATCAAAGACACTGCTATCGTGCCCATGTACTTCGAGCAGTCCACTTGGGGTATGAAACAGGGCCTGAAGCTGCAACCGCGTATCGACCAATACACCATGGCCATGGATATTCGTTGAGCTGGTTTGGATTACAACCGCACGCACTGACCAAGCTGTTGTCCCCTTGCGTGAGTATTGACAAGATCGCGTTGAAATATTCAAACCACCCGTTAGCTTTGGTTGCACAGGCCCCACTGGTTGCTGCGCCTGCCCTCTTGGAGGCAGACCTCGCTATACCCGCTCACTGGTGTGGTGGCGATGTTTATGCTGGACCAGCATCTTTGGCGCCAAGTGTTTCGGTGACCAAACCCTCGCCAGTGGTAATTTTTTTACACGGCTCGAGTGGCCTCAATGACAGCACCCGATCTTGGCAGCGCTGGTTGGCAAAAGAGCTACGCTTACCCTCTTTAGCGCCAAATGGCTTAGTCGTGCCGGGGCGCATTCGCTATCAATCGCCCGCCGCCAAAGAAGTTTATGAGCTAGTTCATACTGCGCGCGCAACTGAGCTGCAAGCCGCTCTGGCTTGCCTGCGCCACTGCTCCTGGGTTGACCCAGAAAAAATCGTTGTCGCTGGTACCAGCGAAGGAGCCGTTGCAGTAGCGCGTTTAGAGCCTGGGCTGGCTGTGGGCCGTATTCTTTATGCTTGGTCGTGTGAATCCAATTATTTTGTCGAGCAACATGGCACCCGTTTTGGTCAACAAGAACCTGTGCTCAACGTGATCTCCACGGACGACCCCTACTTTCGGCCCGACAACCCTTGGCATGGCGATGCCAAGCAACTGT
>JAGWXI010000069.1 GCA_018969975.1 Burkholderiales bacterium
CCCTCAAGGTGACGGGAGACAAAACGCACTCTTTCATCCATCTTGTGACACTCCTTCCACGGCATAGCAGTTCCCTCCTATGCCAAAAAACTGTAAAGGATGTGTCCGGTATAAACTGTTAACTATGTCTCAGGATGTTCAAAGCCCTTGCAAGCAATTGCAGGGGCTTTTTTATTTCAAGCCGTGACAGCTTTAGGTGCAATATCTGGATTGTTTTTGAACTTAATTTCAGCGTTCCATAGATCCAAGGCCTCTTGCATCCGAAGCCAACTCTCAGGTGTGCCACCTAATGCCCTAGCGATGCGAATGGCCATCTCAGCTGTCACTGCTTTTTTCTCGTGCAGTAAATCTGATACGGTTTGTCGACTGACCATGAGTCGCGCAGCAAATTCGCCTTGCGTCCACGCCAGTTCTGGCAGCACATCTTCTCGCAGAACCGCGCCAGGGTGTGTTGGCTTGCGATTGGGGTTTCGTAGAGATCTCATCAGTGATAGTCCTCCAAGTTAACGTTGATGGCGTCTTCGCCAACAAATTGATATGTGATTCGCCAGTTGCCAGTCACAGAAACTGCGAACTCACCTTTTCGATCACCTTTCAAAGCGTGGAATGTGTAGCCCGGCAAGTCCAAGTCTTCAGCTTCCTTTGACGCATCCAAACGGTCCAGCATCCTCTCAATACGTGAACCGTACTGAGCAGGAATACCTTTGTAGCTGCCCTTGGTGAAGAAAAGCTCCAAACCCTTGTGTTTGAAAGATGTGATCATTAGGGCAGATTGTAAATAGTCGATTTACTTTGTCAATCTACACTTGACATCAAATATCCATAAAATAAATGTTCGAGTCCCAGTCTTGGAGCCAAACCTAGCAAATTTCATCGTTACACGTTTGGTTACACGCCAACAAATTATTTGTTTAACTATATGATTTCACACAAGTGTCCGGTTAAAAATTAAATAAATTCAAATGGTTAGCGTTGTCATTATTATGGTTTGGGTTGCTGTCGACCTGTAAGGCTTGTAAAGCTTCGGTTTTCTCGAATACCGAGACCAACAAGAGCTGTAACAAAGTGTAGAGAGATGCGTTCAATTGAAGTTCTTTCTTAACAATGGCGATGAGCACGTAGGTGGACACGGCGCACCAGATTTGCGTCTTGACCGCGTTCTCGCTGTTGCCCCAAAACTTCTTGATACGCAGGTGCTGCTTGATCCATTTGAAGAACAACTCGACTTGCCAGCGGCTTTTGTACAAAGCGGCAATGGTCAACGGCGGTAAGCTCGTGTTGTTGGTCAAGAAGACCAAAGTCTGTTGGGTTTGGGGATCTTTGAACCGGATACGACGCAAGTGTTCGGGGTAGTCTTGGGAGATGTAGTGCCCGTTCAAATGAAATCTCCGGTGTGCCCCGAGTTGACCACCACGTCGGTCGTTCGTCGCTAAGCGACGCCCGCCTCCGTGGACAACTCTGCATCTCTTCAAACCCGCCCCATGGCACTTATCTATCGGGGTATATCTGTTCAAATCAACTGAGCCACTTCTGTCCTTGTTTGTCTGGCACAGATTGCGAAATAGCTTGATGTTGAGGGCTGAATTAATTGGTTGGCTAACCTTACAACTGAGCATAAAATCAGCAATAACAAATCCAAAACTCAAAATGAAACCTTCCCAGGCTCTTGCAGCACATCGCAGTGAAATACGAGAAATCGTCCTGGCGCACAGGGCTGTGAATGCACGCGTGTTTGGATCTGTAGCGATGGGTTCAGATACGGATCAAAGCGATTTGGACATTCTTGTGGACACCACCGCCGATACCACTCTTTTTGACCTAGGTGCCATACGCTACAAACTACGCAACTTACTGGGCGTTCCTGTTGATGTGCTCACTCCCGGAGCATTGCCAGACAGTTTTAGACACACGGTCATTGCTCAAGCTCAACCTATATGAGCCGTGATCCATTGCGTTTAGCGGACTATCTTGGGCATATCCTTGAAGCCATTTCTCAAATTCAAAATTACTGTGAAGACATTGATGAAGTTTCGTTCCTAGAAAATCGACTGATTCAAGATGCAGTGATTCGCAACTTTGAGATCATTGGCGAGGCCAGTAAAAATATTGAGCGCGTAGCACCTGAATTTGTTGCTGCTCACCCAGAATTGCCACTTGCATTTGCCTACGATATGCGCAATCTCTTGGCGCATGGCTACTACAAGGTTGATGTGAACGTGGTTTGGAAAACAATTGAACGGGACTTGCCATACCTAGAAGAGCAAGTAAGGCAGGCTGTTCGTTTTTTATGAATACGAGAATTGCTTTTGCCGATTAACTCAGGCAAATGAGGCGCAACACTGCACAACAATGACAAGATAAAAAGTCATGCGCTTATAGTAATTGTTGCCACTTCGCATATGCCCAAACAGCCCAATTACCTGGGTCATTGATCTGATTGATCCCAATTCAAGCAAGTCCTTGTTTTTTTATTAATCGAGGCATAGGTCTGAGGTTGCGGCCCATGACCTGCGGTTGGCAAGCGGCACTGCAGGGCATAAAATCCAGAAAACGCAGGCGAATTTTGAAGAAAATCCTAATCATTGCAGGACCCAACGGCGCTGGCAAAACCACTTTTGCCCGTGACTTTTTGCCTGCTGAAGCCCAAACGCTCAGGTTTATCAACGCCGACTTGATCGCTGCTGGCTTGGCTCCCTTCAATCCAGAGACTGCTGCATTCAAGGCTGGCCGCTTGATGCTGGAAGAAATTGATGAATGCGTGGATGCTGGACACAGCTTTGCTTTTGAAACCACGCTGTCTGGCATGGTCTACTTGAAAAAGATAGCCTTATGGCAGCATCTCGGCTACCAAGTCAAGCTGTGGTTCTTGTCATTGCCCAATGAACAAATTGCCGTTTCCAGGGTAGCACGACGTGCTCAACAGGGAGGGCACAGTATCACTGAAGACGTGATTCGCAGACGCTTCAAGGCAGGCTTGGCTAACTTCCATGAGCGTTACAGCAAAATAGTCGATTCATGGGCCATGTTTGACAGCTATCAGCGCCCACCAAAATTGATTGACTGGAGAAACAAATGAATCCCAAAGACATTCGAACCTCCAATGATCCAGATTTGGCAGGCTCTTATGCGGCCATGCTTCGTGCGGCTCGTTCAGCAGAAGATCTAGCTATCAAAACAAACACCAGCATTGTTGTGTCGCTTGACGGTCGGGATGTTGAATTGACAGCTGCTGAATTGATCAAGATACATGAAAAAGAATCTAACTCAATTAATCACTAACAAGTTATTTTCATGTTGAAAATTATCCCTTTTTACGCCGCCTTGGTCGCACTTTTCTATGTGTATCTCAGCGCAAGAACCATTGGTGTAAGACGCAAAGCCAAGATCTCTATTGGCGATGGCGGTGATGATGAAATGCTGCGCGCTATGCATATGCATGCAAATTTTTCACAATACACGCCAATCGCTTTGATTTTGTTGGCCAATAAAATGTCACACTTTTATAGTGGACATTGCCACTTCTCATATGCCCAAACAGCCCAATTACCTGAATCATTGATCGGGTAGATCCCAATTCAAGCAAGTCCATGTTTGTCTCGCATTGGTGCCGAAATTAAAATCAAGTCCTGGGTGCTATTTTTTTGCACCTAGACTAGCACCACTAGTTGCAATAAGCGACGCGTGGCGGAGTTGAACCACCAGTCAGCGGTAAATCATGACCTGACACCCACTGTGCAACCTGCCGCGCCATTGAAGATTTTGACCAACCCACTGCATTTGGATACAGAGTTTTCCCCGATGAATTACATGCCTAACATCAAGGTTTTGACATAAATTTGCCTTCAATCTATGTCTTGCCCCAAGTGATATGCATCGGTTGTTGACAAGCATTTCACTTACACGTCCATAAAAAAGCCCGACTGGCGAACCAAGTCGGGCTTGATCAAAAGCACGAGAGGCTTTTGATCGGGTGCTTGACGGGGATGACAATTTACAACCGCCTCAAGCGAGAGGCACAGATGCCTCTCAGTTGGAATATGCGACCAAGGATTACTCTATGAACGCAAAGAAATACTATTCCTGAACATTACCAGTGTCAAGCACGACATGCTACCCTTGTGTGACTCAAATGTAGTACTTTAGAGGTGAGGTCAATATGTGCAGATGGGTTGCTTATGCAGGTCCAGAGATTTACCTTGAAGACTTGATTTTCCACCAAGAACATTCCATCGTCAGCCAAAGCTTGGCTGCAACCCAGTCTGCCTGGGTCACCAATGGCGATGGATTTGGTGTGGCTTGGTATACCCAGCGCACCACCCCAGGCCTGTTCAAAGACGTGCTTCCCGCTTGGAATGATGCCAATCTTCGCTCTATTGCAGCCCACATTCGAACAAGACTGTTTTTTGCGCATGTCCGAGCCACCACAGGCACAGCTGTCAATCGCAGCAACTGTCACCCCTTTATCTGGCAAAACTGGACCTTCATGCACAACGGCAAGATTGGCAATTGGCATGACTGTAGAAAAGATGTGGAAGATTTGATTGATCATGTGCACTACCCACACAGGGAAGGCACCACTGACAGTGAAGCCTTGTTTTTAGTTGCGCTGAGCAAGGGCTTGATTCATGACCCTATTGCTGCGATGCAGGCAACTTTGCGCGATGTCACCAAAATCATGGACAGCCACCAAGCAGATGAGCCCATGCGAATTTCCTGTGCTTTAACCAACGGCCGAGAGATCTGGGCATTTAGATACTCCAGTGATGACCAATCACCCAGCATGTACTTTGGTTCACCCCACACCCGTGCCAGCGAAACTAGAACAAATCCGATCACCACTATTGCCTCTGAGCCATCTGATTCAGACGCAGCTCACTGGTTCAAGGTCGAAGAGCGCACCGGTGTGCATTGGACTGAACATGGGCTCGAGCACTTTAAAATTAATATTTAATCTAGTGGCTACAACGATGACTTTCAGCATTGAACAACTGGGTGAAATTGACAAAGTCATCGGCCAATGGTGTGTGGCTAGGGTGCCGCCCGAGCTATAAAGCCAAATCGATCACGATTACGAAGTCGATGGACAAGCTGTGACCTTGTTTGAGGTACGCCCCATGTGGCGCGGTTCACCAGGTAAATTTACTCGCTCACCATTTGTTCGATTGCGACAGGCCAAGACCACTGGCATTTGGAAAATCTACTGGCGCCGTCAAACTGGCAAATGGGAACTTTATGCGCCTGCCTCCACTGCCAAGAACATCATGGTAGCCATGGCTATCATTGAAGCTGACCAATACGGCTGCTTTTTTGGCTAGCCAATTCAAGCAAGTCCTTGTTTTCGACTGGCACTGATTCCAGAATTGATCGGGATATTTTGATACGGAATACCAAGTTGCTCTGAGATTTCCTTGAAGAAGCTAATTGAGTCCTCATCCAGACGAATGGTAATTTTCTTGCTCAATTTAGCAGCATATGGATTCTTCCTGACCTGCCCCCTGCCAGCCGTACCAACGTAAAGTTTGTGAAGTCCGTCACCATGGAGAATGACGGGCATGAAGAAGAGCAGATTTACCGACGAAGATCAATGGGTTCTTGCGGCAAGCCGAAGCAGGCATGCCGATCAAGGAGTTATGCCGCGACGGCGGTTTTAGCGATGCCATGGCATGGGCACAAACATATGGCATTCGTCACATCTTGATTCAACCGGGTAGGCCTATGCAAAACGGCTATATCGAGAGTTTCAACGGCAAGTTTCGGGATGAACACCTCAATGAGAGTTGGTTCGAAACATTGCAACAAGCAAGGAATGCGGCCTCGATCTGGAAACAGGACTACAACTAGGTCAGACCACATAGCAGCGTTGGAAGAATTCCACCTGCTGAGTTCGCTAACCTTTATCGGCAGCGAGCTGCCAATGAAGGTGAATCCATCAATTCAAATTTAGACTAACCTTAACCTGGACTTCCAACTAATGAGTGGTATGGCAAAAGGATGGCAAAAGGGGCAGGTCACAGTTGCAATATGCAACTTTTGACCAATTGCACGTATATTACACGGCGGATGCCATCAGTCAAAGAGTTAATCTTTTTGTGTGGAGAAAACAATGTGGTTTAGACAAGCTATGCCAAAAAAGTGGGTGTTATTGGGGTTACTTTTACTGTGTTTTTCAGCTTCAGCAGAATGGAAATTTTTGTTTACGACTCAAATTGAACCATGGCGACCAGGATCAAAGGGCATGAAGGTAGACCACTACATTGGCGAATATTCAATCAATGCAGAAAGCCCTTATGTAGAAATTAAAGTTCTACAAAACTTTACAACATTGGAATCGGGGCCTGGTCCCAAAAGAAATTGGTCAGTTGTAAAGCAAGAAAAAATAAATTGTACGCAAGCAAATTTCAGTACCTTGTCATTCGTTGTTTTTTCTAATTTAAATGGCTTGGGCGAAGTTTTGGAAAGCATTACGCAAACACAGAACAAATGGAAAAAAATCGAGTCTGATGAGGCTATCGTGGAGCTTCATAGGATTGTCTGCACCCACATAGCAAGTCGGTAAAAGCTACTTTGTAAGAGCCAAGTTTTCTTCAACCTAGCCAGAACTAATTACCTTTCTTTTGAATTACATCTACAACAGGCGTTCCGTTCTGATCAAATCCGTAAGGCATGTCTTTTTCACTGCTTCCATCGCAGGCGGCAGCCATGTTTCTCTTGGCGTTATTGCAAGCAATATTGGCTGACGTAAAAATCTCATCTTTAGTTGGGTCTCCCTTTTTGCTGCAGTAGTGGTCATATTGCATTTTTGTTTGTTCACAAGTACCGCCCCGAGTATCTTTATTTTGGGCTAGAGCGGTCATTAAAATTGAGCTCAATAAAGTCAAGATAACTATTGATTTCATTTTTTTCCTTTAAGGTGTATTGGATCAAAAGAGCAAAAATAAACTTGCCACAAGCTGGAATAGCACTATAAACACTGAATACTGCCAAGTCTCTTTTTTTCTTATAGCCAATAATTTGAGCAGAAAAACTTAGGTTTTGTTGAAAAACTTATTTTGAGCTACGGTGGAGCATATGCACAAGCGCCAGCCGCAAGCCTTTTCATATTCAATGTTCCAGATCAATAACTACATTTCCTATGGTCTGACCAGCCTCGACAGTCAGGTGCGCCTCGGCAGTTTGCTGCAATGAAAAAGTTGCCCCGATAGTGTGCTTGAGCTGTTTGTTTTCCAGCATCCTGTTCAAAATGTGCACACATGGTTCGCGCTGCTGAACCGGCAGGTCATAGACCAGGAAAAAACTTATGCTGATCGAGTTAAATAGTAGTGGCCTAAACATCACAGGTACTTCTGCAGGAGGATTGGATCCATAACAAACCAAGTGGCCGTGCGGCCTCAAAATACCTTGAGTGACCCATGAAATGGTGGTAGAAAAATCCATGTCAATGATGGTGTCGACGCCCTTTCCTTGTGTCAGGTCTTTGACTTGCGCCACGACATCATCGGTTTTGTAGAACAGACAGTTATCCGCCCCGGCTTCCATGGCATGTGCGGCTTTGGCGGCTGAGCCCACCGTACCAATGACTCTGGCGCCCAATCTTTTTAGCATCTGGGTCGCGTAATGGCCCACCGCTGAGGAAGCGCCCGTGACAAGCACGGTTTGTTTTGTGACATCCCCTGCAATGCGTACGGCTTGTAATGCAGTCAGTCCTGGAATTCCCATGCACGCACCTTCTTGAAATGAAGTGCCGTCTGGCAAATGAGCCGCCTGTTGTGAAGGCAGGCAGACAAATTGCGCTGAAGTTCCCATGGGTCGTTGCCATTGGGCATTCCATACCCATACCCGTTCCCCCAGTCGTTCGGCATCCACCCCTTGACCAATAGCGTCGATGATGCCTGCTCCGTCGCTGTGCGGCACGATGAAAGAGTCTTGAAGTGGCCGCGCCAAGCGCGACTTGACATCGGATGGATTCACCCCCGAAGCGAACAATTTCACCCGCACTTCATTCTTGGCGGGTTCTGGGGTAGGTAGATCGCCATAAATCAGAACTTCTTTGGCTCCACCATTACGTTCGTACCAAACAGCTTGCATAGTTATCACCTTTTGTGGGGGCATCTTGGCGAAATAGCCTAAATAGATGACAAATCCGAACCATTTTTTGACACTTTAACAGCATAAATTTTTGACCATAGATGCATAAAAATAAACGTTAGCAGATGAGATTCACAAAGTAAATGAAATGCATTAGCCAGTATTTACCCTAGGTTTCGCATTTTTCTTATTGACAATTGAAACCCTAGTCCAATACTGAACTGACCAAACACTTTCTTGTGTGCGGCCCTAAACATCAACAGGAGACTTTTATGAGTGATAAACAACGCCCCTTTGGCGTTTCCATGACTGAAAGAGAGTTTGAGGAGTGTTTGCATGCGGACGAGGCTGCTTTTCGTTCACCTATACCAACACAAATTGTCTCCAATGGCGAATACAACCCGATGCCGCAAACAGAAAAGCAAAAAAGGGTTGAATTTCTGATCAAAGAAATTGCTGACAAAGAAGCCAAACGTCACAACACAACTCGCCGCAAATTTCTAGCGTCTACCTCTGGCATGGCTGCTGCCTTTATGGCCATGAACATGGTTCACGGTGACATTTTTGATGTCAATGCTGCAGAGGTCAAAAACCCTGATGCAGCAGGAGACCGCAAAGCCAAATACAAAGGCCAGTTCATTTTTGATGATCAAACGCACTTCATCCGCGATGATTTCAAGGAAGAAGGCTTGTTAGGTCTGACCAAATGGGCCGAAGGTGCCAAAGTCAATCCCAATATTGGCAGTGTTCCCACCAATTTGTCGCGCTACAAAATGGACAATTACCTCAAGGAAATTTTTCTTGACAGTGATACCACCATTGCCTTGCTGTCTGGTGCGCCATTTGATGACCCGAACTGGTGGTTGCTCTCCAATGATGCGATTCAAAACGCCTGTCGCGCAGTCAACAAAATGGCCGGTAGCGTGCGAATGCTGGGCCACTCAATTATCACGCCCAAATACCCCAATTGGATGGATGAGGTGGACCGCTCCATTGCCGAACTCAAGCCAGTCTCTTGGAAGTCCTACACCATTGGAGACCCCTTCGGGCCGTCTAAATACGCTTGGCGGCTGGACGATGAAAAGCTCATGTATCCGTTCTACGAGAAAGCGCTCAAGGCGGGTATCAACACCATTTGTATTCACAAAGGTTTGATGCCACGCGACTACGAAAAGGCTTTTGCGGGTACTTGGGAAAACGCAACCGTTGCTGATGTTGGCAAAGCCGCCAAAGACTGGCCCGGAATGAACTTTGTCATCTACCATGCTGCATTGCGTCCATGGTTGGCTGATAAACCCGATATGGAAATGGCGCAGTTTGAAAAAGATGGCTATATCCAGTGGGCGACGGACTTGGCTCGTATTCCCCAAAAATATGGTGTCAACAACGTTTATGCCGAAATCGGATCAAGCTTTGCCAGTACCGCAGTGACAGACCCTCGCTTCTGTGCTGCATTCATCGGACAACTTGTCAATCTGATGGGACCTGAACGCGTAGTTTGGGGTACTGACTCGGTTTGGTACGGTTCACCGCAGTGGCAAATCGAAGCTATGCGCCGCCTGGAGATTCCAGATGACATGATGAAAAAACAAGGCTGGAAAATCAAACTGGGTGATGGCCGCGGATCTGTCAAAAACAAGATCTTTGGTGAAAACTCGGCCAAGTTGTACCGCTTGGACGCACAGAAGATCGCTGCTGATGCAAAAGCGTTTGACCACGACATGATTGCCCAAATGAAGGCCGAGTATTTGGCCATGGGTGGTGAGCGTAGCAATGCTGCTTATGGCTACATCGCCAAGGAAGGACGAGGGGGCAGCGTTGGTTGATCCAAGTTTCCTTGCCTAAGTGAATAGCAAGCTGCATACAAAGCGTATGCAGCTTGCTTCTTTTATTTCTGAACCCTACTTCTTTCAAAGATTCATATGAACACAATCCACAAGACATCCATAGCTTTATTGTCATTGGCCCTGTTTTCAATGACTGTTTCGGCCAATGAAGAGGAAAAGAAATCCCGTGTGGGCACTTGTCAAGATGCCCAAAAGCAGCAGGAATATTTTTGTGACATGAAAAATGCGGCAACAGACTCCATGGTTGCACTGGGCACAGCATGCCGCAATGCCAAGATCAATGTCAAGGAGGCGTGTGAAGGCGTGGTGCTTCCTGACCCTGAGTACAAATCATGCGCCATGGAACAGAAGTGTTGAAACACAGGTTTGACCTGTTCTTTGCCAGTCTTTGAGCATGTGGTTTTCACGGGCCACTTTTTACCGCCAACTGAACTTGGGTGTATTGGTTTTGGTTTTGGTTTTGCTGTCATGGCAAGCTTTTGCACAAATACTTCGCTCTGAACCCAAGCCGATTAGCCCTCAGCAGGTGTATATGCAACCCGTGGCGGGCCTGAGTTTTAAACAAATCGGAGTTTTCAGAGAAGGCGAAAAGGAGTTCACTGTACCCTGGGTGGTGTTCCCATTGCTTGGCGGACACTGGGGTTTGGGACCCACATTTATAGCTGACGCCTGTTCTGTGTGCCACGTTCAAGCGGGCCGGGGGCGAACCCTTGACAACGCCGTCATTACTCAACAACTGTTGCGTCTGTCTGTCCCGGGAGAGGGTGCACATGGCTCACCCAAACCGCATCCTCACTACGGCGATCAGATACAGGTCACTGGCGTGAGTGTGGGACTGAAGGAGAATCGTAAACCTGGTGAAGCAGATGTTTTCATCGATTGGCTTTATCACCAAGTCATATTGGCAGACGGTACCAAGGTTGAGTTACGCAAACCAAAGTTACGGATAGAAAACTTGGCCTTTGGGCCTCTTGAGCCTGATGTCATGTTTTCTTTAAGAAATACACAAGCTATTTTTGGTTTAGGATTTCTCGAAGCGGTTCCTCAGGCAAGTCTTCAAGCTATTGCCCAGCACCAAAAAACACAAGGGCTGAATGGTCGCATCAATTATGTTCGCGACGACATTCAACGTTCACAAGCAGTCGGGCGTTTTGGATGGAAAGCTGCCCAGCCAAGTATCAGACAGCAAACTGCCACAGCCTTTTTGGGTGACATGGGGGTCACCTCGTCTTTGTACATAGAAGAGAATTGTCCGCCTGTCCAAACGCTGTGCTTGGCGATGCCACCAGGTAATCGCCCGGAGTTACTGGATTACAACTGGGATCAGTTAGAGTTTTGGCAAGCGGCATTGGCACCGCCACCCCCACGGAATCAAAAATCTCCGCAAGTACAGCATGGGCAACTCCTGTTTGAACAGGCAGGATGTGCCCAGTGTCATTTGCCAGCGCTAAAAACAGGCGATTACCCTTTGTTGCCCGCAATTGCTCACACCACTTTTCATGCATACACTGATTTGTTATTGCATGACATGGGTGAAGAATTGGCTGATGGCAGACCTGAATTTATGGCGGGCCCGCGAGACTGGCGTACAGCACCATTGTGGGGCGTTGGCCTGTCACAACAAGTCAATGGAAGCACCAATTTTTTACACGATGGAAGAGCTCGTAATGTTTTGGAGGCAATTTTGTGGCACGGCGGTGAAGCCAAAAAATCTCGCGATGCGTTTGCCGCCATGTCCAAAGACGAGCGAGAAGCAATGATTCATTTTGTGAATTCGCTATGAAAATTCAACTGCTCTCAGGACTGATAGCTTGTATTACTTGTGGATTAGTTCAGGCTGACTGGCTTGAATATGCAGACAATGGTAAGGCTGTTTTTTATTACGACCCGACTACATTACAAATCAACAAAGATAAGGTGATAGTTTGGGAAATGCTTAATTACAGTTTTCCGTTAAATCGTGTTTTGTCCAGCAAAACGCGCAAAGAGTATGACTGTGGCAAACAGCTTTTTCGCAATCTGTCGGGTGAATTTTTTTCCGGGCCCCTGCTCAGTGGTGACCGAATCAGCGCCAGCGAGGAGGCAGACCTTGAGTGGCGTGTGGCGGTCGAGGGAACCCGTAATCTAGAGTTGCTTCTAATGCTGTGCCCAAAGAACAGTTAACCCGTCATTTTTGACCAAGGAAAACTATGAAAAAAACTTTAATTTTGATGGCTTTACTTGTTACGTCTTTTTTCGGCGCTGCACAAGGGGTAGATTTTATTTATCCCAAAGATGGAGATACTGTCGATCCAACCTTTTGGGCCAAATTTTCTGTCAATGGTTTAGAGTTAGCGCCTGCAAATGAGGTCAAGTCTGGAACTGGACATCATCATTTGTTTATCAATTCAGTTGATATTGAAGAGAATGTAGTCATACCTTTTGATAATCAACATAAACACTATGGCAAAGGACAGTCAGAAGTAGAGATATTTTTACAGCCAGGAAAATATAAATTGACTTTGCAATTTGGGGATGGCGCTCACCGCTCCTACGGAGCAGCATTCAGGAAAACAATTTCAATCAATGTGGTTGGTAAACCCTAAAGCCTATACACCTGTGTATGTGAATTTTGAACGATAAATAAAAGCAAAAATAATCATGGCCACCGCACACGGGCATTAAATGACCACTTGGATTGCATTTTTTTTCGCTTTATTGTTAGTCATTTTTGTACATGAGTTGGGCCATTATTTATTGGCACTTTATTGGCGTGTCAGCGTGCTTAGGTTTTCAATTGGATTTGGCCGCCCTTTGTTCATTTGGAAAAGCATTCAACCCGGATTGCAGACTGGCACAGAATTCAGCATCAATACCATTCCCTTAGGTGGGTATGTAAAGTTTAAATCTGCTCAAAGCAACGGAGATGAGAAACAAGACACAAAACATACTTTTCAAAGTCAACCACTATTGGTTCGCACAAGTATCGTTTTTGCAGGGCCTCTCATCAACTTGGTTTTTGCATTCCTGATTTATGCCATTTTGAATTGGACTGGATATGAAAGGCACTTGCCTGTGCTATCTGAACCGCCACCCGCAAGTTTGGCAGATCAGGCAGGTTTGTTAAGTGGTGACATGGTCACAAAAATAAGCTTTAACCATGGCAGATGGCAATCCATTGAAAGTATGGATCAACTGCAGTGGCTTTTGTTAAGTGAGTTACAGGAAGCCAAGCACCTGAAGTTAGTTTTGAAATCTTCCTACACTGGCGACCTTCGTATCGCAGAAATCAATTTGTTGCACTTAAAAGGCGAAAATATTGATCCAATAAATAGTTTGGGAATACTTGGCCCAAGACGTGATCCCTTAATTGCTAATGTGCTTTCCGGAGGAGTCGCAAGCAAAGCCGGCTTGTTGAGTGGCGATAGAGTCCTGTCAATTGATGGTCAAAAAATAGTTGATGCGGCACAAATTATTCGTTCGGTGAGATCGGCAACAGGAGAACAAAACTGGGAAATACTGCGCTCTGGCAAAGACCGATTTAATATTTCTATTACTCCACAAAATTCCTCGAATGGTGCGTATGCGGTTAAAAAAATTGATGCAGTTATCGGTAATGCATCAGCAACCACTTTGGTAGCAGATGGGTTTATGACTGGACTCGGTAATGCTGCTTCAAAAGTGATGCTGCAAATTAAACTAACACTCACAGGTTTCTTGAAAACTTTCTACACCGCAGACGGTTGGAAACAATTAGGCGGTCCTCTTTATATTGCCGATATTGCAGGTAAATCTGCAACCGAGGGGTTACATCGGTATTTTGGTTTTATTGCTATTTTTAGCCTAAGCATTGGCATACTTAACTTGTTGCCTATTCCTTTACTCGATGGTGGTCACCTTGTTTATTACTTATGGGAGGCCTTGTATGGCAAACCTGTTTCAGCTTTGTGGCAAGAGCGATTAGGCATTATGGGTATGGTTATTATTTTTTCATTAGTTTTTTTAACATTTTTCAATGATTTTCTAAGATGGTTTCGCTGAGTTAAAAAATCTAATTCAAGAGCCTAAATTGGTTGTCATGACAAGTACTTGGCAACTCATAAAATGCCCTTATGTCAAGAGACGAATCTACAAAAATTGCCAGCGATGGCCTTCGATATAAATCCAAAGAAGCTGGCTCTCCATTTGGCGGCTCTAGCTCCTTGGGCACCATGAGTTGCTTCAAATGTGGACTACATAAGCCACGCTCACTTGGTTCGTTTAGAAAGTTAGCAGGCCAGCATATGTTTTGCTGTGGTGATTGCAATCAGCCCAAATGACTTACTCCAGTAAATTTCTTGTACCGAGATTTTTTACCTTCCTTGTGTTGATGGTGGTCTTCATGGGCTCAGCCTTCAGCCAAAGAATGTATGACAGCAGTGGTCGTCAAATCGGACGTGTAGACAGCGAACGGTATTACGATTCCTCCGGTCGCCAAATTGGACGTGTTGATGGGTTAACCATTTATGACGCATCTGGTAGACAACTGGGCCGCATTGATGGAAATCACGTCTACAACTCATCAGGCAGCCAAATAGGTCGCATAGATGGAGATCGTCTTTACAGCGCTTCAGGCACTCAGATGGGACGTATTGATG
>JAGWXI010000149.1 GCA_018969975.1 Burkholderiales bacterium
AGCCCGATATGACCGTGCTGGGCAAAGTGATTGGCGGCGGCATGCCGCTCGCGGCATTTGGCGGACCGCGCGAAATCATGCAGCAACTCGCACCCACAGGCCCTGTGTACCAAGCGGGCACTTTGAGTGGTAACCCAGTGGCTACCGCTTGCGGACTGGCCACTTTGAAAGAACTCTCCAAGCCCGGTTTCTGGGATGCTTTATCCAAAACCACCCAAAGCTTGGTGGATGGTCTAAGCGCCGCCGCCAAGAAAGCCAACATACCGTTTAGCGCAGACTGCCAAGGCGGTATGTTCGGTTTCTTTTTATTACCCGAGTTGCCACAAAACTACGCCAAGGTGATGACGAGTGACAGCCCACGCTTTAACAAGCTCTTCCACGGTTTGCTCGACCGCGGTGTGTACATTGCACCTGCTTTGTATGAAGCGGGTTTTGTCAGCGCAGCGCACAGCACGGCCGATATTGCAGAGACCGTAGAAGCGGCTTCTGAGGTCTTTGCTACTCTAGGCTAGCCCTGACAAAATATTTTTCAAAGGCCGCGCAGCTTATCTTTTTTGCTAGGACGACGGCCTTTTATTCCACCGGTACCGTCATTTAATTTTGGTGTTGGTGGGGGGGTGTCCTCAACACCTCGCCTTTTTCGCCTGCACGCCCCGTTCTGCCCATACGGTGGATGTAATCGGTGGCTGATCTTGGTAAGTCGTAATTCACCACCATTGGCAGCTTTGCAATATCAATCCCACGCGAGGCGAGGTCGGTGGTGACCAACACTTCCCAACGCGCATCTTTAAATTCTTGCAACACGGTTTGTCTGGCGCCTTGGCTCATCTCCCCGTGCAAGGCCGTTGCGTAAATGCCCGCTTGGTAGAGTTTGTTGGCCACATGTTCACTCGCATACCGTGTGGCTACAAACACCAAAACCTGTTTCCATTTTTCTTGGGTGAAGAGATGACGTAATAAAAGCGTGCGCTTTTTTTCATCTATGGCAATAGCGCGTTGGTGGATTGCAGGTTCTAGATGCTGCGTGATTGCCGAACCCGCGATTTCAATACGTACGGGTTGGTGCAACAAGCTGTCCGCCAAGGGTTGAAGCGATACATCAAAAGTAGCGGAGAACCACAGGTTTTGTCTTTTGCTGGGAAGTAGAGCCAACACGTGATTCTTCGCTTTGAATGCGGTATTTGCAATCTTTGCCTTGCTTGCAAAACTTGTAACAAACCCAAACCATAAGCCGCAGTCTTACCAGACCCCGTAACCGCAGTGGCCAATACATCTTTGCCTTGCAAGATGGGGGGAATACCTTGTTCTTGGATAGGTGTGGGTTGAAGCCACCCCGCACGCTCAGCAGCTTGGCAAAGATGGGGCGACATGCCCAGCGAAGCAAATGCCAATGGACACTACTTAATGGCGGAAGTGGCGTACACCACTAAACACCATGGCAACACCGCGCTCGTTGGCGGCGTCGATCACTTCTTGGTCGCGCATAGAGCCGCCAGGCTGGATGACGCAGGTGGCGCCTGCATCGACCACCACGTCTAGTCCATCACGGAATGGGAAGAAGGCGTCACTGGCAACGACTGTGCCTTGCAAAGACAACCCTGCATGCTCAGCTTTGATGCTGGCAATACGTGCGGAATCGAGTCGACTCATCTGGCCTGCGCCCACGCCACGCGTTTGTCCGTTGGCGCAAAACACAATGGCATTGCTCTTGACGTACTTGGCGACCTTCCATGCAAACAAGAGGTCTTGTAATTGCTCTGCTGTAGGTTGCGTTTGGGTAACAACCTTGAGGTCCGAGAGTTGCAGCTCGTGGTTGTCAGCGGTTTGCATTAACAAACCCGAGCCAATGCGTTTCACATCCACCATGTTGTGCCCACGGTCCCATGCGCAATTTCCAGTGGGGACAGGCATTGGAATATGCAACACACGCACATTGGGTTTACCTTTTAAGACCTCTTGTGCTTTGGCACTAAAACTTGGCGCCATCAACACTTCAACAAACTGTTTGCCAACGGCTTCGGCGGCTACATGGTCGACTTCGCAATTGAAAGCGATGATGCCGCCAAAAGCAGATGTCGGATCTGTTTGAAATGCTTTTTGGTAAGCGGTAAAAGCATCTTTGCCTAAGGCAACGCCACAAGGATTGGCATGCTTCACGATGACGCAGGCAGGCGTGTCAAAACTCTTGACGCATTCCCACGCCGCATCGGCGTCAGCAATGTTGTTGTAAGAGAGCTCTTTGCCTTGCAATTGTTCGCCAGTCACCAGTGAACCAGGCGCCGGATACAAGTCGCGGTAGAACGCAG
>JAGWXI010000070.1 GCA_018969975.1 Burkholderiales bacterium
GGACGTACCTATTAACTTTAGAACCTTGTTATACGCATCGATCGGTTTGAAGTTTTTTTTGGTTTACGACTTAGCGGATGATGCCCGCGCCTATGGTTTACAACGTTTTGAGGCACTGCTGCATGGCAACAGCCTGAAGCACACGATTGGGGCAACCCTCCCTCTCAAAGACTTGGTCAAAGCCCACCAATTAGTAGAAACAGGTCAAGTTTTAGGAAATGTGGTCGTTCAAATCTAAAAATGTTGAATGTTTACAACAATTTGCATCGCTTTTTTCCTGTAAGGCATTCATAATCGGGCATCTTTAACTTGCCGCAGGTGGCGCAAAGGATTTGGATATGGCAGACAGTGTCGTGGTAGCAAACAATTTGGTCATCGGCACAGGCGTGACCTTCAAAGGTTCTATTTCTGCCCCCGGCAAAGCGGTGGTGAACGGCAATGTCACTGGTGACTTGACCGCAGATGATTTGCTCATTGGCAAAGAAGGCGTTGTGACTGGCGTGGTTCGCGCACGCGAAATAGATGTGCATGGCGAGCTCAACCAAGACATTTCGTGCAAAGACCATATCCTGATTCACAGCACCGGACGTGTCTCTGGTTCATTGGAATATTCAGAACTCGAAATCCAGCGCGGCGGCCAATTCCGCGGCGACATGAAACAGCGCTGATCAAAGTCGCAAAAACTTCCGCACTATTTGGTAATTTTCCTTATATGACATAGACTTAGCGTCTATGTCAAAGTCGCAAAAATTTCAGCTCTACGACCATCCTGCGCAGATGGAACCACTGCTTCCATGCGAATTCAAGATGGGGCCAGTTTTAGAGCGTGCCAATGATTTAATTCGAAAAGCCGACCGCTTGTCTGGTTGGTGTCCGCCTGGGGCATTACCAGGATTGCGCAAGCTATTGCGCTCCATGAATTCTTTCTACTCCAACAAAATTGAAGGGCAACATACCTTGCCCTTGGAGATAGAGCAAGCACTGCGCAACGACTATTCCCAAGATGAAGACAAAGCACGCAAGCAGCGCCTTGCGCTTGCACATATGTCTACAGAATCGCAACTAGAGGCACTCTGGCCTGAATGGAGTAACGAAACCGTCTGGTCGGTGCAAACAGTGCGCGATATCCACCAAGATTTATTCGCCAGACTTCCAGAAGATGACGGCAATCTGCGCCCTGGTCACTTTCGAAAGCGCGAGGTAAGCGTCGGGCGCCATGCAGCGCCCGCAGCGGGCTCTTTGGTTGAATTTCTCAATCGTTGGTCTAGCACTTACTCGAGCGTGCGCAAAGGTGAAATGCAAGTGGTTGCCATGGCAGCTGCGCATCAGCGCTTAGCTTGGATACATCCTTTTTTAGATGGCAATGGCAGAGTTACACGCCTGCATAGCCATTTGGTTCTTGGGCATATGGGTCTTACAAATGGACTTTGGTCGCCCCTGCGCGGATTTGCACGGTCACAAGAGTTGTACTACCAACGCCTAGCAGGCGCAGATGAACCGCGTGCTGGTGACTTAGATGGGCGGGGCAATTTAACTGAAGCAGGCCTTATGCAATGGATTAGCTATGTACTAGATATGTGCATAGACCAAGTGGACTTCATCACGCAATTGCTTTCACTCGAGGCCATGAAAGACCGCATATCCGCTTGCTTAACGTATGAAGAGCAAGTTGAACGTTCGGGTGTTCGCACAGAGGCTCTTCGTGCGCTGCACTATTTGTTTGTATCCAGGGCCGAACTAGATCGGGCTGACTTTAAAGCTATCTTGGGCTTGGGTGATCGTTTAGCCACTGCACAGATATCGGCGTTACTCAAACGAGGTCTTCTGGAGACAGATTCACCGCATGGCAAATTGCGGTTTGGTGTGCCGCAGCATGCGTTACGTTTTTATTTTCCACGGTTGTGGCCTGAAGCTGAGGTGTAAGCCTACTTATTAAAAATGAAGCTGCATTTCACTATTTTGTAAGTCCACCATTCCCTCAAGCTAGTTCGTCACTGCTCCAATATTCGCGATTGAATAGAGGGGCCGAGAATGCAGGATTTATCGCATAAGCTAGTAAAAGCGCTTTTCTGCGCTTATGTGTGCCTTGCTCTGAGTTTTGCAACAGCTAAAACTTTGGCTTCCTTAGAGCCATCTACCAACAAGAAGTGCTTATTAATTGAGCAACTTGCACTTGTTGATCTACAGGGCCAAAAAATTCCTGAATTTGATTGGTTACTCAAAATACTTACTAATACGGATGCGTTTCCTACCAGTAGATCTTGTCTTAATTCTGATGAACTAGATACCTTGCTTAAGTTTGCGCAAGGGGTGTTAATCAAAGAAGGTTTTGTAACTACCCGCGTGCTTTTTCGTCATAACTCCCTTCAAGAGAACGCATGGGTATTGACCGTTATTCCTGGTCGCATAGGCGGCATTCGATTCTCTAATCCGCAATTTGCTACTACGGATTTAAGTTGGGCATTTCCCATGAAAACTGGCGATTTACTCAACGTACGTGATATTGAGCAAGCGCTAGAAAACCTCAAACGAATACCTACTGCTGATGCAGACATTCAAATTGTTCCTTCATCTGCCATTGACGCCGAATTAGGCGAAAGTGATTTATCCATTACCTACCAAAACCCACAAGCATTTCGTATTGCTCTGACCGTGGACGACAGTGGCACCTTGGCTATTGGTAAATACCAAAGTAGCGCGACATTGCGTATGGACAACCCACTACGCTTGAACGATATGTTCTACCTCACGCATAACCAAGACCTAGGCGGAGGAAAAGAGGGAGCACGCGGAACCCACGGCGATACGTTGCACTATTCAATACCAATTGGTTATTCCCTACTAAGCGCAACTCTTAACCAAGGCTCGTATCACCAAAGCCTTGCCAGTCAAAGTAAGTCTTATGTTTATCGCGGGTTTAGCGAAAACAACGATATCCAATTAAGCCATGTTGTAGCAAGAGATGCGCATCAGAAATTTACTCTGGCACTTGGTGCGTTTCAACGTAAAACAAAAAACTATATTGACGACACCGAAATACAAAACCAAAAAAGAGTGGAAGGGGGTTGGTACAGCAAACTCAATCACAAGATTTTTATTCAAAGTGCGACTCTCGACAGCACCTTAACTTTTAAACGCGGCACCCATGCCTTTGGCGCCCTACCTGCGCCAGAGCAGTCATTTGGCGAAGGAACATCACAGTTTATTTTCCTCACTGGTGATGTGCACTTATCTTGGCCATTTCAAGTTGATGGGCAAGGCCTGCGTTACAACAGTACTTGGCGACTCCAAAGCAATCGAACTGCATTAACACCACCAAATCGCTTATCTATCGGAGGACGAAATTCGGTTCGTGGATTTGACGGTGAATTAGTCTTAACAGGTGATTCAGGATGGCTCTGGCGAAATGATTTCAATTTTTTATGCGACCCACATAACTTCCCCATTTCAGAAATCTATATAGCTATTGACCAAGGAGAGGTTGCTGGACAAAGTACTTCTTCACTGGTTGGCACGCGTCTCGCAGGCGCTGCATTTGGTGTTCGTGGTTTAGTTGCAGGAATGCACTACGACATCTTTATTGGGCAAGCGCTCATCAAACCCAAGCAGTTTGTTACTGCTAGTAACACGATGGGTTTTAGTGTCACAGCCAATTTTTAATTGCAATATTTTTGGAGTATTTGAATTGAGGCATTTTTTAAATCAATTATCTTGTGCAAGTTTTGCATTCTGTCTTTTTCCTTTAACAACCAAAGCCCAAGTCGTAGCCGACCCTAATGTAGCTGCTAACCAACGTGCAACCATTTTGCAAACGGCTAATGGCTTACCGCAAATCAATATACAAACGCCAAGCAGTGCAGGGATATCACGTAACACGTTTAGCCAATTCGATATTCTTCAAAAAGGGGCCATATTGAATAACGCCAGAACTGCATCGCAGACCCAGTTAAGCGGATGGGTACAAGGCAATCCTTGGCTCTCTACAGGAAGTGCCAAAGTCATACTGAATGAAATTAATTCCAGTAAACCAAGTCAGATCAATGGTTTTCTTGAGGTGGCAGGATCAAAGGCTGAAGTTGTCATTGCAAATCCTGCTGGTATTACTGTCAATGGAGGCGGCTTTATCAATGCCAGCAAAGCAACGCTCACCACGGGCACACCACACATGCTAGAGGGGCAATTAGATAGCTATCGCGTACAAGGCGGAAAGATTGCAATTGAAGGTGCTGGCTTAGATTTGCGCGCAACAGATTACGCTGCAATTCTTACAAGAGCGATAGAAGTTAATGCAGGTATTTGGGCGAATGAACTCCAAGCAATTACTGGTGCAAACACCGTATCGGCCTCTACTTTATCTTCTGGTGTAACACCAATAACTTCACCAATTCCTGGTAGTAATCCTCCCCCAGGAATAGCCATTGACATTGCACAACTCGGCGGCATGTACGCAGGCAAGATATTTTTAAAGGGTACCGAAGAAGGTTTGGGTATGCGCAGCGCTGGCCTGATCAGCACCCATAACGGCAATCTTGAAATTCGTAATAACGGCCCACTTACAACGTCAGGAACTATCCACGCAAAAGGTGATTTAGTCATCCACCTACTGTCAGATTTTTCAACCAATGGAAAGTTACAAGCTGAGAAAGATATCAACCTCCATACGACTGGTAAATTCCATAACCAAATTGAGCTCAGCACGCCAGGGAGTCTTCATATCAGCGCCTCTGAGGTGATTAACGATAACGCTCTAGGCTCAGCTGCGTTGCTACACATTCAGGCCGGGCATTCAGTTGTCAACACAGGAAAAATAATTGCCCCTAGCATCACCATAAGCGCAGGCTCAATCATTCGCAACACAGGCCCTAATGCTCTAGTAGGTGCAACCGACACCCAAGGTCATTTAACGTTACTTGCGCCAACTATTGAAAATACAGATGACGTAACTTCTACAGACAGCGTAGCGACTACAACCCTCTTGGGTATTGGTACTGTGACCCTAGCCGGGGGATTAGACGCCAATGGCGAATTCACCAAAGCTAGTTCTGTGGTCAACCGTTCGGCACTAATGGAGTCCAGTGGCAATATGCTGATTCACGCAGATGTTCTCCACAATTCCAGACGCACACTGGAGATGAGCACAGTATTTGACCAAGCCGCTAGCCCCTCGGATCTCAGCGCACTTGGCTTACCTATGTCAGGCTCGACTGGACAAGTCAATGTGCGCGACCCCAACAGCATTGGTGGGGTCTATATTGAACCACCCCGCGGTGGGTCTATGAACAGCGACTACATGCGTACAGACTTTAGTGCAACCGGCTCACAAAATTCTGTTGTATCGATTAGCCCCAAAGCACAAATTATTGCAGGTGGAAATTTACGACCTAAGGTCGCAACCCTGAAAAATTATTGGAGTCAGATTGCGTCGGTTGGAGATATTGATTTATCTGGCGCAACATTAGACCAAGACAGCTGGCGCGGCTCCCCCTTGCCCCAGATCAAAGTCGCATATTCAGGGTCGTATATTTATAGAACTTACAAAGGAAATATATGGAGTCATACGTTTTGTGACAGCGGTTGTAGCGCTCCCGGAGATAACCGGTATTTCAATGCGAATCGGTATGAATCAAGTTTTGCTAGTCATGCCGATATAGTCGGCTCGGGCGCAGGCATCAACAATGGTGCTGCTGCTAAGGAAGCATGGGTCGCACCTTTGCAATACCTCATCCATCCAAATCCGATTGTTCTTACAGGAAACGCAATATCTCAAATAGTGCTGGACCCTCAGCGCAATTACTTTATTGCTACAGACCCATTGTTCACCTCTTACCAGCAATGGTTATCGAGTGACTATATGTTGGACAACATTGCTCTTGATCCTTCAATCACGCAAAAACGACTAGGCGATGGTTTTTATGAACAGCGGCTCATTCGAGAGCAAATTTTTAACTTAACTGGCAAACCCTGGCTAAGTTCGTACACAGATGCACAAACCCAATATGCAGACCTGATGGCTAATGGTGTTACCTTGGCCAAAACCACACCACTGCGGCTTGGAATTGCACTCAATGCAGAGCAAATGGCCCAATTGACTTCCGACATTGTTTGGCTGGTGCAACAAGAAGTAATGCTGCCAGACGGAACAATTGGCAAAGCATTGGTCCCACAAATTTACTTAGCCCACACCAAACATTTTCAGCCGCGTCCTGCTGGTGCACGGGTGACTGGAAATAATATTAAGTTGACAAATCTACGTGGGTTCAAAAATGCTGGTGCACTACATGCCTCGCAAGATTTAGAGCTTCAAACCGACAATGCTTTGGACAATGCGTTTGGAGTCTTACACGCTGGCAGGAATATGTTGCTCGCAGCACGCAGTGGTATTGATCTGCGCAGTGCCCAAGTTCAGGCTTTAAACCTGGATATGCAGTCCGATGGCACTATTTCACTGGTGACCACTACCCATTCGGACTTACAAAAAAACGCCAGCGGATCTAGTTTTCAAACAAGGTTGGGGCCAACTGCCGAAATTAAGGTTGGACAAGACGCACGTATCGCCTCTGGTAAAGATTTAAAGATTGCTGGCGCAAATATCCAAATAGGAGGCGATTTGCATGCTAGTGCGGGCGCGAGTATCACTATAGAGGCCGTTCAAACCGAAGATCAAAAATCTCTACAGCGTTTTGGAGGCATTGGCAGCGCAGACATCAAAGTTCAACATGCAAGTGCAATCAGCGTAGGCGAAAATACAAATATTACAAGTGGTGAAAATATACACATTGCAGGTAGTCAATTAACGCTAGGTAGTTCAGACACCCATCAAGCCCATCTCACAGCAGGAGGTGCTATCAGCATCGCAGCAGTCAAGGACACCTCCGACATACTGAGCAGTCAATCAGAAAAGCGCTGGCACAGCACAAACGCTTCTCGCGTTGCAAGCCATTCAGAGTCGGTTAAAGGCACACATCTTGTGTCTTCAGGCGATTTGAAATTAATTTCAGGCAAAGACATCACCATAGATGGTTCATCGGTCATTGCCGATAAAAATATTCAAATAGATGCCCAAGGTGATGTGCAAATATCGTCGACTGCACAAACGCAAGAGAGAAAAAGTAGTTTTGAAAATTCCAGGAAAAATTTGATTGCCCAAAGTCATCGGCTCGATGAGGACCAGATTGCCAGCACCATCGCCAAAGAAAGCTTGGTTTCCAGCACTTCTGGGGATATCCATATTCAAGCAGGAAAAAATTACAAACAAACTGGCAGCGATATGGTGTCTACCGCAGGTGATATATCTATTTCGGCAGAAAACGTCACTATCCAGGAGGCTCGCGAGACTCTCACCCATCAGCAAACACACAGTTCTAGTTCATCTGGCTTGAACGTAACTATGTCAAATCCAGTAATTACAGCTGCGCAATCCGTTCAGAAGTTGGCTCAAGCCGCGCAACAGACTAACAACGACCGAATGGCCGCCATGGCTCTGGCAAGTTCCGCTTTAACCATCTCACAAGCCATTGATGCAGTTCATGCAAGCCCTATCACCATCGGCGGCATCAGCTTGGGTGCAGGTATTGGAAAAAAATCATTGGACAGTACAAGCTCCTACCAAAGAGATGCAGCTAAGGGCAGCAGCTTAACGGCTGGTGGAGATATTTCTATTGTTGCCTCCGGTGATTCCCAAGCAAGCAATATCACAGTACAAGGGAGTCAGATAAGCGCAACAGGGGCCACCACCATCACAGCAGACAACGCAGTAGCACTCAAGGCTGCAGTCAACAACAGCACATTCGCGCAACAAACCCATTTTTCTTCTAGCAACGCTGGTGTAGCCATGCATTCCAACGCAGGTATAGGAGCAACAGCAAGTTTCAGTTCTGGTCAAGGTAAGACACAGGCATCAGACCAAACTTACTCGAATACCCAGATTAAAGGCCAAACCATACAGATACAAAGCGATGGAGATACTTCTCTCAATGGTGCTGTGGTTACTGGCAATCAAATCTCTGTCGATGTTGGTGGTGATTTTCATCTATCGAGCCAGCAAGACCGTAATACCTTCACCACTAGCGAGCAAAACCGAGGCTTGGGTGCAGTTTTACCCATAGTGGGGACCAACTATGGCGGATCTACATCTGGTGGCAAAACAGCAATAGAAAGCCACTATGCAAGTGTGCGTGAACAAAGCGGCTTGCGCGCAGGCGATGGCGGGTTTTCTGTCCATGTAGCAGGTCACACCACACTCCAAGGCGGAGCAATTACCAGCACCCAAAACGCCGTAGACACAAAAAGCAATAGCTTCAGCAGTGGGGCGACTAGTTTGTCACATATCGACAACACCGCCAACTACCATGCCCAAAGCATTTCTATTGCTGCGGGTGTAACCGGCGCTGGAGAAATAGCGCAACCACTCAATAACCTAGGCACAGGTACAAAATCAGGCAGCACTAGCAACACAACGCTAGCAGCCATCACGGGCATTGCAGGCAATAAGTCTGCACTTACAGGAGATGCGTTAACTGGACTCGACAAAATATTCGATGCATCCAGCGTTAAAGCGCAAGTGCAATCGCAAGTCAGTATTACTAGCGCGTTTGGCAAGCAAGCCAGTAAAGCTGTCGGCGACTACGCAGACAGCAAACTACGTGATGCAATTGCCTTGGGTGATCAAGCCTGTATTCAAGATTGGCAAGAAGGTGGCGCAGCTCGCTTGGGTCTTCACGCACTGGTGGGAGGGTTATCAGCAAACCTATCGGGTGCAGCAGGTGCAGTTACAAGCCAGGCTTTTGTTCCATTCGTTGGAAATGCGTTGAATGACGCAGACCTACCACTCGAAGTGAAACAGGCAATAGTGTTAGCAGCGGGTACCGCAGTAGGTTCTGCAGTAGGAGGGCTATCTGGTGCAGCCAGCAGCTATAACGCTACTTCCAATAATTACCTCACCCATGATGAAGACATGCAGAGAAATGTCTTAAGAAAAGCTAAAGCTACCCAAAACTGTGACACGCAGTGCGAAAAAGATCTTGCCCTCCTCGACGCATTAGACGAAAGCCGCGATAGCGAAATTCAAAATGTGATCAGCCTTTGCAGAAAAGTTCGTACAGCCAACAATTGTCTTGCCGTAGCAAGACACTATGCAGATGTCAATGGTTACGGATTTGCTTCAGCTAAATATGAAAGCGTAGGAAGAACTGGCTCTCCCTTTTCCTTCAATGGCTATCTCATCAACAAAGGAACACAGGACGAGCGCTACGAAATCCCTCACATTAAATTGTCTAATGGGACAAGCGAACCCGATCCAGGGGGCTTTAGCTACGGCATGTTTCAACTCTCGGCGAACCGCGGAGGTATGGAAGAGTTTCTCAAATATTTGCGAAATCCCTACGCTAGCAAAGAAGCAAACGGCTTTTACAACGAACTCGCGCAAGCAGGTGGACTAGAAGCCGCCCGTAATGGTGAAAAACAATTCGTCCAAAAATTTATGGAGCTTTCCCAACGCGATCCGCAATTTATTCAATACCAGTTTGAAAGTATCAACCAAACCGGTTTAAAAAAATACATAGTCGGAGGATTAAGAGATCTAGGCTATGAATTCCACGACCTTGAACCTATGGAAAAAGAAGCACTATTTTCGTTAGCAGTACAAAACGGGGGGCTAGGCGCATACAGAGCAGCTAGTTATGTCATGTTCGGAAGTTATTTCCAGAAAAAAATGGAATACTTAGCGGCGATCAAGGATGGAAATGCATTAACCGTAAACAGCAATGCTCTCTTAAATAGGAAGATTGACTTGCTTCTTACTAAAGACAGCGCTACGCCTCAAAGAATTAAAGACATCAATTCTGAGATTTCTATACTTGATCAGAAAATTGCTGAACAAAGAGAAAAGATAAATGCCAATGCCAGCTATACCCAAGGAATACGCGATTGGTTAAAAGTTGCAGGTGCGATTGGACCGCTAGACGACGAAGGGTTTATCAACGCCCTCTACGACTGGCGCATCAAAAGCAGGCCGTCAGAAGCAGCATCGCGATACATACCCGAGCGCGACATGCTCTTGAAAATGCTAAAAGAAAAGAACGCCCAAAAAGTACAGCAGTAAAAATCAAAACCCCGTAGCAAAGTCAAGTGCCAGCAACAAACCTAGACGAGCGCCCCTTCAGCCGACTGCTGCAAAGCCCACATCCCCGCATACCGACCATCCATAGCCAGCAACTCAGCATGCGATCCCCGCTCCACAATGCGCCCATCTTCCAACACCAAAATCTCATGCGCATCCACCACCGTAGACAAACGGTGCGCAATCACCAAAGTTGTTTTATTCTGCGCAGCAGTTTGTAACTCTGCTTGAATCGCCCTCTCGTTAGCACTGTCTAGGGCAGAAGTCGCTTCATCAAAAATCACAATCGGCGGATTCTTCAACAAAGTACGTGCAATCGCCACGCGCTGTTTTTCTCCACCTGAGAGCTTTAATCCACGCTCTCCCACCATCGTGTCATAACCCTTTGGGGTAGACACAATAAAGTCATGAATGCGCGCGGCACGCGCCGCTTCTTCCACTTGCGCAGGCGTGGCGGATGTATTGCCATAAGCAATGTTGTAGCGCACCGTGTCGTTAAACAAAACCGTGTCTTGCGGAACAATACCCAAAGCACGACGCAAACTGTTTTGGGTCACGCTACGAATATCTTGCCCGTTAATCGCGATGCGTCCACCGGTGACATCGTAAAAGCGAAACATCAAACGCGCCAAGGTGGATTTACCAGCACCAGAAGGCCCGACTACTGCGACTGTCTTACCAGCCGGAATTTCAAAACTGATCCCATGCAAGATGGGTCTTGCGGCTTCGTAAGCAAACTCCACATTCTCAAACTGAACAGTGGGTGCTTGCAACAACTGCAATGCGCTTGCATTTGGAGAGTCCGCAATTTCACGCTCTTTCTCCAGCAAACTGAACATGCGATCTAAGTCTGTCAAGCTTTGCTTGATCTCACGGTAGAGCACACCTAAAAAGTTCAACGGAATATAGAGTTGGATCATGAAAGCGTTGATCATCACCAAGTCGCCCAAACTCATGCGTCCATCGACAACCCCTTGCGTCGCACGCCAGAGCATGCCTACCAAAGCGACAGCAATGATGAGTTGCTGGCCTGTGTTGAGTACAGAAAGTGACGTTTGCGCTTTCAGTCGTGCACGGCGCAATGCCTCAAGACTTTTGTCGTAACGCCCCGCTTCAAAAGCTTCGTTGTTGAAATATTTGACTGTTTCGTAGTTGAGCAATGAATCAACAGCTTTGGTATGCGCCGCAGAGTCAAACTCATTGGCCATGCGTCGGTATTGGGTACGCCACTCAGTCACGCCAATGGTGAAGATGATGTAGAGCACCAAAGCAGTGAGGGTGATACCTGCAAACCACACATCAAACTTCACTGCCAAAATACCCAAGACCAAGGCCACTTCAATCAGCGTGGGCACTACGCTGTAGAGTGAATAAGAAATGAGCGACTCAATGCCTCGCACGCCACGCTCAATATCTCTGGTCATGCCCCCGGTCTGTCGCTCCAAATGAAAACGCAAACTCAAGCCATGCAAATGCTCAAACGTCTCTAAGGCGATTTGCCTAGCAGCACCTTGCGTTGCTTTGGCAAAAACCAGTTCACGCAATTCTGTAAACGCTGAAACAGATAAACGTAATACGCCATATGCGACCAACATCGCCACGGGCACTACCAGCACAGCTTGCGGATCATTCGGCTTGAATGACATCGCGTCAATCAAATCTTTTAACAGCAAAGGCACGCTCACGTTGGCGAGTTTGGCGCCCACCATAAAGCTGAGCGCCGCCATTACCCGCCATTTATAAGTCCATAAATAAGGAAGCAGACGTTTGACAGTTTCTCTGTCGGATCGCTGCTTTGAAGGCGCACCTAATGGTGCAGATTCAGAAGTTGGAGCGTGTGAGTGGTGGCGCATGGTTTAAAGCTACAAACCATCAGGGTAACCGACTAAGCAGTTAACAACATGTGCCTCAAGAGACAATATAAGCACCACTACCCGTAGAGAGCAACTCACCTTGCGGGCCGCGCAAGCTCATTTGTGTGTAACCAATACGTGAACCTACGCGCAAAGCCTCGGCACGCACATCAAAGTATTCACCGATGGCGGGGCCCATATAGTCCACACGCAAATCGATGGTGCCGATTTTTAAAAACCTTGCGATGCGCTGATCTGGTGTTTCGTCTAAATGCTTCATGGTGAGATTAACCATGCAGACCAATCCACCCAAAGTATCTAAGGCGGCGCTGGTGACGCCCCCATGCAAACGGTTATAAGAGAAATGCCCCACCAACTCTGGTCGCATATGGATGCGCCCAGTCAACACCTTGGCACTCACACCCGTGAGTTTCAAACCAATCATGCTGTTGAAGGTAATTTTTTCCTCGGCTAACTGCCGAAGCGCCTCAATGAATGCGGGCTCGAAAGGTGCTTCGTATTGAATAGTGTGTGTCACAAATTATTGGCTCATAGTTTTGAAAAATCAGGACGGCGTTTTTCCATAAACGCGCCAAAGGCTTCTAGTGCCGCAGGTTCTTGGAGCATGCGACTAAAAATCGCGCCCTCTTCTGCCATTTGTTTTTTGACTAGTTCTGCTTGACCTTGCTTCATTAACCGTTTGGTTTCCAACAAAGAAGACAAAGGTTTGAGTGCCAATTTACGTGCTTGCGCTTGGGCGTAGCTATTGACTTCAGTGGGAGGCACTACGCGATTGACCAAGCCCACCTCCAATGCCGCTTCTGCCATAAAGGGCTCGCCCATCATCAAGACTTCTGCTGCACGGTGGTAGCCCATCATCTGGGGCACTAACAAAGTAGAAGCCGCTTCCGGGCAAATACCTAAATTCACAAACGGCATGGAAAACGCAGCGTTGTCACCCGCATAAACCAAATCGCAATGCAACAACATAGTGGTACCAATACCCACTGCAGGACCAGCCACTGCTGCAAGAACAGGTTTGGTGAAAGTCGAAATATTGCGTAAGAAATGAAAGACTGGTGAGTCTTGGTTAGACGGTGGCTTATTCAAGAAGTCTGCAATGTCGTTACCTGCACTAAAGATCGTTTCGTGGCCTTGAAAAAGCACTACGCGCACAGCCGCATTTTTCTCAGCATCGGCCAAAGCTTGCGCCATATCGGCATACATAGCGGAAGTAATTGAATTCTTTTTTTCAATACGGTTGATAGTGATGGTTAAAACACTGCCTTCTAAGTGGGTCAATATGTCTGACATCTGTTGGTCTTTCGATGAGCGTTAGTGAAATATGCGGGTTTAAGCAAACACGGCGTCAGTGTCCATCAACACAGCAGCACCGGAGCGCGCTGTGGCCATCAAGCTTGCGGTTTCTGGAAGTAGTTTGGCAAAGTAAAAGCGTGCAGTTTGTAATTTGGCTTGGTAGAACGGATCACGATTACCTTTTTCGATTTCTTGCAAGGCCACTTTGGCCATGCGTGCCCAAAAATAGGCAAACACCAAATGACCCGTGACACGTAAATAGTCAACAGCAGCAGCACCTACTTCGTCTGCGTTTTGCATGGCTTTGTAGCCAATTTCACCGGTGAACTGCGTCATTTGCTGGCCGAGTTGCGCTAGGGGCTTGATGAACTCTGCCATAGCCTCATTGCCTTGTTCTTCCATAACCAGTGCAGTAATTTGTTCACCAAACTTTTTCAACGTGGCGCCTTGGTTAGACAAGACTTTGCGCCCAAGCAAGTCTAAGCTTTGTATGGTGTTGGTGCCTTCATAAATCATATTGATGCGTGCATCACGCACATACTGCTCCATGCCCCACTCACGTATAAAACCATGGCCGCCAAACACTTGCAAGCAAGACGACGTGGCGATCCAACCGTTGTCGGTGATGAAGGCTTTGACAATTGGAGTGAGCAACGCTACTAGCTCTGCACATTCAGCGCGAACAGCAGCGTCGGGGTGGTTGAGTTCGCGGTCAATCAGCAAGGCGCAATACAAACTCAATGCACGTCCGCCTTCTGCATAAGCTTTCGCAGTCAACAGCATCTTGCGAACATCTGGGTGCACCAGAATGCTGTCTGCGGCTTTGCTGGGGTCTTTAGGGCCTGTCAAGCTGCGCGACTGGATTCTGTCTTTGGCATAGGCCAGGGCATTTTGATAGGCCACCTCGGTCAATCCGAGTGACTGCATGCCCACACCTATGCGGGCTACGTTCATCATGACGAACATGGCAGCGAGGCCTTTGTGAGGCTGTCCCACCAAAGTCCCCTCGGCATCTTCCAAAACCATTTGGCAAGTGGCGCTGCCATGGATGCCCATCTTGTGTTCTAAACCGCTGCAATAAATGCCATTGCGTTCGCCCAAACTGCCGTCTTCTTT
>JAGWXI010000150.1 GCA_018969975.1 Burkholderiales bacterium
AAAAAGTGGTGAGGCCATCTCGCAGACGGGAGATGGCCCACAAGGTGGTTTCTGAGCAAGGCGTGTGCATCCGTCTCGCCTGTGTGGCATTTCGCATCAGCGAGTCCTGCTACCGGTACGAGCGTGAGTTAGCCCCCTGAAACACAGTCCCATTGGTATTTCTTAAACTAACAACTAGGAATACGACTATGGATATGACTATGTCTTCAATAAGACCCAGCCGGGTGGAAGTGGTCACCAGTGTTCAGCGGCGAAGACGCTGGACACCCGAGCAGAAGCTTGAAATTGTGAAACAGACCAACGAACCAGGAAGTTCTGTGTCGTTGGTGGCCAGGGCGCATGGCTTGTCGGCTGCTCAATTGTTTCAATGGCGCAAAGCTTATATGGAAGGTTCTTTGGTGGCTGTGGGAGCCAATGAATCGGTTGTCCCTGCCTCTGATCTTCAAGATGCGATGAGACGGATTAAACAACTTGAAGGAGCGTTGGGCCGCAAGACTTTGGAGAACGAGATTCTCAAGGAGGCTGTGGACTTTGCCAAAGCAAAAAAGTGGATTGCGCGCTCGCCTGTATTGCCCGGGGACGAGCAGTGAGGGCTGTGTGCGCAGCGCTTGGTTTGTCGCGCAGCAACGTTGTGGCAAAGCAAAACAGGGCATTGGACTGGGTCGATTGCAGAAAGTCTCCGCCCAAGGCTGATGACGCCCAGGTCAGAGAAGCCATTGCTGATGTGGTGAAGGAGCGAGCCACCTATGGTTACAGGCGTGTTTGGGCGCGACTGCGTATCGATGGACACCAGATCAATCACAAGCGTGTCTACCGTGTCATGCGCGACGAGGGTTTGCTGTTGTTTAGACAGGGCAGCAAGCCTTTGGACACCAGGAAACATGACGGCAAAGTGGCCGTGAAGGAAAGTGACACGCGGTGGTGCTCAGACGGGTTGGAGCTGTCTTGCGACAACGGTGAACGGGTTCGCGTGGCGTTTGCCTTGGACTGTTGCGACAGAGAGGTCATGAGTTGGGTAGCCACCACCAAAGGCATTGATGCCGCACTGGTGGGGGACTTGATGATGCAGGCAGTTGAGAAGAGGTTTGGATCAAACGGCAAGCCACCTCAAACGATTGAATGGCTGACCGATAACGGAAGCTGCTACACAGCAACTGAGACCCGAAGCTTTGCCAGGCAGTTGGGCTTGAAGCCGGTAACGACACCAGTGACAAGCCCACAGAGCAATGGCATGGCAGAGAGCTTCGTCAAGACGTTCAAAAGAGACTATGCAAAGCTGGCCAACAGACCTGACTCCCAAACGGTGATGAGCCAATTGAAGGCATGGTTCGATGACTACAATTCTTACCACCCGCACAGCGCATTGGGCTATTTGCCGCCACAGACGTTTCGAGAGAAGCGATCGGCAAATTAAAACTGCCGGTGGTACTGAGTTACAGGGTCAACTCCAGTACCGCAACTACCCATTTTCTTCATCAACAGCGTATGCGACAGTGACAACCGAATATTGTGGCTGTTGATAGCTTTACTGCGAAAATGTACGAATTGATTTGCCAAGATCAAATGTAATTTATTGGCGGCAATAAAAATTATTTTTATTTTTTAAATTTCGGTTGCTCTTTTGATAAATTGAAAATAAATTAGCGCAATTGTTCTTGCTTGTAAAAATGAAGAATTGCAGCAATTTGTCTTTGGTTAAAAGTATCCGGGAAGAGGATTTTCGCCGACTGATCAAGGTAAAAGGCGTTGACTTCGATGAGGGATTTCTTGCGCAATTAATCTCTAATTATTTTATTGAGTCGAATAATAAAAATAGACCAAAGCTTTCCGATGCTCTTGCAATTTACTTGCACGAAAGTAGGGCAGTGATGGTAAAAAATTCAGGTGTGATGCTTTGAATGTTTTTAATCGCTTTGAGGATGAAATTGGTGATCTCTATCTTGATGATTTGCGACATGCTCATGCATGTATTTTCAGAGATTATTTGTTGAGTTTAGGGCTGGTGCCTGTCACTGTTAGACGGCAAACGGGTATCTTGAATGCAATGATCAATGTGGCATTCAAGAATTTTGATATCGATCGTCTTAGCCCATTTCGATCATTGAAAATTCATAGCATTGAACCCGTAAGCTCACCCTTTAGGTAGACAAATCGGAACTAGAGATTCCTGGTTTAAATATCCTCGGCATGAACTCCATGGGAGCTTTGTCACCTAGGGAATCATGAGGTCTGAACTCGTTGTAATCGATCACCCAATCATCAGCCGCCTCTTGAGCCTCTGAGATTG
>JAGWXI010000071.1 GCA_018969975.1 Burkholderiales bacterium
GGCGTCATCACACGTCACCAAACCCTGGCCTTGGTCGATTTGTACATAGCCTTGCTGGACCAGTCCAGCGCAAATACGCCGTGTACCAAAGCCTTGTGAATAGAGAATGTCTTGCAGCTGCATAAGGGTGAATCCTAATGCGAGTCTCCTAGGTGAAAACTAGTGCTGCCATGTGGTCAACACTTCCTACAATGTTTTTTTAGCCTATTTAATCTAAAAGATTGCCTCAACCATGACCTGGACCAAATGCTTTAAAACACTACTAGTAACGGTATGGTTATCAGCGTTATGCGGAACTTCCTTAGCGCAAGTACCTAGCAATACCAGCAACACCCCCATCAAAATCATCGTGCCTTTCACGCCGGGTACTGGCATGGACACCATTGCACGCACGATTCAACCGCGTCTAGCGGAGCGTACGGGTCAAACGGTATTGGTGCAAAACATGCCAGGAGCCAGTGGCAATATTGGCGCAGACTTTGTCGCGAAATCTGCCGCTGATGGAACCACTTTGTTGATGGGCGCCAACACCATGTTGATTGCTTCACAACTCTACAAAAACACGCCGTTCAATCCCGTCAAAGATTTTGCGCCGGTATCGATGTCAGCCTATGGCACCTTGATGTTGGTGGCGCACCCTAAAACAGACATCAAGTCTGTCAAAGATTTAGTCCGTGCAGCCACTTCCAAACCAGGATTCTTCACATTTGGCTCTCCCGGTGTGGGCACGCCCCACCATATGGCGATGGAGTTGCTCAAACTTGAAACCAAAACCTTTATGTTGCATGTGCCTTATCGCGGCACTGCGGGGTATACACAAGATTTGTTAGCGGGCGAATTGATGGTGGGATTTTTGCCCGTGCACGTTGCGCAAGGTTTTGTAAAGTCCGGCAAGCTCAATGCATTGGCCGTAGGAAGTACCAAGCGCCACCCAGTGGCAGCTGACGTTCCTACATTTTTAGAACTTGGTTACAAAGATATTGACGTAGACCTTTGGTACGCCTTCTTCGTGCCCGCAAAAACCCCAAGCTCGACAGTTTCTAAGTTGCACTCAGATTTGAGTGCCATCATTGCGCAACCTGCCGTTAAAGAAATTTTGGGCAAAGCAGGTTTAGACGCTAGTGCGTCAACGCCAGAAGAACTTGCATCTATCGTGGCGAAAGACTACCCGCGCTGGGGCCGAGTGATACAACTCAAAGGTATCTCTGGCGAGTGATGCGTCATGTGCATCATGTGCATCACGTCAACATAGACGTAGCAGCACGAACAATGGCCGCTGCATCTACTTCGAAATAATTGCGCAATGCAGCGCGCGTGTCGCTACGCCCAAATCCATCCGTGCCCAGCGTTTTATAGCGTCTGCTCTCAGGAATAAAAGCCCTCACGCTCTCAGTTACTGCGCACACATAGTCTGAGGCGGCCAACACAGAGCCTTGGCTTTGCGACAACAACGCAGTTAAGTGCGCAACAGTTTTCGTGTCTTGTTCAGCATACGCACGACCATCGCGGGCTAATTCACTCCAACTGGTTACGCTGATCACCTCTACGTTGACACCTTGTCCTGCTAAAAGCTGGGCGGCAGTGAGTACTTCTAAAAGAATAGCTCCAGAGCCCATCAGTGTTAGGTGTTGTTTTGAATCGCCTTTTTCTGAAAGGAAGTTAGCAAAGCGGTAGGCCCCACGCAAAATACCATCGGCGTTTTCTAGGGAGATGTCTGCATTCGCGTAGTTCTCGTTCATCAAGGTGACGTAGTAAAAAACATCGACCTGCTGCTCCAACATCTCGCGCATTCCTGCATCCAAAATGATGGCTAACTCACCCGCAAAAGCAGGGTCATAGGCTTTGCAATTGGGAATGGTTGCCGCCACCAAATGGCTGCTGCCATCTTGGTGTTGCAGGCCTTCGCCACCCAAAGTAGTTCTGCCAGATGTTGCCCCCAACAAAAAGCCTCTGGATCTTTGATCAGCAGCCGCCCAAATGGCGTCCCCTACGCGCTGAAAACCAAACATCGAGTAGTAAATGTAAAAAGGCAGCATGGCAAAACCGTGCACGCTGTAGCTCGTTGCAGCGGCAGTCCAGCTTGCAAGCGCGCCCGCTTCGCTAATGCCCTCTTCCAAAATTTGACCGTCGAGTGCTTCGCGGTAACTCAACACAGAGCCGATATCTTCTGGCGCGTAGTGCTGACCTACGCTGCTGTAAATACCGACCTGTTTAAACAAGTTGGCCATTCCAAAAGTGCGCGCTTCATCTGCCACGATAGGAACCAAGCGCCGACCCAAGACAGGGTCTTTCAACAAATTGCCCAGCATGCGCACAAATGCCATGGTGGTACTCATCTCTTTACCGTCTGCAGCGATTGCAAACTGGGCATAACTCTCTATCGCGGGCACAGGCAGAGCAGCACAGTGCGTTTCACGTTTTGGCATGCTGCCACCCAAGCCTTGGCGATGTTTCAACAGATAAGACATTTCTGCACTGTCTGGTGCAGGCTTGTAAAACGCCAAGCCTTTTGCTTGCTCATCCGTCAGTGGTAAGTCGAAACGATTTCGGTATTCGATCAAGTCTTGCTCGTCAAATTTTTTCTGGCTATGCGTTGTCATCTTGCCTTGACCCGCACTGCCCATGCCAAAACCTTTTTTGGTGTGCGCCAAGATAACAACAGGCTGTCCTTGATGTGCACGCGCAGCGGCATAGGCAGCGAAGATTTTCACTACATCGTGGCCACCGCGTTTTAAACGATCGATTTGCTCATCGGTCATGCCTTGGGCCAAGCGCTTCAAGTCTTCGTTTTGCCCAAAGAAGTTGTCGCGGTTGTAACGACCGTTTTTGGCGGCAAATGTCTGCATTTGCCCGTCCACGGTTTGGGCAAATGCTTTTAATAAGGCACCCGTGGTATCACGCGCAAACAATCCGTCCCAATCACTGCCCCACACCAACTTGATGACCTTCCAGCCTGCGCCAGAAAACAATTTTTCTAGCTCGTCGATGATGCGTCCATTGCCTCGCACCGGACCATCTAAGCGCTGCAAATTGCAATTCACTACCCATACCAAATTGTCTAAACGCTCGCGCGCAGCCAAGGTCAAAGCGCTCATGCTCTCGGGTTCATCCATCTCACCGTCACCAAACACACCCCAGACCTTGCGGCCTTCGCACTGCAATAAATTGCGATGCGTCAAGTAACGCATAAAGCGAGCGTGATAGATAGAACTAATCGGCCCCAGCCCCATAGACCCCGTGGGGAATTGCCAAAAGTCGGGCATCAACCAAGGATGCGGATAACTAGATAACCCACGTGCACCCACTTTTTGTGCATTGATTTCTTGGCGATAGTGCAACAAGTCATCTTCAGTCAGACGTCCTTCTAAAAATGCCCGTGCATAAACGCCCGGCGCACTGTGCGGCTGAAAAAATACCAAGTCACCGCCCTGCTCTGGGGTACGTGCTTGAAAGAAATGGTGAAACCCAGTTTCAAACAAATCAGCCACGCTGGCATAACTTGCAATGTGTCCACCTAGCTCGCCATAGGCTTGGTTGGCGCGCACCACCATGGCCAATGCATTCCAACGCATGATGGATGTCAGGCGTTCTTCAATTTGAATATCTCCAGGAAACTCCGGTTGGTCATCCACTGAAATGGAGTTGGCGTATGGCGTGTTCAGATCAGGTTGCCAGCCTGTCCTGTGTTGCCGTGCGACAGCAGTCAAGCTGTTGAGAATTTGATTGACCCGTTCGGGCCCCTCGTTGGCTAGCAAGGACAACAAAGCGTCTCGCCACTCTGCGGTTTCTTCGGGGTTGTTGTCTTGGGCCCAGAGGGCGGGGTCAAATGGTGCGTTCATGGAGGGCACTTTAAAAGCTAATCGGCAAAATGTGCTGTCAAATTAGACTTCAAAATAAACTATTTAAAGCATAATATGCTGAAATTATCATATTTTAAGCATATGAATTTAGATAAAACTGATTTACGCATATTGGACCATTTGCAGCGCGACGGCAGTTTGAGCAATGTTGAACTTGCGCGAAAGATCGGCCTTTCCCCTTCGCCCTGCCTTGCAAGGGTGAAAGCGCTAGAGACTGCAGGCGTGATTGAAAAATACGTGGCACTGGCCAACGCCAGCGCCCTGGGCTTAGGGCTTACCGTTTTTATTTCTATCAGCTTAAAGACACAAAGCAAAGAAGCCTTGGCCGACTTCGAATCCCATATTGCCCAACACGACGAAGTGATGGAGTGCTATTTGATGACCGGTGACAGCGACTACCTGCTACGCGTGGCAGTAAAAGACATCCAAGCCCTAGAAAAATTCATATTGGAACAACTCTCTCCCATTCCCGGTGTTGAAAAAATCAGATCCAGCTTTGCACTCAAGCAAGTACGTTATAAAACAGCCTTACCGCTTTTTATGAATGGATAGTGGCACATATGCAAACCATGATGGGTATTGATTTGGGTGGCACCAAAATTGAAATTGCGTTGGTAGACGCTATACAAGGCGTCATCTATAAAGATAGGGTTCCCACGCCGCAACACGCATACAACGCCATATTGGATGCTATTTGCGCATTAGTAGATAAAACCATGGGCCAGCAAAAAATTCCGCTTCCTCAAGCCATCGGAATTGGCATTCCAGGATGCCTAGACCCTTCCACGAACAGGATTCGCGGATCCAACACAGTGGTCATGAATGGCAAGCCTTTGCAACAAGACTTGCAACACCGTCTTGGCTGCAAGGTTCATCTGCAAAACGATGCCAACTGTTTAGCAGTCAGCGAAGCAGTCGACGGCGCAGCTAAAGGCTGCCCCGTCGTATTTGCAGTCATTATTGGAACAGGCTGTGGCGCAGGCATTGCCATCGATGGCAAAGCCTGGACAGGTAATAACGCAATCGCAGGCGAATGGGGACATAACCCCCTGCCATGGCCAAGCGCTGAAGAAATTCAAATAGCGCCCTGCTGGTGCGGTCAAGTCGGATGCCAAGAGACTTGGATCAGTGGCACTGCATTTGCACATGACCATGCACGCCATACGGGCGAAAGAATCAATGGTGAGCAAATCATTGCAAAGATGCGCGCAGGCGACTTATCTGCTCAAGAAAGCTTCGCCAGATATGTCAACCGCTTAGCCCGAGCACTTGCTAGCGTCATGAATGTGCTCGACCCCGATGCAATCGTTTTGGGCGGTGGAATGAGCAATGTCGATGAGATTTACCAAGCACTGCCTAGTGAAATCATTCGCTATACATTTACCAAACCGATTGCAACACCAGTTTTAAAAGCGATGCACGGCGACTCTTCTGGGGTGCGTGGTGCTGCTTGGTTAACTAAATAATTTATCAAAACACCTGCAAAGCGAAACCATGCGTCCTCAGTCAGGTAATCGCATGCCTGATTTTTTATCAAACCAATGCAAATGCTGATGTTGCGCAATCAACTCTAAAGTGCCTCCGATTGCAGGTACCTCGGACGCAACATCGGTGCGCACCACAATCTCTTCTTGACCGATGCGCGCATAAACCAATCGCTCTGCCCCCAACATCTCCAATGCATAGATTTGCGCACCCCAGCTGTATCCATCCCTTGCACCATCTGGTTGAGATGTGTTTTTAATGTGTAAATGCTCAGGACGAATTCCCAAAATCGTTTCTGAATCTGTTGCGTTCGCATCACGCAACAGGTTCATAGGCGGCGCACCAATAAAACCTGCAACAAACGTATTGGCAGGTCGGTTGTACACCTCCTCAGGGGTTCCAAACTGCTGCAGTCTGCCCTCGTTCATCACCATCATTCGCTGCGCCAAGGTCATCGCCTCTACCTGATCGTGCGTCACAAATAAAGAGGTCGTTGCTAATTCTCTATGTAACTTTTGGATTTCCAATCGGGTATGCGCCCTGAGTTTGGCGTCTAGGTTAGAGAGGGGTTCATCGAATAAAAATACCTGGGGCTGTCTAACAATTGCACGCCCCATCGCTACGCGTTGACGCTGACCTCCCGACAATTCACGGGGTTTGCGCTCCAACAAATGGCTTAACTCTAATGCAACTGCGGCGGCTTGGACGCGCCTCTTGATGTCGTCAATTGAAACTTTGGCGATTTTCAAACCATACGCCATATTGTCAAAGACACTCATGTGTGGATACAGCGCATAGTTTTGAAACACCATAGCGATATCGCGCTCTGCTGGCTCCAAATCATTAACGACTGTGTTGCCAATTCGAATATCACCTTCAGTAATGTCTTCTAAGCCAGCCACCATGCGCAAGAGTGTCGACTTTCCACAACCTGAAGGACCAACGATGACGACAAATTCGCCATCCTGAATTTGAGCGCTGACGCCATGCAACACCTGTACTGCACGCGATCCCACACCATACCGTTTCACTAAGTTGTTGAGTTCAATTGCCGCCATACTTATTTCTCGGTATCAACCAAGCCTTTCACAAACCACTTTTGCATACCTATGACCACCATGGCAGGTGGAATCATGGCAAGCATGGCGGTGGCCATCACAATATTCCATTCGGTTTGGGCGTCCCCTCCTGAGATCATGCGCTTGATCCCTATGACGACGGGATACATGTTTTCGTTGGTGGTGACCAATAAAGGCCACAGGTATTGATTCCATCCGTAAATAAACTGGATCACAAACAATGCCGCCATACTCGTGACAGACAAAGGTACCAATACATCTTTAAAAAATCGCATCGGCCCTGCCCCATCTATGCGTGCAGCTTCTACCAATTCGTCAGGGACTGTCATAAAAAATTGACGAAATAAAAAGGTCGCAGTGGCAGAAGCAATCAGAGGCAGTGTTAATCCCGCAAAGCTATTGAGCATACCCAAGTCAGACACGACTTTATAAGTGGGTCCAATGCGTACTTCGACAGGCAGCATCAAAGTCACAAAAATCATCCAAAAAACTGTCATGCGAAATGGAAACTTGAAATACACAATCGCAAATGCTGATAGCAAGGATATGGTGATTTTTCCTATAGCAATCAACAATGCGCAGACCAAACTCACACCCATCATGCGCGCCACTGAAGCAGTGGAACCTGAGCCATTTCTGTCACCGAGCAATGCACTTTTGTAGTTTTCTAAAAAATGCTCGCCAGGTAACAAAGGCATAGGTACTTGCACCACTTCTTGCATGGTATGGGTCGAGGCCACAAAAGTGACATACACAGGGAAAGCAACCACAGCCACGCCTAGGAGCAAGATGCCATGCGACATCCAATCCAGAAAACGGTTGCGCTCGATCATGGTTAGTAGTTCACTTTCTTTTCAATAAAGCGAAACTGCACTACGGTGAGTGCAACTACTATGACCATCAGCACCACAGACTGCGCTGCAGAGCCTCCCAAGTCCAATGCTTTGAATCCATCAAAGTAGACCTTGTAAACCAGTATGGCTGTATCTTTCCCTGGGCCGCCTTTGGTAGCGGCATCCACTATGCCAAACGTATCAAAAAAGGCATACACCACATTGATCACCAACAGGAAAAAACTTGTTGGCGACAGCAACGGGAACTGAATGGTCCAAAAGCGTCTCCACGCACCTGCACCATCTATTGCGGCTGCTTCTATGAGCGATTTAGGAATACTTTGCAAGCCTGCCAAGAAAAATAGAAAGTTATAAGACAACTGTTTCCAAACGGCAGCCATGACTATCAAAGCCATAGCGTCTCGGCTATTTAAGAGAGCATTCCACTCAAACCCAAGGGTATTGAGGGCATATGACACAACTCCGATACTCGGTGAAAACAGAAATAACCACACCACACCCGCAACTGCAGGCGCAACTGCATAGGGCCAAATAAGAAGCGTTCGGTACAGCAGAGCACCTCTAACAACACGATCAGCAAAGTATGCCAACACTAACGAGATACCGATGCCCAGCACAGCAACCCAGAGTGAGAAAACACCCGTAGTGATAAATGATTCAGCATAACTTTCATCGCGATAGAGGTTCTGAAAATTCTCAAAACCAACCCAGGTAACCGACATGCCAAAAGCATCCGACTGCTGCAGTGACTGAACCAATGCCTGGCCTGCGGGCCAAAAAAAGAAGGTGCTAATTACCGCTAACTGCGGAGCAAGTAGCAGCCACGGCAACCAACGAGAAGCAAAAACAATGCGTTTAGCTGCGGCCAAGGCACTAGACCACTAAAAAAGCAATTGCTGAACTAAAAGTGGAGTTGCTGTTATTTTTTACCGCTATTGGCTTTTTCAAAACGCTCAAGGAGTTCATTGCCACGCTTGATGATGGAGTCGAGCGCTTCCTTGGCTGTTTTCTTGCCGGCCCATACCTGTTCCAGCTCTTCGTCTTCAATCGCACGAATCTGAACATAGTTACCCAAGCGAATACCGCGCGATTTATCCGTTGTCTTGCGAATCATTTGGTTGACGGCTGTATCGGTTCCAGGATTTTGTTTATAAAACCCAGACTGTTCCGTCAATTTGAATGCAGCCAAAGTGATGGGTAAGTAACCCGTACGCTTATGGCTAGCAGACTGCACTTCTGGGTTTGACAAATAATTAAAGAAGGTAGCTACACCTTTGTATTCTTCTGCTTTCTTACCAGACATGACCCAAAGACTTGCACCTCCAATAACTGTGTTTTGAGGTGCGCCAGGAACGTCAGGGTAGTAAGGCAAAGTAGACAGACCAAAACTGAATTTCGCGTTCTTTGCAACGTTGCCATAAAAACCTGATGATGTAGTGATCATGGCGCACTCGCCTGATACAAAAGTAGATTCAGCAGTGTTGTTGCGTCCTTTGTAAACAAACAATCCTTGCTTGGCCATATTCCCAAGGTTTTCAATATGGCGGACGTGCAATGGAGAATTTGCCACCAAGCGGGCATGGAGACCACGCATGCCATTACCTTGCGTAGCAAGCTCTGTGTTGTGCCAAGTAGAGAAGCTCTCTAACTGGGTCCAACCTTGCCAAGCAATTGTCAATGGGCACTTGTGTCCGTTAGATTTCAATTTGGCTGCTGCTAGCGCGACCTCAGGCCAAGTAGAGGGCGGCTTGTCTGTGGAGATACCAGCGGCCGCAAATGCGTCTTTGTTGAAATAAAAAACCGTAGTAGAACTATTGAATGGAAATGACAACATTTGACCGTTAGGTGCTGTGTAGTAACCTGCAACGGCAGGAACATAGACGGATGGATCGAATTGGTAGCCCGCCTCTTGCATGACTTGACCCACCGGTACCACCACACCCTTGCTAGCCATCATGGTGGCAGTGCCCACTTCAAAGACCTGCAAAATATGCGGCGCATTACCAGCCCGAAAAGCCGCTACTGCGGCGGTCATCGATTCGTCGTACGAACCTTTGTAGACAGGAACAATTTTGTAATCTTTTTGCTTGGCATTAAAGTCTTTAGCGAGGTCATTGACCCATTCGTTGTTGACTGCCACCATGGAGTGCCACCATTGGATTTCGGTTTGGGCTTGAGCAATTTGCAAACTGGCCGCGCTCAGCGTAGCAATTAAAACCGAAATAATCTGTCTTGCAGTCAATGTCATGGTGAAATCTCCTTGAAGGCCTTGATTATGAAAATGAATTATGACCTTATTTTGACACTTCTATGACGCCACAACCCCAAGTAAAAACCATGACTGGCTGGCACGCTGCACTGCAGCTAGATTACCAACGCAAGGCAGAACGCACAGATGTAGCGCATGTGCACAACGGCCCATTGCGTGTTCTTAAAAGTTTGTATCCAGAAGGTCCTGAGATATGCCATACGGTATTGGTTCATCCACCCAGTGGTTTGGTAGGTGGGGATCGTATTGATATCCGCTTGACGGTGAACCCGCAAGCACACGCATTGATAACTACACCTGGTGCCACGCGCTTTTATCGCACCGAAAAAGGTTTAGCTTCTCAAGAGATAGTCGCCAAGGTAAGCCAAAACGCTAGGCTCGAATGGTTACCACTAGAGACCATCGCTTACAACAATTGCCAAGGTTTAAACAAAGTATTTTTTGACATAGATGCTGGCGGTGAATTAATCGCTTGGGACATCACTGCCTTAGGCCTTCCCACGGCATCGCTGCCATTTGAGCAAGGCCAGTTGCAGCAACATATGGAAATTAAAAATACCTGGTTAGAACGCGGCTTGCTTGATGCAAGCGACCAACGCTTGATGTCGGGGCCATTAGGGCTTGCCAATCACCGTTGCACTGCCACCTTGGTTTTTGCTACTGGTAGCGATATGACACGTGACAAGAGAGACCTCGCCTTATCACTTGCACGTGATGTAGTGAGTAATCAGACCGAAGGAGTGTTTGCGGGTGTGACATCACCACATCCGCGCGTTGTGGTGATGCGCGCCCTATCGCCTTTGGTTGAACCAACGCAAAATTTGTTTCGCGCTGTATGGGCTGCTTGGCGTACCGGCTTGTGGGAGATAAAAAATGCGCCCCCGCGCATTTGGGCCATGTAGGCTTAAATGGATACCAATTGCCGAATACCTTGGCTTTGCATCGCGCTACCAAGACCCGTAGCGATAACTTCACCGCGTTCCATCACCAAATAGTCGTCTGCCAGTTCTTCCGCAAAGTCGTAGTACTGCTCGCACAACAAAATAGCCATATCACCTCGGCCTGCCAGCATACGAATGACACGGCCGATGTCTTTGATGATGCTGGGTTGAATACCTTCCGTCGGCTCATCCAACACCAACAATTTGGGACCAGACGCCAAGGCCCTCGCAATCGCAAGCTGTTGTTGTTGACCGCCAGACAAATCACCGCCGCGTCGATGCAACATTTGCTTCAATACGGGAAACAACTCAAATAATTCTGCTGGAATATCGGTACCTGAAGGACGCGTAGCAAGCCCCATGCGCAAGTTGTCTTCTACCGTCAATCGGGCAAATATTTCGCGGCCCTGGGGCACATAACCAATGCCTGCACGGGCGCGTTCATAAGGTGCGGATTTTTCTATCGACTTTCCATCAAACGTAATGCTGCCGTTACGAATCGGTACAGCGCCCATGAGTGACTTCAATAGCGTGGTTTTACCCACACCATTGCGGCCTAACAAAACGGTAATGCGGCCTAGACGCGCTTCAAAACTCACGTCACGCAAGATATGCGAGCCGCCATAGTATTGGTTGATATGTGAAACTTGAAGCAATGACATGGTCTGTAACTTTGAATTCATCGGCCTAAATACACTTCAATCACACGCTCGTCTGCTTGCACTTGTGCCAAAGTACCTTGCGCGAGGACAGAGCCGTCGCACAACACGGTAACAATGTCTGAGATGGTGTTGATAAAACTCATGTCATGTTCAACCACCATCAAAGAGTGTTTACCTTTGAGAGACAAAAAGAGCTCGGCGGTACGCTCGGTTTCAAAGTCGGTCATACCAGCCACAGGCTCATCTAATAACAACAGTTTGGGGTCTTGCATCAGCAACATGCCGATTTCTAACCACTGTTTTTGACCATGGCTCAAATTGCCCGCTTGGCGACGTATGTCTTGGGTGAGATGGATGGTCTCTAGTACTTCGCGTAGCCGGTCAGATTGCACACCATCCAACTTAAAAAACATAGATGCTGCTACACCCTTATGGGTCTTGAGCGCTAACTCTAGGTTTTCAAAAACACTCAAATGCTCAAACACGGTGGGTTTTTGAAATTTGCGTCCAATACCCAATTGCGCAATTTCAGGTTCGTTATGGCGTAGCAAATCAATCGTGCTGCCAAAGAAGACTTGGCCCGAATCTGGTTTGGTTTTACCCGTGATGATGTCCATCATGGTGGTTTTACCAGCACCATTGGGGCCGATGATGCAACGCAATTCACCCGGTGCTATGTCTAGCGATAAATGATTGATAGCCTTGAATCCATCAAAGCTCACATTGACATCTTCTAGGTAAAGAATTCGTCCATGCGTAGTGTCTAACTCGCCGCTGGTGTGAATACGGCCATAACTTGCACTTCTATCGCCAGAAGTGACTTCTGTCGACAGTTTTGCCTTATGCATTTGAAGACGCTTTGCGCCTTGCTCAAACAGATCGGGGGTCATGGCGTGTCCTCCGTCTGACGTTTGCTGAATATTTTTTGAACAAAGCCCACAACGCCTTGAGGCAAGAATAAAGTTACACCGATAAACAAGGCGCCTAAAAAGTAAAGCCAGAACTCAGGCGCTGTCACGGTCAGCCAACTTTTTGCGCCATTGACTAAGAAGGCACCGACGATGGGGCCAATCAATGTGGCGCGTCCACCGACTGCAGCCCATACCGCCATTTCAATCGAATTAGCTGGACTCATTTCGCTGGGGTTGATGATGCCGACTTGCGGAACATACAAAGCACCAGCAATGCCGCACATCACGGCAGAGATGACCCAAATTGTGAGTTTGTAGGGTGTGGGTGAATAACCCGAGAACATCACACGGCTCTCCGCATCACGGATCGCTTGTAAAACGCGTCCAAACTTGCTTTGTACCAACCAACGGGCAAACAAGAAGGAACCCAATAAAGTCACCGCCGTTAAAACAAACAAGGCCATACGCATCACGGGCGTTGCGATGGGTAAATCTAGGATACGTTTGAAATCGGTGAATCCGTTATTACCACCAAAGCCTGTTTCATTACGAAAGAACAGCAACATAGCTGCAAAGGTCAGCGCTTGGGTGATGATGGAGAAATACACGCCTTTGATGCGCGAGCGAAAGGCAAAGTAGCCAAAGACCCATGCCAACACTCCAGGCACCAACACAATCAAAAACAATGTCGCGATAAAACTATCACTGAAAGTCCAATGCCAAGGCAAAGTCTTCCAGTCTAAGAACACCATGAAGTCTGGCAAATTACTTTTGTAATTGCCGTCGGTGCCGATTTGGCGCATGAGATACATACCCATCATGTAGCCGCCTAGCGCAAAGAACAATCCATGTCCTAGCGACAAGATACCGGTGTAGCCCCAAATCAAATCCATGGCCAAAGCACAAATGGCGTAGCACATGATTTTTCCAACCAATGCCACTGCGTAGTCGCTCATATGGAAAAAGCTATCCACAGGCAACCACATATTACATATTGGCACCAGTCCGCATAGCAAGACAACCGTCACCAAGAAGAATGTCCAACCAGCTGGGCTTAAGAGCGTTGGAGCTGAAGGCAGTTGGATCGTGTTTGTGTTACTCACATCAAGCCTCCGCACTGCGACCCTTCATCGCGAACAATCCTTGAGGACGTTTCTGGATGAAGATGATGATAAACACCAGCACTGCAATTTTTGCGAGCACCGCTCCTGCTAGGCCTTCTAATAATTTGTTCATGAGCCCTAAGCCCATTGCAGCGTTGACAGTACCTGCGAGTTGACCCACTCCGCCAAGAACAACCACCATAAATGCATCAACGATATAGTTTTGTCCAAGGTCTGGGCCCACATTACCAATCTGACTCAAGGCACAGCCTGCTAAACCAGCAATGCCACAGCCCAATGAAAACGCATAGGTATCGATGCGCGCAGTGTGTACACCTAGTGCAGAAGCCATGGGTCTGTTTTGTGTCACACCACGCACAAACAAGCCTAAGCGTGTTTTGCTGATGAGCAAAGCCATGCCCAACAAAACAAATAAAGCAAACCCAATAATGACTAAACGGTTGTAGGGCAGCGATAAATTAGAGAGTAGCTGCACACCACCACTCATCCACGAAGGGTTTTCAACGCCAACGTTTTGCGCACCAAATAGACTTCGCACACTTTGCATCAAAACCAAACTGATACCCCAGGTGGCCAACAGTGTCTCTAGCGGCCTGCCGTAAAGATGCTTGAGCGCTAAGCGCTCCAATACAGCGCCCACCAAGGCAGCAGATAAAAAAGAAATAGGAACTGCCACCAATAAATACCAATCAAAACCTGCAGGCAGGTATTGCCTAAAAAGTATTTGCACCACATAGGTGGCATAAGCACCGATCATCATCAACTCGCCATGGGCCATGTTGATAACACCCATCAAGCCGTAGGTAATGGCCAAGCCTAATGCCACCAATAACAAGATAGAACCTAGGCTAATTCCCGTAAATAGCGCGCCTAGTTTTTCACCCCAGCCCAGTGCAGATTGGATGGTGCGCAAGGAAGACTCAATTTGATGTCGCACTTCTTTGTTGTCTTCTTGACTTAGACGTTGGTTCAACAAGAGAACCGTATCAGGCGTTTGATTTTG
>JAGWXI010000151.1 GCA_018969975.1 Burkholderiales bacterium
CAACTGCATGTCATCACTGGTAGTGCTCTCTAGCGGGTTATGGCTGATGCCAGCATTTTGTCCCCGCACAAAAAGCATGGCTTGGGGCATGATGTCGTGCAACTTCATGGCGTCATGGCCTGCACCACTTGGGAGACGGAACACAGGCACACCTAGCGATTGCACCGCGTTCTCCCAACGGGCTTGCCAAGCAGAATGGCTAGGCGCTGCACTGGCGCGCATGGTTTCTTCTAGGGTGTAGTGCAGACCACGGCGTAGGCAAATAGCTTGGAGTTCTGCAAGAACGTCATGCATGAGTGCGTCGCGCGTTGCGTTGGTCGTTGCGCGTAAGTCAAGACTGAATTGGCAACGGCCTGGTACAACATTGATTGATCCATTAGGTACTTGCAATTGGCCTATGGTTCCCACGCAAGTCTCAGTAATTTGTAGCGCACGTTTTTCTACATACAAAGCCAACTCTGCCACTGCTGTCGCAGCATCACGCCTGCGGTCCATGGGCGTGGTGCCTGCATGGCTTGCCATCCCCGAGATTTCTCCGACAAAACGCACGCTGCCATTGATCGACGTGACCACACCGAGTGGAATGTCGAGTTCGTTCAGAACAGGCCCTTGCTCAATGTGTATCTCAACAAAACCTAAGTAATCTTCTGCCTGACGTTTGAGTCGAGGAATATCTGTAATCTGCAAGCCCGCTTGTTGCATGGCTTGGCGCATGCTGATGCCATCCGCATCTTTTTGGTCCAGCCATTCAGATTTGAAGTCGCCGACCAATGCGCCAGAACCTAAAAAGGTGGCTTTGTAGCGTTGGCCTTCTTCTTCTGCAAAGGCAACAACTTCTAAATGGAAAGGCAAGCGCTTGCCATCACGCGCGAGTTCTCTCACGCAAGCCATAGGAACAAAAATGCCTAAGCGCCCGTCGTACTTGCCACCATTACGCACTGTGTCGTAGTGAGAACCTGTCATCACAGTTTTGGCTTGTGGCTTGTTGGATTTGTAGATACCGACAACGTTACCAACGGCGTCGATCTTGACGTCGTCAAAGCCGCAAGCTTGCATGCCGAGTTCTATCGTGCGCGCACATTTACGATGCGCGTCTGTGAGGTAGGTGACGGTTAACTCTTCGCGCGCGGCGTGCGGGGCATTTTTATGAACAGAGCCAGCGTCGCTAAATTGCGCCAACCATTCGTGCCAATCCCAAACTTCGTTTCCGAGCGTTGGTTGATAGCCTAATTTGTCGTTAAGGCGAATTTCGACAATACGATGGATATTACGCAAGCACTCCGCCAACTCGTAGTCCGGATGGTGATGCAAACGCCGCTCAAAAGTACGAATGATTTGCTGGCGCGTCAAACCAGTGCCGCGTGGGCCTCGCACAGCCAAGATGAAAGGAAAACCGAACTTGGCGTTGTAGTCTGCATTGAGTTGTTGGATATGCGCGAACTCTTCTGGTGTGCAATCCGTCAAGCCAGCTTTACTTTGTTCGTTGGTGGATTCTGCGGTCAGGCTTTTACTCACCATCGCCTTGCCGGCTAATTCTGGGTGGGCGCGTACCAATGCAATCTGGGCGTCTCGGCCTGCGCGCTGAAGCACTTGCACCATCGCATATTTGAGTGCGGCAGTTGATGCAAAAGGGCGGGCATCTAAAGCTTGCTCTGCGATCCAGTCGGAGTGTTCGTACAAGCCTTGCAACAAGGCGGCAGCCTCAGAGCGAGGCAGGCTGTTAATTTGTTGCAAGGTGATCAATGTTGAGGTCATCTTTAATTGGTCTTTTGTTGCTGCTAGGAGCGCAATATCTAATTGTTTAATTCCAAAAAGTGTTGCCTTAGTTCAAAAAATTAGTTAGCTTGGAAAGGATGTACCTTCTTCCAATGACGGGCGATATCAATACGGCGACACACCCACACTTTGTCGTGTTTTTCAATGTGATCCAAAAACTTTTGCAAAGCCACGATGCGTCCGGGTTTGCCAAGCAAGCGACAGTGCATTCCGATACTCATCATCTTGGGGACTTCTGCGCCCTCGGCATACAACGCGTCAAAACTGTCACGTAAATAGGTAAAAAAGTCTTCGCCTTGGCTAAATCCTTGGGGCAGTGCAAAGCGCATGTCGTTGCAGTCCATGGTGTAGGGCACGATGAGTTGTGGTACGACTTCGCCACTGGTTTTTTTGACCCGCATCCAAAACGGCAGGTCGTCGCCGTAATAGTCACTGTCGTATTCAAAGCCACCGTGGTCTGCCACCAAGCGGTGTGTGTTGGGGCTGTC
>JAGWXI010000072.1 GCA_018969975.1 Burkholderiales bacterium
CACGCGTTGCTGCAAAACAGGGAATTGCTGGGCTTCAATCTCACGCAGCAAGGTGCGGTAGATGCTAGACATCATCAATCCGGGCTTTTGGGCTTTGAATTCAGGGGCGGGCAGCAAATCCAAAGCCTTTTCATACAAGCCATGGGCTCGTTCTGCTTGGAACTGCATTAAAGCGACAAAGCGTTCCGACGGAATGCGGTTGAGCAGTTCATGCGCTTTCACATCGAACTGTTGTAACTCGGACACCGGCAAGTAAATGCGCCCGCGCAAAGCATCCTCGCCCACATCGCGAATGATGTTGGTTAATTGAAACGCTTGGCCCAGCGTATGGGCATAGGCGGTGGTGGCGGGGTCGGTCTGTCCAAAAATTTTGGCGGAGACTTCGCCCACGACACCAGCCACCAAATGGCAATAGCGCGACAAGGCGGGGTAGTCGAGGTAGCGGTTTTGGCTCATGTCCATCTCGCAACCTGCAATCACAGATTGCAAGCTCCGCTCTTCAATCGCAAACTCCGCGCACAGGGGCTGCAAGGCTTGCATCACAGGGTGCGACGGCTTGCCTGCGAAAGACTGGTGCACCTCGTTGCGCCACCAAGCCAATTTGGTGTGTGCGACGCCTGGGTCGGTCACTTCGTCGACCACATCGTCGACTTCGCGGCAAAACGCATAAAACGCGGTGATCGCACTGCGGCGTTGCGGCGGTAAAAACAAGAATGCGTAATAAAAACTACTGCCAGAGGAAGCGGCTTTTTGCTGAACGTATTCTTGGGGAGTCATGCTTGGGGGATTATCAATGCTTGCCGTTACATCCACAGGCACTTCCAAGCAATGCCCGCCATATCCCACTTGGTCAAAACGGGTCTTTGCACAAGCGCTTTTTCGTTGGCGTACAAGGCATCAACCTTGTCTAGGACACAAAGCCCGCCTTGCACCATGGCTCGTAATTCCCAGCCGGCACGTCCGGGCACGTGGTGCACCAATGGGGCACCCTGCGCCATCAAGGCCCGTGCGAATTGCAGCTCCTGCGCTAGGGTGCTGTCTTGCGGCAAGTAGTCCCGACCCCGTTCCAAATCCCGCGCACGGTCTTGCCAAAAATTGATCAGTTGCAGTGCGCTACAAATCGCGTCGCTTTGCTCTAGGCTTTGGCTGTCTTTGACGCCATACAAATGCAACATCAACCGGCCTACTGGGTTGGCAGAGCGGCTGCAATACTGCAACAACGCACCCCGGTTAGCGTATTTCTTCCCTTCACGGGTATAGACCACATCTTGCTCGAAGGCTTCCAATAGGTGAAAAAAGGGCTCGGCTGGAAGATCAAAGTCCAGCAATGCCTTCCGCAGATTCTCAAAAATACTGATCCAACGCGCGTCTTGGGCGGGTTTTCCGTCGAAACAGGTCTGTAATTCGTCACGAAACGCCTCAAGTGCCTCCATTCTTTGCTTGAAAGTGACTTCGCCCTCATCTGCGAGGTCGTCGGCAGTTCGGGCGAAGTAATACACAGCTACCACGGCAGGCCGCAGTCGTGCTGGGCAGAGCCAAGAGGCGACTGGGAAGTTCTCGTAATGGGTGACAGATTGGGTTGGCATGGTTACAGGCGGGAGCGGCCGATTGTCGCTTTTTACCAAGAGCAGTAGCAGGGAAAACACCAGTAGGCTATATTACTGACCAGTTAGTCATTATTTACGGAACTGTTGATGCAATTCTCTTTCAGGCCATTTGGCGCCCGTTTTCTGATCTTGGCATTTTTGGCCGCATTAGCCGCTTGCAACAAGCCCGAGTCAACAGAAGTCCCTTTGCGTTCCGTCAAGGTGTTGACCGTAGCCTATGCACAGCGTGATGTGGAGTTCGAATTCTCTGGCGAGATTCGAGCCCGTATCGAGACCGCTCTGGGCTTTCGGGTGAACGGCAAACTTCTCCAGCGTCCTGCAGAAATAGGCCAACGCGTCAAAGCGGGTCAGCTCTTGGCTGAGTTAGATCCGATGGATTACCGTCTTGCAGCGGCGGCCTCTTCAGCGCAACTGGCATCGGCTCAAACCAACCGCGATCTTGCTGCCGCGGATCTGCAACGCTACAAGGGCCTTTTTGACCAAGGCTTCATTAGCTCGGCCGAGTTAGAGCGCCGCGAGTCAATATTTAAAGCTGCGCAAGCCCAGTGGCAACAAGCCCAAGCCCAAAATTCGGTCCAAGGAAACCAGTCTTCCTACACCCGCTTGGTAGCAGATGCTCCTGGCGTTGTGACCTCGGTTGATGCCAACTTAGGCCAAGTGCTTGCTGCTGGACAAACTGTTGTGCGACTAGCGATGGACGGTCCGCGAGATGCGGTTTTTTCTGTTCCAGAAGATAAGTTGAAATTTTTTGCCAAGGGGGATGCATTGCAGGTGCGTCTTTGGAATGACGCCACATGGCTCCAAGCCCAAGTACGGGATGTCGCGGCCAGTGCAGACCCTATTACGAGAACCTTCTTGGTCAAAGCCGCTCTGGCTGACAACGCCAAGGCCGTCCTGGGGGCAACTGTGACGGTACAACTTGCGGCCAAACAACTATCCACCAGCCAAGTGATCAAATTACCTACCAGTGCATTGCGTTTTGAAGGTGGCAAAACCCAAGTCTGGTTGCTCGATGGCGCCAGCATGACGGTTCAACCGCGCGTAGTCGAGGTGACCGTTGCAGACGGAAATGACGCTGTGGTCAATAGCGGCTTGAGCAGCGGTGACCAAGTGGTTGTCTCGGGTGTACATGTTCTGACGAAGGGGCAAAAAGTGTCTTTATTCGCAGCGTCCAAGTGAAGCGGATATGAAAGATTTCAACCTCTCTAAATGGGCGATTGACCACCCCGCCTTGACGCGTTACTTGATGGTCGTGTTGATGGTCTTGGGCTTTGCTGCCTATTTCCAGCTTGGCCAAGACGAAGACCCGCCATTCACATTCCGAGCAATGGTTGTGCGCACCTACTGGCCCGGTGCCACGGCACAACAAGTGGCTGAGCTAGTGACAGACAAAATCGAACGCACTTTGCAAGAGGTGCCTTTCTCCGACAAGATACGCAGCTACTCCAAGCCCGGTGAATCGCTCATCATTTTTCAGATCAAAGACTATTCCAAGCCGGCGGATGTGCCCCATGTTTGGTATTCGGTCCGCAAAAAGATCAGCGATATTCGCTACACACTGCCCCAAGGCGTTCAAGGGCCTTTTTTCAATGACGAATTTGGTGATGTATTTGGCGTGATCTACGCCCTTGATGCACCCGGTTTTACCCCTTCGGAAGTCAAACGCTTTGCCGACGATGTGCGCCAGCAACTCTTGCGCGTTCCCTATGTCTCCAAGGTCGAGCAGTTTGGTGTGCAAGAGGAAAAAATCTTTGTCGAAATCCCCCAGAAAAAACTCGTCCAGCTAGGACTAGACCTGCAAGCAGTTTTGACCCAACTCGGCCAAGAAAACGCCGTGGAAAACGCGGGAACGTTGCAGTCGACCTTGGATGTATTGCAAGTTCGAGTTGGCGGCCAATTTAAAACAGAGTCTGAACTCAAAGCCATGCCCATTCGTGGCGCTTCAGGCCAGCAGTTCAGATTAGGGGACATTGCCAGCGTCACCCGTGGCTATGTAGACCCTGCGAGCGTGAAAGTGCGTCACCAAGGCCAAGAAGTCATTGGCCTGGGCGTGTCGATGGCCAAGGGCGGCGACATCATCCAACTGGGCAAAGCGCTGCAAACCGCAACTTCACGTATCGAAAAATCTCTGCCTGCTGGCGTGGCCTTGGTGCAGGTGCAGGACCAACCCAAAGCGGTCGCGCGGTCGGTGGGTGAATTTGTCCGCGTGCTGATCGAAGCGGTGCTGATTGTGTTGGTGGTGAGTTTTGTTGCACTTGGGCTTCACAAAGGCGGGCGTTACGGCTGGTATGTGGATGTGCGCCCCGGTCTGGTGGTCGCGATCACCATTCCGCTGGTGTTAGCCATGACGTTTTTGGCCATGGATTACTGGGGCATAGGGCTGCACAAAATCTCCTTGGGCTCGCTCATCATCGCGTTGGGATTGTTGGTGGATGACGCCATCATTGCGGTGGAGATGATGGTGCGCAAAATGGAGGAGGGCTATGACCGTGTGCGCGCTGCCACCTTTGCCTACGAGGTAACCGCAATGCCCATGCTCACAGGTACCTTGATTACAGCGGCTGGTTTTTTGCCAATCGGTATGGCCAAGTCCACGGTGGGTGAATACACCTTTGCAATTTTTGCTGTGACCGTCATTGCTCTAGTGCTGAGTTGGTGGGTGTCGGTCTATTTTGTGCCTTACTTGGGCACCCTATTGCTGAAAAATGTTCCAGCAAAAACCCACGACGGTGAACTAGAACTTTATAACAGCCCCTTTTACAGGCAATTTCGACGCTTGGTTACTTGGTGTATCCAATACCGATGGAAGGCGATAGCCATCACGCTGCTTCTTTTTGTGCTGGGTTTGGTGGGCATGGGAAAGGTACAGCAGCAGTTTTTCCCAGACTCCAGCCGGCCAGAAATTTTGGTCGATTTGTGGTTTCCTGAAGGAACAACCTTCAAAGCCAACGAAAAAGTTACCCAAGCGGTGGAAAAACGTTTACTCCAAGAGGCAGGTATAGAAACCGTTAGCACTTGGATTGGCTCTGGTGTGCCGCGGTTTTATTTGCCTTTGGACCAAGTTTTTGCGCAGACCAATGTCTCGCAAATGATCTTGGTACCCAAAGACCTCCAGCAACGTGAATCTTTGCGGCTTGCATTGCCTGCCATGCTGGCGCGCGAGTTTCCCGAAGTGCGTGCCCGCGTCAAACTGCTGCCCAATGGCCCACCAGTTCCTTACCCCGTGCAGTTTCGCGTGATGGGCCCTGACCCTTTGCAACTGCGTATTTATGCAGACCAAGTCAAAGAGGTGATGCGTGCCAGTCCCTCGACCCGGGGTACCAACGACAACTGGAATGAAAACGTCAAAGTCATCCGCTTGGATATCGACCAAGCCAAAGCCCGAGCTTTGGGCGTCTCCAGCCAATCGATCGCGCAGGCTATGCGTACTTTGCTGGTGGGGTCGACCGTGGAGCAATTTCGAGAAGACAACAAACTCATCGACATCGTCTTGCGCCAACCTATCTCTGAGCGAGATGCCATCACAGACTTAACCAACGCCTATTTGCCAACCCTTTCCGGGCGCATGATTCCAGCAACCCAAATCATCCAACCTGTATTTACCTGGGAGCCTGGTGTGATGTGGCGTGAAGGGCGTGAATACGCCATCACAGTGCAAAGCGACACACTAGAAGGCCTGCAGGGCGCAACCGTGACCAACGAACTGCTGCCCCAACTCAAGCGCTTAGAAGCCCAATGGTCCGCTTCGAGCAGTTCCCCCTACCGTATCGAAGTTGCAGGAGCGGTGGAGGAAAGTTCCAAAGGCTCTAGCTCAATTGCCGCTGGTATGCCGGTCATGCTGTTCATCACCTTCACTTTGCTGATGCTGCAACTGCAAAGCTTTAGCCGCGCACTATTGGTCTTTGTTACAGGGCCATTGGGAATAGCGGGTGTTGCTGGCGCTTTGTTGGTGCTCGATAGGCCGTTTGGCTTTGTAGCCTTGCTCGGCGTGATCGCCTTGATGGGCATGATCCAGCGTAATTCGGTCATCTTGATCGACCAAATTGAGCAAGACCGCGCCAACGGCGTGCCCGCTTGGGAGGCGATTGTTGAGTCAGCTGTTCGCCGTTTGCGCCCCATCGTGCTAACCGCGGCGGCGGCTGTGCTGGCCATGATTCCGCTGACACGCAGCGTTTTTTGGGGCCCGATGGCAGTCGCCATCATGGGCGGCCTTGTGGTGGCAACGGTTTTGACCTTACTTGCCTTGCCAGCGATGTATGCCGCATGGTTTCGGGTCGAAAAGCCGTCTAAAATCATAGGTTGACCGATTTCAAACGGGCAGCCTCTAGTAGGGCCGCCCGTTATTGTTTTTAAGAAAAATGCGCGGGTGGCGAAATTGGTAGACGCACCAGGTTTAGGTCCTGACGGTAGCAATACTGTGCGGGTTCGAGTCCCGCCCCGCGCACCACATGTATGTACTTGCAGCCAGCTCACTCGAAGCTAGGCTGCTGACAATGCCAATTCAGGAGAAAAAAGATGGCTGTGACCGTAGAAACCTTAGAAAAACTGGAACGCAAGATCACCTTGACGTTGCCAGTCAATGTCATCGCCAACGAAGTGGATGCCCGACTAAAAAAGCTGGCCCGTAAAGTCAAGGTTGACGGTTTTCGACCTGGCAAAGTACCGATGAACATCATTGGTCAGCGTTATGGCTACCAAGTCCAGTACGAGGTGATGAATGACAAAGTTGGCGAAGTATTTAGCGCCGCTACCCATGAAGCCAATTTGCGCGTTGCTGGCCAACCCCGTATCAGCGAAAAAGAAGGCGCGCCCGAGGGCGAAATGGCGTTTGATGCCATCTTTGAAGTCTTCCCCGAAATCAAAATGCCCGATTTGTCGTCCTTAGAGATCGACAAAATCTCGTCCGAAGTGACAGATGCCGCCATCGACAAAACCGTCGATATCTTGCGCAAACAACGCCGCACCTTCGCCCAACGCAGTGCCGAAACCCCTGCCGAAGAAGGCGACCGCGTCACTATCGACTTCGAAGGCAAGATCGATGGCGAGCCATTCCAAGGCGGCAAGGCAGAAGCCTTTCAGTTCTTGATTGGCGAAGGCCAAATGCTCAAAGAATTTGAAGAAGCAGTCTTAGGCATGAAGTTTGGCGAAAGCAAAACCTTCCCCTTGAACTTCCCAGATGACTACCACGGCAAAGATGTGGCGGGCAAGCAAGCTGACTTTTTGGTCACCTTGAAAAAACTCGAAGCTGCCCATTTGCCCGAAGTGACGGACGAATTGGCGAAATCATTAGGCGTATCAGACGCCAGCGTCGAAGGTCTGCGCAAAGACATCAAGGCGAACTTGGAGCGCGAAGTCAAAACACGGTTAATGGGTCGCAACAAGCAAGCCGCGTTGCAAGCCTTGGTCGATAAAGCCGAGTTGGACTTGCCTAAGTCGAGCGTGCAGTCTGAAGTCGACCGCATGGTCGAAGGTGCCCGCGCTGATTTGAAAGCCCGCGGTATCAAAGACGCTGACAAAGCGCCTATACCCGACGACGTTTTCCGCCCGCAAGCAGAAAAGCGCGTGCGTATGGGCTTGGTGGTCGCCGACTTGGTTCGTGCGCAAAACCTGCAAGCCACCCCAGAAAAAATCAAAGCCCACATTGAAGAACTCGCGTCTAGCTACGAAAAGCCAGCCGAAGTCGTGCGCTGGTACTACAGTGACATGAGCCGCTTGGGCGAAGTCGAAGCCATGGTCATTGAAAACAATGTGACCGAATACATCCTGTCGCATGCCAAAGTGCATGAAAAATCCATTTCCTTCGACGAACTAATGGGCCAACAGTGAAATACACCCTAGGAAACCACATGAGCGCTTTAGAAACTCAAGCCCTGGGCATGGTGCCCATGGTGATCGAACAGTCGGGCCGCGGTGAGCGTTCGTACGACATTTATTCGCGTTTGCTTAAAGAGCGCGTCATCTTTATGGTGGGCCCCGTCAATGACCAAACTGCCAATTTGGTAGTGGCGCAGTTGTTGTTCTTAGAGAGCGAAAACCCAGATAAAGACATTTCGCTCTATATCAACTCACCCGGCGGCTCAGTGAGCGCGGGCATGTCGATTTACGACACGATGAACTTCATCAAGCCCCACGTCTCTACGCTTTGCATTGGTATGGCCGCGAGCATGGGTGCATTTTTGTTGGCGGCTGGCGAGAAGGGCAAGCGTTTCTCCTTGCCCAATTCCAAGGTCATGATCCACCAGCCTTTGGGTGGTACCCAAGGACAAGCGACCGAGATCGAGATCCACGCCCGAGAGATCCTTAAAACCCGTGAGCAACTCAACCGCATCTTGGCCGAGCGCACAGGCCAGCCTTTGGAAAAAATCGAGCGTGACACCGAGCGCGATTACTATCTCAGCGCCGCTGAATCTCAGGAATACGGTTTGATCGACAAAGTGATCGACAAGCGCGGTTAACATAAGCTCAACTTTGGCGAATTTATTACATGGCTGACAAAAAAGGCAATTCCAGCGAAAAAACCCTTTACTGCTCCTTTTGCGGCAAAAGCCAGCATGAGGTCAAAAAGCTTATCGCTGGGCCCTCGGTCTTTATTTGTGATGAATGCATCGACCTCTGTAACGACATCATTCGCGACGAGATACCTGCGCTAGAAGACGCCACCAAGGACCGCAACGAACTTCCCACGCCCTCTGAAATCAAAGCCAATCTTGATAACTATGTGATCGGCCAAGAGCCCGCCAAGCGCGCTTTGTCGGTAGCGGTTTACAACCACTACAAGCGCCTCAAGCACAAAGAGGGCGCCAAGAAAGACGACGTCGAACTCTCTAAGAGCAACATCTTGTTGATTGGCCCCACAGGTTCAGGCAAAACACTGTTGGCCCAAACCATGGCCCGCATGCTCAACGTGCCGTTTGTCATGGCCGATGCCACCACCTTGACTGAAGCCGGTTATGTGGGTGAAGACGTGGAAAACATCATCCAAAAACTGCTCCAAAGTTGCGAATACAACGTCGAGCGCGCCCAACGCGGCATCGTCTACATCGACGAGATAGACAAAATCTCTCGTAAATCGGACAACCCCTCTATCACCCGTGACGTATCGGGTGAGGGCGTGCAGCAAGCTTTGCTCAAGTTGATCGAAGGCACGATGGCGAGCATTCCTCCACAAGGCGGGCGCAAGCATCCCAACCAAGATTTCTTGCAAGTCGACACCACCAATATCTTGTTTATATGTGGCGGTGCCTTTGCAGGCTTAGAAAAAGTCATCGAAAGCCGCACCGAAGCCTCTGGTATTGGCTTTGGCGCCACGGTCAGAAGTAAAGAAAACCGCAGCTTGACCGATGTCTTTGGTGAAGTTGAGCCCCAAGACATCATCAAATTTGGGCTCATCCCCGAATTAGTAGGGCGCATGCCTGTTGTTGCAACCTTGGCCGAGTTGACCGAAGACACCTTGGTGCAAATCTTGACGGAGCCCAAAAACGCACTGATCAAGCAATATGCCAAGCTCTTGGCCATGGAAGGTGCGGAACTTGAAGTGCGCCCCGATGCCTTGCGCGCCATTGCCAAAAAGGCCTTGGCACGCAAAACAGGTGCCCGCGGATTGCGATCTATCCTTGAACAATCGCTGATCGACACCATGTTTGAGTTACCGAACTCAAGCAATGTCGAAAAAGTGGTGGTCGAAGAAGCCACTATCGACGAAAACAAACCCCCCTTGCTGGTGTACCGAGAGGCCGCCAAAAAGGCATAACGCAAAAACATGGGGACAGCGCCGCCGGCCTGTCCCCTTTTCACAGGAAGGCTGACCAAATGTCTGGACAACCCCCGTTGCCACCCATACCTATCGAACTACCGCTTTTGCCGTTGCGCGACGTTGTCGTGTTTCCGCATATGGTCATCCCACTTTTTGTAGGACGCCCCAAGAGCATCAAAGCACTGGAATCTGCCATGGCGGCAGAGCGTCGCATCATGTTGGTTGCCCAAAAAGCTGCAGCCAAAGACGAACCCGAAGTCACCGACATGTTCCAAGTTGGATGTATTTCCACCATCTTGCAAATGTTGAAACTACCCGATGGCACTGTCAAAGTGTTGGTCGAGGGGCAACAACGCGCCAAAGTTGACGGCATCGAAGATGGCGAGGCGCACTTCAATGCCCACATCACCCCGATCGAACTCGTCCCTGCTGAAACTGGCAGCGAAGTAGAAGCTCTGCGCCGCGCGGTGATGCAGCAGTTTGACCAATACGTCAAACTCAATAAAAAAATCCCACCTGAAATTCTCACCTCCATTGCAAGCATCGATGACGCTGGCCGCTTGGCAGACACCATCGCAGCACACTTGCCATTGAAGCTAGAAAACAAACAAGTCGTGCTCGATTTGTCGTCCGTGAAAGAGCGTCTAGAAAACTTGTTTGAACAACTCGAGCGTGAAGTCGACATCTTGAACGTGGACAAAAAAATCCGCGGCCGTGTCAAACGCCAAATGGAAAAAAACCAGCGTGATTTTTATTTGAATGAGCAAGTTAAAGCCATTCAAAAAGAACTCGGTGAAGGTGAAGAGGGCGCTGACATTGAAGAGATTGAGAAAAAAATCAAAGCTGCTCGCATGCCAACGGAAGCGCGCAAAAAAGCCGAATCTGAATTCAAAAAACTCAAACTCATGTCGCCCATGTCGGCCGAAGCCACCGTGGTGCGCAACTACATCGATGTGTTGATCGGTCTACCTTGGGTCAAAAAAACCAAAATCAAACACGATTTAGGCAATGCTGAGAACGTACTCAATGAAGACCACTATGGCTTAGATAAAGTGAAAGACCGCATCTTGGAATATCTTGCGGTACAGCAACGCGTCGACAAAGTCAAAGCGCCCATCCTTTGTTTGGTAGGCCCACCCGGCGTGGGTAAAACTTCCTTGGGCCAATCCGTTGCAAAAGCTACGGGACGTAAATACGTTCGTATGGCTCTAGGCGGTATGCGTGACGAAGCCGAAATTCGTGGCCATCGCCGTACCTATATCGGTGCCATGCCCGGCAAAGTCTTGCAAAGCTTGACCAAAGTCGGCACGCGCAATCCTTTGTTCTTGTTAGACGAAATCGACAAGCTTGGTACGGATTTCCGTGGCGATCCATCGAGTGCTTTGCTAGAGGTGTTAGACCCCGAACAAAACAACAAGTTTGGCGACCACTACGTCGAAGTTGACTACGACTTGAGCGATGTGATGTTCGTCGCAACATCGAATTCGATGAACATTCCACCTGCATTGTTGGACCGTATGGAAGTGATTCGTTTATCGGGTTATACCGAAGATGAAAAAACCCACATCGCTATGAAATATCTGTTCCCCAAGCAGATGAAAAACAATGGCGTAAAAGACAGCGAACTCACCGTAGAGGAAGGTGCAGTGCGTGACATCGTTCGTTACTACACCCGCGAAGCGGGTGTGCGTTCGCTCGAGCGTGAATTGTCCAAAATTTGTCGCAAAGTCGTTAAGGCCTTGCTGCTCCAACAAATGCAACCGCAGGTCGTAGTCACTTCAGACAACCTGAACGACTTTCTGGGGGTGCGTAAATATTCGTATGGCCGCGCTGAAGCACAAAATCAAATCGGTCAAGTGGTTGGCCTGGCTTGGACCGAAGTCGGTGGCGATTTGCTCACCATCGAAGCTGCCATCATGACCGGCAAGGGCACTATCACGCGCACCGGCTCACTCGGTGACGTCATGAAAGAGTCCGTTGAAGCTGCTCGCACCGTGGTGCGCAGCCGAGCACGCGTTTTAGGTATCACCGAAGACTTGCTGGAAAAGCGCGACATTCATATCCACGTGCCCGATGGCGCCACACCCAAAGATGGCCCAAGCGCAGGTGCAGCCATGACCACAGCGTTGGTCTCTGCACTCACAGGTATTCCTGTACGCGCAGATGTGGCAATGACGGGTGAGATAACCTTGCGCGGCGAAGTCACCGCGATTGGTGGATTGAAAGAAAAACTATTGGCTGCTTTGCGCGGCGGCATCAAAACTGTTTTGATCCCTGAAGAAAACGTCAAAGACCTGCAAGAAATTCCAGATAACGTGAAGAGCGGTTTGGAAATCGTGCCCGTCAAGTGGATCGATAAGGTGCTCGAGATCGCCTTAGAGCGCTTACCTACGCCCCTGCCCGATGACATTGCTGTTGTTGCAACACCTACTGCAGCAGAGGGTGAGCACAAGGCACAGGCTATTAAACACTAAAGATAAAAATTTCTGTTATAGTCTTGGTCTTACGCGGGAATAGCTCAGTTGGTAGAGCGCAACCTTGCCAAGGTTGAGGTCGCGAGTTCGAGCCTCGTTTCCCGCTCCAAATAAGAAACAAGGGAAGCTCCAGCTTCCCTTTTTCGTCAAAGCATACGGCTCGATAGCAAAGCGGTTATGCACCGGATTGCAAATCCGTGTAGGTCGGTTCGACTCCGGCTCGAGCCTCCACCATTCCCAGCCACTGAATCACCACAGTGGCTTTTTCTTTTTCTTCATTCAATCGTTCTGCACACTCCTGCACGGTTTAGATGGTCGAACGCTCGTGGATTGCAGGTTAGGCAGGTCAGCGTTTTAAAGCGCCGGATTTTGATTAGGCCCTGATCACCAAGTGTCGGGTTGAACCGACAGCTAACGGTTGGGGGGTACTGCTTTCCAGTTCCTTCATGGATTACATAAATCACATTTACTTGGATCAGCTAATTTATTTGAATTAACCTCACGTTGCTCCTCGTACGAACAGGCTGTGCATTGCCAGACTTCAGCTATTGTGAGATGTGTCTTGCTATGACAAAAACTGCATAACATTCCTGGAATTCGCTTTTTTCGCCAGTAACCTGGAGCAGTGCATTTTGGGCATGCGGACATTAACTTCTGTACAAGATCTTTGGCTGCATGTCTAATGATTTCTTGTCTGGTTGGATTTGAAAATGCGCGTAGATCGTTTTCAACAAAGACTAGCCGATTGGTTGATTTCCTCTTAGCCGATGTAAATGCTTTTAATAGGCCTTGCTCATCACCGATATTTTTGTAGATTTCCAAATGGTTTTGGTTGTCTGGGCGAAGAACTAGGTGATGCGCAGGAAACTTAGCCTCATTTGCAAAAATTTTTAACTCTTTTAGAGTTTTTACTTCGCGATGCATGCTTTGGGCTGGTCCGTGCGCTATGCCCGTTACTTCAATACCTATGGCATCATCAACCCATAACAAAATCTCCGTGTTCCATGAAATGAAGCCAGTGAACGGATCCTGTCCAAATGCACCTTCACTTGCGATTCCCAGTTGTGCGCCAGTTAGTTCCATACCAATTTTTGCTTTTCTGCGGGCTGCTTCAAGCTGCGAGCCGTGTCGATTAATGTCACGCGTGAATGTGCCTAATTGGTCCGTATCAAAGTCTTCGGTGTGTAACAAGCGACAACCCAGAGCGGTTTCTAGAATAGGTCGCAATAGATCTTGCTTGCCGTGTTTAGTTAGTAACGCAACTTGCCGACCGCTATATGGCTGTTGCATTTTCAATATCCTTGAAATTCTTATCCAAGTAGGCTCTGAGCCAGACTCACATAAACCGGTATGCCAATCAAAATATTCAATGGAAAGGTTATGCCCAAACTTAATCCGAAATACAGAGAAGGGTTTGCCTCTGGGAGCGCGAACCTTAAAACCGCAGGTACTGCAATATAGGAAGCGCTCGCAGAAAGTATCATAAGTAAGGCGCCGTCACCTGCAGGTAGATCTAGTAGAAATGCTAGAGCTAATGCGAGGCTTGCATGAGCGATCGGCGCCAACACAGCATAGGCAATCAGCACGGGTGACTTACCCTGTACTTGCGGTAGATTACGTGCTGCCATCAAACCCATATCTAGAAGAAAGAATGAAAGCATGCCCTTGAATAAATCACTAGAAAAAGGTTGCATGGCTGCCTTTCCTGTGTCCCCAGTGATTAAGCCAACCACCATGGCCCCTAGCAATAGCAGCTGAGCGCCATCAGTAAACGATTCGTGAAGAATTTTTCCAATCGAGACACTTTGCTTATTTGCCTGGCTACTCAATCCAGCGACTCCGGATCCAAGGCTAACCATTTGAGGAATGTTTTTTTGCCGCAAAGAGTTGGCCAAGATAACGGCCATGATGATGGCTGGTGACTCCATCAGCGCCATCGCTGCGGCCATATGACCACCGTAGGTGATATGTTGATTT
>JAGWXI010000073.1 GCA_018969975.1 Burkholderiales bacterium
TGATGAAGTCACCGGTGACAAGCATTTCAAAAGCGGCTTTACGTGAGAGGTTACGCGAGAGCGCAACACTTGGTGTAGAGCAAAACAAACCCAGATTCACCCCGCTGACGGCAAATCGCGCATCCGAACTTGCCACGGCCAAATCACACTGGGCCACCAATTGGCAGCCAGCTGCGGTCGCAATACCTTGAACTTTGGCGATGACAGGCACGTGGAGGTTTTGAATGCCCATCATCATGCGGCCGCATTGTGCGAACAATTTTTGGTAGTAATTGATCGATGGATCTGCACGCATTTCTCGTAAGTCATGTCCCGCACAAAATGCCTTGCCAGATGCAGCAATGATCAGCACACGCAATTTTTTATCTTGCGCCATATCGTCCAAGTTGTTTTGCAAGTCAGTTAAGAGCTCTTCGCTTAATGCATTGAACGCGTCAGGACGATTGAGCGTGAGGGTCGTTACGCCTCGTGCATCATCCGTGCGCAAAAGAAACTCTGATGTTGTGTCAACCATATATGCCTCCTTAATTAGCGCACTTTAAATATTTTTTGCACGCTCACGTAATTGAAATTTTTGAATTTTTCCAGTCGATGTTTTTGGAATTTCTTCAAAACGAATTTCTTTGGGCACCTTATAGCCCGCCAATAATGATTTGCAATGCGCGATCAGATCAGCCGAAGTAATGTTGGCGCTTGGTTTGAGTTCTACAAAAGCCAATGGTGACTCACCCCATTTGCTATCTGGCTTAGCCACCACAGCACACGCCATCACCGCGGGGTGCCGATACAAAGCGTCTTCTACTTCTAGCGAACTGATGTTTTCGCCACCAGAGATGATGATGTCTTTGCTTCTATCTTTAATCTTCACGTAGCGGTCTGGCTCCATCACAGCCAAATCGCCTGTGTGAAACCAACCACCTGCAAAAGCTTCTTGTGTGGCTTTAGGATTTTTCAAATATCCCTTCATCACAATATTGCCTCTGAACATGATTTCGCCCATGGTGTTGCCATCTGCTGGGCACTCCAACATGGTTTCCGTGTCCATTACCGTCATACCTTCTTGTAATGGGTAGCGCACGCCTTGGCGTCCATTCAATCGCGTTTGCTCAGACAAACTGGCCTGCGCCCACGCATCACGCTTGACCGCCACACTGGCAGGCCCATAGACCTCGGTCAATCCATAAACATGCGTGATGTCAAAACCAATATTGGCCATTCCTTCGATCATGGCGGCGGGTGGCGCAGCCCCAGCCACCATGCCACGCACTTGCTGGGTGATACCAGTACGCATCGATTCAGGGGCGTTGTAAATCAAACTGTGGACGATGGGCGCAGCGCAGTAATGGTTCACGGCATGTTCGCGCATCGCATCCAAAATCGGTTGTGCTTCCACCCTGCGCAAACACACATGGGTGCCCGCAAGCATGGCGACCGTCCAAGGAAAGCACCAGCCGTTGCAATGGAACATGGGCAGTGTCCACAAGTACGTAGGGAAATGCGGCATGGTCCACGTTGCCACATTACTTACCGCGTTGAGGTAGGCACCACGGTGATGGGTCACTACACCTTTAGGGTCACCCGTAGTGCCACTGGTGTAGCTCACGGCAATGGCGTCCCATTCATCTTGTGGGCCCTCCAAACGTGAGAGCGGAGTATGTGACGCTAACCAATCTTCGTATGCATGGTGGCCTAACTGCTCACCTGCACCCGCGTATTCGCTGTCGCACACATCAATCACCACAATGTCTCTGCCATGCTCTGTTTTGAGGATGTCCAAGGCTTTTGCAATGACTGGTGCGTATTCACGGTCGGTAATCAACACCTTCGATTCACAGTGGTGAAGTTGCCAAGCGATCAAAGCCGCATCTAGTCGGGTGTTCAAAGTATTGAGTACTGCATTCAAGGCAGGTACCGCGTAGTGCACTTCGACCATCTCAGGAATGTTGGGCAGCATGGCGCTCACCGTACTTCCTCTTCCAATCCCTTTGGATTTGAGAGCTGCAGCCAGTCGCGCTGAGCGCTCACGCGTTTGCGCCCAGTTGTAGCGTCTTTTGCCATGGATGACGGCAGGCAAGTCTCCAAAGATTTCAGCACTGCGCTCAACAAAGCTCACAGGAGAAAGCGCCGTGAAATTGGCAATGTTTTTATCTAATCCTTGGTCGAAGATGCTCGTCATATCAAACCCGTATACGTTAATTTAAGTCGCAGTAGCAACCGTCAAAGCTTGGTCGATGTCCCACAAAATATCGTCGATATGTTCTAAGCCAACAGAAATTCGAACCATATCCGGGCCCACGCCAGCAGCCAACTGTTGTTTTTCATCTAGCTGTCTGTGCGTGGTGCTTGCGGGATGGCTAATCAGCGTGCGTGTATCGCCAATGTTGACCAAATGGCTCATGAATTTTGCGGCCTCAATGAACTTCACGCCCTGCGCAAGCCCGCCTTTCACACCAAAAGCCAAGAGACCGGAAGCACCGCGCATTTGTTTTTGCATCAATGCGTGTTGCGGATGATCAGCTAAGCCTGGGTAATTGACCCAAGCCACACGCGCATCTTCTTTGAGAAATGTTGCAACTGCGAGGGCATTACTGCAGTGCCTCTCCATACGCAATGGCAGTGTTTCGACGCCTTGCAAAATTTGCCAGGCACTCATAGGACTCAAAGATGCACCAAACACTCGCAAGCTTTCCATACGACACCGCATAGTGAATCCAAAATCACCAAAGGTTTCGTAAAACTTGACGCCGTGATAGCCAGCAGAAGGCTCGGTCATCCCAGGAAATTTGCCGTTATCCCATGGAAACTTGCCGCTCTCCACAATCACACCGCCCAAGGTTGTTCCGTGCCCTGCTAGGTATTTGGTCGCCGAATGGACCACGATGTCTGCGCCGAATGCGATGGGGTTACACAGCATGGGACTAGGTACTGTGTTGTCAATGATCAAAGGAAGACCATGGGCATGTGCGACATCTGCTAGAGCAGCAATATCGAGTACCAACATGCTGGGGTTGCCCAAGCTCTCTGCATAAATCGCTCTTGTATTGGCTTGTATGGCCGCCGCAAACGCCTCCGGTTGACTGGCGTCTACAAAAGTCGTTTGGATACCAAATTTTGCAAGGCTAACAGCCAGCAAAGTGACCGAACCGCCGTATAAAGCACCAGCCGCCACCACATGGTCACCCGCTTGCAAGATAGTCATGAGTGCCATCGCTTCTGCGGCCATCCCAGAGGCCGATGCAACTGCTGCACGGCCACCTTCTAGCGCTGCCACACGCTCTTCTAATGCGGCAACCGTTGGGTTGCTTAATCGCGAGTAGACATTGCCAAAAGTTTGCAAGTTAAAAAGCGAAGCCGCATGTTCAGCGCTATCAAAAACAAAACTGCTGGTTTGATAAATAGGTAAAGCGCGCGCGCCAGTAGCGGAGTCTGGAATTTGTCCGGCGTGAATGGCCAAGGTCTCTGGCTTGAACAGATGGTCGCTCATGAGAATCTTGCTTATTTCTGCCGCTTAGAAGAAATCACACCTGTATTCACACCGGCCCAATGGAGCCCACCAAAAATACGTGCATGCTCAATCTTCACGCATCGGTTAGTGACAGAATGGCGGCCAGCATTTAGAAAAACTTGACTGGCCTCCATGTTGTCGACATCCAATTGCTGCCATAAGCAACTTGCACCGATTTGTAGAGCTTCATGGGCAATCGGCAACACATCCTCGGCGCGTCTGAAAACGTCGACGATATCGACTGGGTGTGGAATATCTAACAAACTGGCGTAACAAGTTTCACCCATTATTTTTTCAGGAGGTGTTTGCCCGTCTCCTGCATATCTTGGATTTACAGGAATGATTTTGTAGCCATGCTCTTGCATGTACTTGGCAGCAAAGAAACTAGGCCGATTCCATTGCGCAGACAAACCCACCACAGCAATCGTTTTTGCTGACTGCAGAATGCTTTTTAAAACTTGAATGTCGTTATGCATTAACAATATGAGAAAACCAAGTTCAGGAAAACGTTCTTAATTATGCAAATTTCAACAACACGTATTTAAAACACCTTACTTTTGATCAAATACTAAACATGTGCATGTTGCATGCGCATACAAGGTTCCATCGGGGCCAACTAATTTAGCCTCCGCAGTAGCCAATTGGCGACCGAAATGCAAGACACGGCCTGTGGCTCTTACACGCTCAATTTTGGGAGTTAATGCACGCACTAAATTCACGTTTAACTGTGTAGTCGTATAACCGCGACCAACAGGCAATTTGGTATGTACTGCACAACCTAAGGCGGAATCCAAAATGGTGGCATGAAATCCACCGTGAATCGTACCCAGGGGATTGAGATGCTCGGATTTGGGAGAAGCTTGAAAGATCGCAATGCCATCTTCAACATGCATCAAATAGAAGCTAAGCGTTTGACCAATTGGAGGAAAGGGGATTTGTCCTTGAAGCATGGCTTGCATCATTTCAAGCCCAGATTTACCCGCGATTTGGTCTCTATGTGCGACACCGGGTCCGGCGCCAGATTTTAAAGACGTCAGGATGTCCGCCTCTGCTGACAACCATTCATCAAGCTCTGAGTTCACTGTCATATGGCTACTTATAGATAAGAGATAAGCAAATTAAATTAACTGGATAGTAGCGTATGTAACAGGTACAAACTGTGCGCGTTGTTTTCAGCATGCGCCCATTTAATCAGCTGATATTTTTGCATTGCTAACTACGGGTCGCCAACGTTTTATCTCGTTCTGAATCAATTGACCAAAAACATCAGGTGTAGTCGGCATAGCGGTAGCGCCTTCAGCTTTCAATCTTGCTGTCATTTCAGGCATAGTAAGACTTGCATTGATGACATGATTCAACTTCTTCACGATTTCTGAGGATGTGCCAACTGGAGCAACTATTCCGTACCATTGATCAGCTTCAAAACCTTCAAGACCTTTGACTCCAGATTCAGCCAATGTTGGAATGTCAGGCATTGACTCCATGCGCTTGGGGCTAGACACGGCGATCGCTTTGAGTTTCCCAGATCGCACCATTGGAATAATGGCAGGCGCGCCAGTAAACACCATTTGAATTTGACCTGCAACTGCATCGGTGACGGAAGGCGCTGTACCGCGGTAAGGAACATGCACAATAAATGTTTGCGTAACTAACTTGAAATATTCAGTTGCTAAGTGTGCGGCGCTTCCATTTCCACCCGAGCCATAGTTGACCTTGCCTGGATTGGTCTTTAAATAGTTCACTAATTCATAAACATTCTTAACAGGAACTGAGGGATGCACTGCCATCACATTGGGAACCCTGGCCACCCAAGCCACTGGGGTGAACGATTTCAAAGGGTCATACGGTAAATGTGGGTAAACAGAAGGAGCCACAGCAAGTGTGCCGACATGGCCCATTAACAAGGTGTATCCATCCGGCAACGCTTTGGCAGCTCGATCTGCACCAATCGTTCCACCTGCTCCAGCTATGTTTTCAACTACGACTGTTACACCAGTTGCTTCGGTAATTTTTTGACCAATAGTTCTCGCCAAAATATCGGGGCTACCGCCCGGCGTAAATGGAACAATGATGCGGATTGGTTTAGTTGGATAAACAATTTCAGCAACAACAGGTTTCGCAACGGAACAAACTAGAAGAACTAGAAAAGCAAGTAGTTTGGAAATGAACATTTGGATGGTCGGTACAAACTGTAAATAGTGTCTTCAGGTTGTACCCTTTGAAATTGGTGGGCCCACCTGGACTCGAACCAGGGACCAAAGGATTATGAGCAGCTTAAAGAAATAAAACTGTCTATAAATCAATAGGTTAAAAGCGGTCTACAGAGGTGTGGAAGCAAATGTGGAAGCAACGGTTTTTCAAAAACTCGGCGCTTACTTACTTTGATTATTTCCAAACTAGTACGAATCCTAGAGAAAGAATGAAAACAGGGAATACCCCAGTTGTAGACGACCGGTCTAATAATAAACTGAGTTTAAAAGTTTTGTACTGACAGAAGTCAGCATAAAAGATGATTCAAACACTTTAAGTGCAGCCACGGAAAGACACAGTTCAAATGCCTGATCAAGAGCGACTGCTAAGTTTGCAACAAGTCAGTAAGAATTTTGGTGGCGTACAAGCCGTTAAGAATTTGAGCTTTGATGTAAATTCAAATGAGATTGTGGGATTGATTGGACCCAATGGATCTGGGAAATCGACGACAGTAAATTTGATTTCAGGTGCTGTACCACCTAGCTCTGGAGACATTATTTGGCGAAGCCAAAATGTCAACAAACTTCCCATCAGTCAGCGTGTCCCACTTGGTTTAGCGCGAACATTTCAAACTACAAGTTTGCTTGCAGAATATAGCGTGCTCGATCAAGTTTTAACTGCTTGTCATACAAGTTACCGCGTCTCTCCTTGGCGCTCAGTTCTCCGAATGAAAGACGCAAGGGCTCAAGACGAAGAACAAGTTGAGAAAGCGAGAGAGTTGGTGGAATTTGTTGGTTTGGGGGAAGTAACTAACGATCTAACGTCGACGATTTCATCAGCACAGCAACGGCTACTGATGATCGCGACTGCGATGGCAGCAGATCCAAAACTAATTTTGCTAGATGAGCCAGCTGCGGGCATGGTGGCAAAAGAACGTAAAGAATTGGCTAATGTCATCAAGCGAATTCGAGAGCGCGGATTGGCTGTTTTGGTTATTGAACATCACATGGGACTGATCATGGAAGTGTGTGAACGCATTGTGGTGCTGAATTTCGGTGAAAAAATCGCTCAAGGTAAGCCTGAGGAAATCCAACGTGACTCTGCCGTCATTGAAGCTTATCTTGGTGGGGTGCATTGATGCTACATATTAAGAACCTAACAGCTGGTTATGGCAAAGTGAATGTTTTGCACGGGATCAGTCTTGATGTGAATGAGCGTGAATGTGTAGCACTTATCGGAGCAAATGGAGCAGGCAAAAGCACCACCTTGCGCTGCATCTGTGGTCTTAACGAAGTTCGCTCCGGTAGCATTGAATTCTTGGGCGAACGGTTGGATGGAATGAGCGGGCATGCCATTGTTCGCAAAGGCATAACCATGTGTCCTGAAGGAAGGCAAGTATTTGCAGAAATGTCCGTTGTCGAAAATTTAGAAATGGGCGCGCATGTACGCAACGATAACGAGCAAAAAAGTGATGTAGAAAAAATGCTCGATCTCTTTCCCGTTTTACGTCAACGCGCCAAGCAACGGGCCGGAACCCTTTCAGGCGGTGAACAGGAAATGTTGGCAATAGCGCGGGCTCTAATGGCAAGACCAAAACTTTGCATCTTCGACGAACCATCGTTAGGTTTAGCTCCGAAAATTGTTGAAGAAGTAGAACAAATTTTGGCTCGCATCAAGGCAATGGGAACAACCATTGTTTTGGTTGAACAAAATGCCGCAATGGCATTGCGATTGGCAGATCGAGCTTATGTTTTGGAAGCGGGCGAAGTGGTGCTTCATGGCACAGGGCAAGAATTAAAAAATGACCCGCAAGTTAGTAAAGCCTATTTAGGCTATTGATACAAAAGTGGCACCACAAGAGTGGGTGGATACAAAAATTTTTTAACTGGAGACAACAAATGAAATTGAAAACCCCTTTAACTTTGGCTGCACTGATAATCAGCGCGGCATTAGCTCCCGCTGTTCATGCATCCGAGGAAGTCTTGGTACTCGGCGTTAATGATGCGTTGACAGGTGGTGGTGCCGTTTATGGCTTGCCTCAGGCTAACGCTGTTCAAATGGCAGCTGATGAGATTAATGCGGCAGGCGGCATCAAGGCCGGTTCAATCACTTACAAACTCAAAGTGATAACCTCGGACGATAAAGCCAACCCAACAGAGGCTACCAACAGCGTACGAAAACTGATTGACCGTGATAACGTGAAATACCTTGTTGGTTTTTGCTGCTCAGGATCAACCAGTGCTGTTGCTTCCTTCATAGCTAAAGAGGATGCACTCATGTTAGTTGGCAATGCTGCAGAACGTGCGATCACGGCTCAAGGAATTCCCAACGTATTTCGGACACGACCACCAGCAGACTTTACTGGCGCTGCAGCTGGAACGTTTGTAGCACAAAAGGGTGCGCGAAATGTCGCAGTCATTGGCGCTTTAGAGGTTGGTTTTTATACCCAATATGTAGATGCATTCGAAAAAGAGTTAAATAAAGTTGGCGGCAAAATCATTGCAAAAGAAGCATTTGGGCTTCGTGATCGTGATATGACACCGCAATTAACAAAAATCCGCGGACTCAAACCTGATGCAATCCTGGTCGTGGGTTACGTTGAGCCCGCAGCATTTGTTTACCGTCAGGCAGTGGAATTAGGCTTGAATGTTCCGCGTTACGGTTTTACCAGTGGCAGCGAAGAGCAGTTTCTGAAGGTGGTGACAAGCGCCCAAATGGAAGGCGTTTGGGATCTCCGCCCAACAGAGCTGACCATAGAAGCTTTAGGGCCACAGGCCAAAGCATACGATGCGAATTACAGAAAAAAATTCAACCAATCACCAACACCTAGTTCGCCCTATGCCTATGACCAAGTTTATGTGCTGAAGAATGCGATCGAACGCGCTGGCAGTGCAAAGGATGCCAAGAAAGTCGCAGAAGCAGTGCGTACATTGCCCATCCCTAAAGAGGCAGTCATGAAATACATGGCTAACGATGGAAGTGTCATGTTCGACCAGAACGGTCAGGCCTACACGTCAAATGGTGCTTTTCAGTGGCAAAAGGGCAAGTGGATTTTCGTGTCCGAGCTGCCATCTGATAACAAAGCTTACTCACAATTTTTGCGCAGTATTCGCAAATAAGTCCAGAGCTTAATTAGCCAAAACCCGGGACTCAGTCACTCTCTGAGTCTCGGGTGTTACTGTCTTCCTCAGTTGGCATATCCGAATGGTGAAATGCGATGAATGAATTTCTGCAACAAATACTCAATGGGCTTGCCATTGGTTCCGTTTACACCTTGGTAGCGCTTGGACTAACCGTAGTTTTTGGAATTTTAGGAATTGCGCATTTTGCGCATGGCTCATTGGCCATGTTTGGGGGGTATTCAACCTTCGTATTTTCCACATCTATGGGGCTTTCTTTCTTTGCCAGCATCGCAATGGCCATGCCAGTAGGTGCGGTGATGGGTATGCTCATTGAGCGCCTGGCATACCGACCTGTTCGTGATGCGCCTCACATCAATGCATTCATCATTGCTTTGGGTCTAACAATGATGTTGGAAGGTGGCAACTTGCTGTTATTTGGAGCCGATCAGGTGATCATTCAAACACCATACCAACAGGTTTTTGACATTGGAGGAATATTCGTTGCTCAGTTACGAATGGTTGTGATCGTTACAGCAGTCACATTGGTAGCCGTTGTGACGCTACTACTCTTAAAGACGAAAACTGGTAAGTCTGTTCGCGCCGTGGCTCAAAACCGTCATGCGTCAGTTCTGATGGGTGTGAATGTTAACTTTGTCTCATCCGTTGTGTTTGCTATTTCATCCGCATTAGGGGTGGCTGCAGGTGCATTAATTGGCGCCTTATTAGCTCTTGCTCCTGGAGTGGGTGAAAGTTTTGCGGTGAAAGGCTTTGCCGTGTTGATATTGGGCGGCCTTGGTTCATTGCCAGGCGCTATTTTGGGCGGCCTGGTTTTGGGTGTCAGCGAGTCCTTGGCAGCAGGCTTTTTGTCGTCGGCCTACAAGGATGTGATTTCCTTCTTAATCATGATCTTGGTCTTGCTGGTCATGCCACAAGGCTTGATGGGGAAAAAATGAGACGCCTTATTTCCAATCCTTTGATGCGCAGCATATTAGTTGTGGCGTTTGCATTGGCCATGCCACATGCATTCAAATCTCCCTACTACATTCATTTGATGACCTTGGCATTGATTTGGATTGTGCTTGCGCAAGGCCAAAACTTAACGCAAGGATTTGTAGGTTATGTGTCGATCGCGCAAGCGGGATTTATGGGCATAGGCGCCTATATATCCACCTTATTGACAATTAACTATGGTGTTTCTGTTTGGGCAACGCTAGTAATTGCGCCTTTACTAACGGGCCTAATGGCAATACTTGCGGGGTATCCAAGTCTCCGAGTTAAAGGACACTACTTTTCAATTGTCACCCTAGCTTACAACATGGTTATCTTTATTGTGCTGATAACGTTTCGCGCACTCACTGGGGGCGAAGCTGGTATACCTGATGTGCCACGCCCAAGTGAGCTGACACTCTTCGGGCATGTTTTCAGTTTCGAAGGGCGCAGCAATCTCAATTATTACGCCCTTGCTTTGTCAGCAGCAGTTTTAGCAACCATCGTTTGTGCCTTAATTTTGCACTCTCGTGCAGGACGAGTGATGTTGGCAATTCGCCAAAACGAGGACCTCGCAGAAGCCATGGGAGTCATTACTTCACGCTACAAGTTGTTTGCGTTCGTGATGAGTTCAATATTGGCTGGTTTGGCTGGTACTCTTTATGCTCATTACATCGGTTTTTTAAATCCAGAGCCATTTGGCGTCGATCAATCACTGAACATTATTTTGGCAGTCATTTTGGGCGGCAGCGGCACGCTAACAGGCCCCATAGTTGGCGCAGTTTCGGTCACATTTTTGCCTGAAATTTTACGGTTTGCTGACAGTTTTAGACTCATCACATATGGCTTGATTTTGGTGGTGGCGACCATCTTCTTACCTAAGGGGTTGGTGCCCTTGATTGCTTCCTTGTGGCGGTGGTTACGTGCAAGACAATCAATCCCGAGTGATAACAAGCCGACAAGCAAGGCATGAAGAAATGATCTCAGGAACAGAAGATCTGTCCAAACGCGCAGCTAGCACAATGGAAGCAGCAGATCGATTTGCTCAACAGCACCTAGCCACGAATGCAGCTCAATGGGGCAAGGGGCTTTTTGACCGTCGTGCTTTGTTTGAGCCTGCTGGTGCTTCAGGATTATTGAGCCTACAAGTGCCGATTGAGTTCGGTGGATCTGGTCTTTCATTTGGTGAAAAGGTTAAAGTTCTGCACAAGCTAGCGCGGATTGATTTCAGTGCTGCTATGGCATTGGTGAATTCACACAACGTTGCAGCGCAACTGGTAAAAGCATCGCCCAATGTATTGGCACCACTTTATGTTAGCAATTTGATACAGGGCAGTGTCGTTGCCTGCACTGCACTAACTGAGCCGGATGCCGGATCTGATTTAGGTCAAATTAAAACCACAGCTATTCGCAATGGAGATGGGTGGCTGCTTAACGGATCAAAGACTTGGATCATCAATGCTGCTCATGCTGACGGTGTCGTGGTTTACGCTCAAACCAAAGTAGGTTCAGGCGTCAAAGGAATTGCGGCATTTTTTATCCGAGCTGACTCTCCAGGTTTCGAGCGTGTTACCGTTGCCACCAACAGCGCACTGAGTAGCATGGGTATTGGTGGATTTCGCTTGACGAATGTCTATTGCGATTCATCTCATCTTCTTTATGGGCCAGGCAAAGCGTTCGTCGACATCATGGGAGCTATTAACCGTGCACGCACTTACGTTGCGGCAATGTGTTGCGCAATGGTGTCTCAAGCCTTGACCGATGTGAGCGTTTATGGTCATAAGCGAACTGCATTTGGCCAGTCTTTGGATCAATACCAAGGTTGGCGTTGGCAGATAGCGCAAGCTGCAACAGCGTTACAAGCAGCTGAGCTCTTGGTGAGGGAAGCGTGTGACCTCATTGACAAGGGCAGTGAGGTTCAAACTGCTGCTGCTCAAGCCAAACTTTATGCGACAAGTATGGCTCAGACTCAATTGGGATCTCTCTTGCACGCTATGGGTGCAGAAGGATTTTTAGATCGATATGCTTTTTTAAGACATCTCACTGCAGCTCACACTGCTTCATTAGCGGACGGTTCCACTGCAATGCTCCTTGAGCGTGTTGCGAATGACTTTCGTTTCAAACCAGGAGCAATCTAAATGCGCGTCTTTCAAATTGAGGGAGAATGGGGAATTGACCACTTAAAACTTTCAAAGCGCCCTGAGCCGAAAGCGAGAGATGGTCAAGTCTTAGTGCAAATGCGCGCTTCTTCGCTCAATTTTCGCGACCTCGTCGTGCCTGAGCGCGGCTACGGTAGCTATACCGGTCAATTACCATTGATTCCCATCTCTGATGGGGTTGGGGAGGTTATCGAAGTTGGAGCAGGCGTTACGCGTGTTCAGATAGGTGATCGAGTCTGTCCAACATACTTTCAAGGTTGGATCGGGGGCGAACCTGATTTGCAGAGACTCACCCAATCTCTAGGGGGGCCTATTGATGGGACCATGACTGAAGTGATGTGTCTGTCTGAACAAGGTGTGGTGCTAGTCCCCGACTACCTTAGCGATATCCAAGCTGCAAGCCTTCCTTGCGCCGCATTGACAGCATGGAGTGCTGTGGTCACGTACGGTCACGTCAAGTCAGGCGACCGAGTTTTAGTACAAGGATGCGGCGGCGTTGCACTGTTTGCACTGCAATTCGCCAAAAGTTTAGGAGCACATGTCACCGTCATTAGCTCAAGCGAAGGGCGAATGGATCGTGCAACGGCCTTGGGTGCAGATGCCGTGATCAATTACCGTGAACAGCCCGAATGGGCAAAAGCCACACGCGAAATTACTCAGGGGCGTGGCTACGATTTGATTTTGGAGTTAGGTGGTGAAAAAACACTTCCACAATCTCTTCGCTGCATTCGCCCTGGCGGTACTTTAGCAATGATCGGCATCTTGTCTGGTAGCAGTGTCAACACCTCCCTAGGCCACATCATTACCCGCCAAGTTAGACTTCAAGGTGTGACAGTTGGGCACCGTGATGGCATGGAGGCCATGTTGCGTGCAATGTCACAGCATAAGATCGAGCCCGTAACCGATAAGGTCTTTGCATTCGAGGAGCTTAAAGAAGCCATGATGTATTTGAAAAGTGGCGCACAGTTCGGCAAAGTCTGTATTGCCCATTAAAAATGGGGGTCCAATGTTAATTCCCATTCAACCAGTCAATGTTGATCCTGAAAAAATTGCATTTCAGATGTGCGAGAGTGGAGAACAAGTCACATTTGCACAACTAGAAGAACGCGCCAACCAAGTTGCTCATTTGGTATCGGATCTAGGCATCCTTACAGGCGACCACGTGGCTGTGTTGATGAATAACTGCCGTGAATTACTGGAGCTTTGCTTTGGTTTAGATCGAAGTGGCGTGTATTACACCCTCATCAGCACCCGCCTGACGACCGACGAAATGGATTACATCATCCGGGACTGTGGTGCACGCTTATTTGTTTATTCGACAACTTTGGAGTCTGTTGATCAAGACTTTTTCTCTAAGCTACCAAATTCGTTGCAGTGCATGAGCGTGGGTGCATGTGCAGAACAAAGGGCGCACAGGGATTGGGTTGCTGAATGTGCGAAAAAACCGACCTCTGCCATTGCACATGCTTTGCAAGGCAGTGATATGCTTTACTCGTCGGGCACTACCGGACGCCCCAAAGGGGTACTTTGGCCACTCCCTAA
>JAGWXI010000074.1 GCA_018969975.1 Burkholderiales bacterium
TGAATAGTGTGCAAAAAATGAAAGTGAAAAAGCTTTGAGGTCCAACACGCGCTGAATGAGTGAATAAATGGGAGGCAAATATTTTTTCGCCATGTCCTGAATAATTTCCAAAGTGACTTCTAATAATTTGGACACGGCAAACTACCTTTTAAATGATGCTATTTCTGCTGAGCGCCCATAAATAAATCACCATGAGCAGAGACAAAAAAACCTGAAGAATCAATTCTTCACTGATGGGAAGGGTAAAGCCAAAATATATTTCAATTGAAAACAACAGCAAAAATGGAGTACGCCAAGCACCCCAAATGGGGGCTTGTTTTTTGATCACCCCCTTAAGGGCTACGATACTCAGCCATGAAAAAATCGGCATGGCAAGAAGCGCTAAATAGTACCCAACATCAGACAGTGTTAAACCATATTTGGTGTATGCACTGTCAATCGCCCAAAGCGTCGCGATCAGCATGAAATACCCATAAACCAAGCCATAAGCCAAACCGGACGGCGAAGCAGGTTTGGGCGCTTGTATTTGGTGGCCCTGAACCAAGGGTGTCAATACAACTTCTGGCACTGATGTGTTGATAAGGGGCGTAGGGGCGACTGAGGCAACTGTGGTCGTATCTGCCCACACCCATTCGTCTTGCGGCACATTGCGTTTTTTCAAAAGGGCCTCTAAGATTTTCAGTAACTTTTGCGTTGGCGCTTCAAAATTTGTCTGGCCCTTGAAAAAAGAATTTTCACTGCGCGACTGCCCTTCTCTCCTGCATATTTCTAACAATTGGCCCCAGTCTTTCCACTGACTTGTCATGTCGGAAGAGACGGTTTTTTCAAGCAGGCAGCTCAGACTGTACAAATCAATGTTTGCGCAAGCAACTGCGTTCAATGGGCTGACATTGTTTTGCGCTTGCGCTTTGGCTAATGCAGATTTGAAAAACTCGGGCAAGTAATCTAATTTGATGGGGTCAGTAGGCAAGACAAACTGCAACGGTGCATCACGGTAGAGTGAATAGGCAAAATCAATCAAACGAATACTGCAGAGGTCTATTTGCTTGCCGCTGCTAGCCGTGCTTTGCATAGAAGTGACGCAGATATTGTCTGACTTCAAATCGCCGTGTACCAAGCCGAGTCGGTGGACTGACTCCAAAGCCATCAGACAGGCTCTAGCCCATTTAAGCGCATCGTTTTCGGATACCCACAATGTTTCTTTTTGCGCAAGACGGGCAGGACCAAGCCAAGCACGCTCAAAGTCTGACCCTGCATTCAAGGTCACGAGTTCCACTTTGGAGGAACTCACCTGCAGACCACTCACCTGAACCACATGCTGGGCACCTCGCCCTGCTAACAGAGTTAATATCAAATGTTCATGGTGGGCCCATGACAGCCAAGAGGCATTTAAGCGGGGGTTGCTTGAAGCCCAGACTTTTCGGTATTGCCAACGAGGGGGTTGATTGGTGTTTTCAGGCGCGAGCTCTTTCCAAACACTGACGGAACAATCAGGGGAAGGGTTTTGGGATTGAATGAGTTGTGCGCCCATTTGAAATAAACACCATTACTGGGCCGGTGTTAAGTTAACTGAGCAGAGGTATTTTCAGAAACAGAAAAAAACCATCCATGCTCAATAAGGTTCCCAAAATGGCAGCCGCAGATGCAGAAAGGTAAAGCGTTCGCCGCTCAGTGATCAACACCACTGAAAACAAAATAATGGACAGTTGAAGCAGCAACCCTGCAAAGTCGAAATAAGGCCCCTTCTCCAAGGCTGTATCGCGAGCAACTTCTGAGGCTTTGGCTTTCGCAAGAAGCTCTTTTTTGCCTTCACCAGTCTCTGGGTCACTTTCATACGATTTGGCCTTTGTTCGCAAAGCCTCAGCTTTGTCACGGATGACCTGTTTGACGGCGTCGTTCACGGTTGGAGAAGTATCAACAACCGCATCAAGCGTGTTTGCGGTCAAATTCATATCATTTTGTCGAATTGTTTTGGCCTGATAGAAGGCATAGGTATTGATGGCCGACGCATTCAAAAAAGCAGCCGAACTGCCTGAATTTTGTGAACCTAAATTATTGACCAGCAGCATTGAAGCTACCAAAGAAATAAAGATAGAACATTTACGCTGAAAAGCTTCTTTCGGGGATTCGTGGGATTCGGACATGGTGTTCTTGTATTAAATCGATTGAAGAAATTTTTGAAACCGTTCAGCTCTGGCTGGGCTGGGTTTGGCATTCGGGCGGGGCAATTTATCAATGCCAGATTGCAAAAGCATGTCCAGCCTCTCAGCAGGAGAAGGGTGTGTTGAGAACAGCAATTCAGCACGTGGGTCATCACCTTTGAATCGCTGCAATTTCTCCAACACATTCACAGCTGCTACCGGGTCATAGCCGGCCTTGGTCATGATCTCTACGCCCAGCCGATCGGAATCAAACTCTGCGCTCTTGTCCAAGCCTCTGGCATAAATTTGGCCACTGGCCTGCGCCAGTTTGGCGGTGTCACCGTCTTGGGTAACCGCTTCTAAACCTTTGGCGGCTTGGTCAGCAAGTCGTTGACGCTGAACCACTTGGTAGTGATGACGTCGGGTGACATGGGCAATTTCATGGGCGAGAACGAAGGCCAATTCATCCTCACTCTCAAGACTTTTCAGCAAGCCAGCCGACAAGAGTATGTAGCCACCGGGCATGGCAAAGGCATTGATAGCTTCAGATTTGATGATGCCAAAGTGCCATTTGTAAACAGCGCCAGAGTAAGCAGATAGAGAACCACCTAATAAATTAACGTACTTCAAGGAGGCATCGTTTTGAATCAAAGGAGCTGCACCCAGCACTTGAGCAGAGGCAGATTTACCCACTTTTTCTTCGTCTGTTTGTGCTTGTGCGGCCAGAGAAAAAGCCGCACACAGCGCCAAAGCAAATATGTTTTTACCACTCATCGTCGTCTTTCTTTTTGGTTGCAGGTGCTGGCGTTGCGCCACTGGGCGATGAAGCGGCGGATGGAGGTGCGGCAGGTTTCGCAGCGGCCAATTGGATTTTTTCTTTAGAAGGAACAACGCCGCCTGTGGCAACGAAGGCATCGATACCAGCCGGATCAAAACTCAAGCCGTCTAATTTTTTAACTTCGTCAAAATTAGGTTTCCCGCTCACCAAATCTTTGGCAGAGAGTCCTCTGGCTGCAGAGGTTGCCACAATATTGCCAGTACCAAGGCGACCGGTGTCGATGGCCGTAGGCCCACCTGTAGCGCCTGTGAAATTCAATTGCGACGCTTTGAGCCAGCCATTTTTTCCACCGGCATCGACTTCAACCCAGAATCCTTGACGCTTTAAAACCTTGACACTGGAGCCGGCTTTCAATTTGGTGGCACCTGGTGCGCCTTCGGCCTTATCGCTCAAGCTTGCATCTTCGCGCAGGGTTTGTCCATTCACAGTAAAGTACATGAGCGCAAGGCACAACGCTAAGAAGCGCAGCACCTGAGGGAAGAGTTTTTCAATATTCATTACCAAAGTTCCTTATGGTGATGTCACTTGAGCCAGGGCTTGTTGGCGCAGAGGTATTGGATGGAAGGGGTGGTACAGGGGCAGAAGGTATGGGGGGCAGTGGTGGCAACACGATCAACTGGCAGGATGGTTTTTGCGCCGGAGCGCTCATGGTGACACTTAACTCTTTCCCAACCAATTCAGATGAAGTCATCGAGAAACCTGTGATTTTGGTTTCCAAGCGACGTCCTGCAACTTGTTCTAGACCGCACAACTTGTAAGAGATGGCTCGCATGGCTTTGGTGCTTAGCATGGACTCCACGGCCTCACGTGTTCCTCGCACCGTTCCTGTCACAGTTGCATAGTAATTGCCTTCATGCAGAACCACTCCCCCCAGCGTCAATTTTTCCTTGATAGCATGGGGAACCTGGGCATAAGAAGAGTTCATCAAACTCCATGGAAGCACAACAGCCAGTGCCAAGGAGAAGCACACAGTTTGTCCCCGCATCAGAAATCACGAGAAGCTTTGCCCTGACCTTGATAAGCATCTGCTTTGCTGGGCTTGGATGCAGGAACAGACCCGCCACCTTGTGCAGCTGATCCACCACCACTGCTGACTCCGCGGCTTGCTTCAGCTGCTTTAGCGCCACTCGCTTGGTTCATGCCTGACAACACAGCTGCAATCTTGGCAGAGTCAACCTTCCACTGAATGACCATTCCCACCACAGGACCGTTGTTGGCGGGATGCAAGGTTTCCCACTCATGGGCCACGGTCATGCCACTGATAGGTAATTTTTGACCCACGGCTTTGATACTTCTTGAGAATGAACTCTCTTCTTGGTAGCGGGTTGATTCATCTGTGAAGACGGTAGAGACCTCGGCATCGAGCAATTCACGGTTGGTTTCAACAGCCTCGCCCATGAAAGAGCGAATCAGTCCATAACCACGGGTCTTAGCTACCTCATAGGCTGAGTCAATGCTTTGTTGATTTTTCGTTCGTGGCTGGGCTTGTGCATATGCCAAAACCACGTAGTCGCCCTTTTCATCGCGAACAAGTTGAGCACCATAAGTGGTCAAAAGCGTACGCACATCATTGGGAACATGTTCTGCAATGGTTTTGCCTGGCTCACCGCGTTGGATTAACTCCCAATGGTTGGTAACGATGGCATCTGCGATAGCATGAAGCTTCTCTGACCAAACCGTCACGATGCCGATTTGGCCTTGACCTGAAGAGGGGTTCTGCTCAAACGAAGCCATGACCTTGATGCCTGTGCAGCGGGCAGCAGCAATCGTGGACACAGCATTTTTAAAGCTTTGGGACTCTGCAATGGTTTTGGCAACTTGTTGGTCTACAGGCTTGCTGGGGTCTAAGCCTTTTTTGCGAATTTCTTCAGACATTTTATTGCCCAAAATTTTCTCGCCATACAGAGCCGCCGTTTGAATTGCCTGAGGCATGTTGGCACGGCCTTTGAGGTCAGCGTTAAGCGCTTGCGCAACTTTGGTGGCGCCTTCTTGGGTCATGCCCTCACGCTTGAGTTGTTCTGCATCGGCTTTTGCACGTTCAGCTGAAGGCAAACCTGTGTCCATCACCGCCTCGGTGGATACAACAGTCTTTTGAAATTCAGCACACTGGCTCTTGGCATTAAGCAATGCTTTATTGAATGCAGCGATACGCGCATTCACAAAATTGGGGTCGCTGGGAGGTGCAGAGATGGTGGCCGTTGCAAAATCAATCAACACCATGCGACCAGCTTCATCTTTTTTATTGTCTTTGACATCACGCAAACCTTGTTCGCGAATGAATTTATCCATTCTGGAACGAACCGTCTCTCCACCCGAAATGCTGTTGGGTAATTCAGCCAAAGGTTTCTGTTCAATTTCTAACTTCGCATCTTGAGACCAACTTGGCACCGCAGTCAACAAACTGAGGCCGAGCAAAAGAGAAAATGATTTATGGGATGTAGTTAGTTTTTTCATTTTTAAAAATCCTTAAAAGTCACCAGTCTTGATCATCTTTTTTAGCCCCACCTGCACCACTGTTACTTGAACTCGCACCTGGCAATGTTGGTAATGTGACTTGCACATTCAAATCCATAGAGGGTTCATCGGGCAAAAGTCTGGCCAGCAAACTGCCGGCGGCAATGCTGGGTGGCAGTCGACCAGATACCAAGCGTGCAGTCGCGGTTCTGTCGGTCACAGCGGTGACTTCGACAATGGCGATTTCACTTTCCTCTTGCCCTAAGGATTCCTTGGTGTAGGGGTCGGTCAAGTTTTTGCCCAGACTGACCAAGCGGTAGCTGCGACCCGTTTGCACCGTGTCACCCCCTTGGTTGAATGTCACTTCTTTGTCGCCCCCACCTACCACCGCAATGGGGTAGATAGCGGAGCTGATGACTTGGCCGATATCCACACCGATGTCAGCCGCGTATTGCATCAGCGCTGCGCTGGAGGGCAAACGTCCGGGGTTGTTATAGGTTTGGGCAAATTTAATCTGACCAGTTGCAATGTCGATCACGCGAACATCAATTGCAACAGGTGCAGAAAATCGGGTAACCACTCTGCCAGTGACACGCTCTTGCTGCGTCTGCTGAGGTAAAAACTCATTCAATGCCACCAAGACAATGTAGTCTGCACCCACGCGAACACCAAACTTAACGGTTTCTTCGATAGGCGCATTGCGGGCATTAGCACCTTTGAGCTCTTGCTTGCTTTTGGCCGTATTGCGACGGTCAATCATGGCAAACTTGCGGGTTTGTGTCAGGTAGGCTTCCAACGACGAAGACACTCCGTTGCCAAAGTTACCTGCCTCCGGCAAGGTGGCCGCATTGCCCCTGAGAACAAGGGGCAACACCGCTAACTTCATGCGCTTGAGTTGCTCTGAAGGCTTGTAAGAAGGAATCACTGCCTTGATCTTGACAAATGCTCGTCCAGAGCCTGGACTGGTACCTGACTCCAAGACCTTGTAGGACTTGATGATGCCTCGGGTCATTCGCTCGATGTTTTGCTTGAAGTTTTCTTCAAACGTGGTTTTGTCACCCTTGGTGACTTCACTCATCGACAAGGAAGTGGCGATAGAAACTTTCATTCCACCCACCTGCCCTATGGCGTTTTCAATCGCGTCAATGGTGGCCGAGGACACATCTCCGCCATTTCCAGTAGCAGTGACTTCGCGCATCACGATTTGGGATTGGGAATAAGCAGGTAAAGAACAAAAGACCAGGCACCCGAAGGTGCTCACAGTCAAAAATTCAATGATTTTTTTAAAGAAATAACTCATTTAAGTGAATTGATTTGGTTGACGATGACATCCGAGGCAACTTTGGAAGCATTCTTCAAAGCATCTCTGGCGGCATCTGTTTGCACTTCTGCGCGACCACTGAAACTTCGATTGGCAGAACCAATACTAGCGTAGCGAGTGCCCTTCAATTCATAAACCGTGATGTTGACATTACCAGAAGCTAACCAAAGACCTGTATTGGGATCTTTGCGATAACCATCAATTTCGATTGAGGCCAAAATAGCTTTTTGTATAGCGCCCGTTGGGCATTCTCTGAATTTTTTAAATAAGTCTAGCCGGGACTTGGCAGGCAGTTGACCGTCTTCAGCGACGGCAAAATCTTTAGAGAAATTTGCACTGTCTGCAACACTACATTCCTCAACCAATGCATCCCAAGGTAAAAAAGAAATTTGGTTGTTTTGCAGATTTTCACCAATGCTATTTTGCAAATCTGCAACCTGACCCCATGGGGCATAAACCACTTTATCGCGTTTTAGTTCCTGAGATCCGCCAGTGACAGTTTTTGAGCTTTGAGTCACGGAAGCTGAGTCAGCAGATACCGATGCTTCTCCAGCTTTATTGGCTGCTGCAGCATCGGCACTGGCTGCAGAACCTGATGTGCTGACAGTAGACTCCGCACGCTTGGTAACTTTGGCATCAAAAACAGTTCTTACATCAGCAACTCTGGCCATGACTAAAAAAGCAGCCGAGTCATCTACTTTGCTACCGCCTTTTGCTGCGCCAGCCGCTTTTGCGCCTTGTCGCAAGCGACTTTCTACAGTGGACTCATTGATAGCAGCCTTGATGCTGATCGTGCAAGATGGTGGTTGAGCCGCACACTTCTCGTCAATCACATTGACATCAACCACATAGCTGTCAATCTCACCCAAAAACGCCTTTTCATTGGCGATGATGTTGTCAAGCTTTGCGCCTTGCAGTGTTCCAAGGTAATTCTTCCAAGCAGCCACTTTGGCCTTAGCCAAGGCATCTTCTTTTTTTACGTCAGTTGCTTGGCCACGCACAAATTTCTGCTGTGCTCCAGCCAAACCGACATAAGCTCCCATGGCGATGACAATCACTGCACGGAAAATCACGTTGAATGTTGAACAAGTTTTCATAAATTTAACTTCATCCTCGGGTTTTTGTGCATAACTCAAGCAACCTGGGCAAAGCAGGTGCAACGAAACTTAGCTTGACTTCAACCGAAGCCAATTGACTTTCATTCTTGGAAGCCAAGCCTTTAAACAACTGGGTCAGGGTGCGTGACATCAATCGGTCAAAAAAGACCAAATCACGCTCAGGCGTGTCGTCCTCTGAAGTGTTCAAAGGCATACGGTCTTCGCCTGTGGAAGAAGCGAGAACGTTTAGTATTTTTTTGTCGGGCAGGCTGGAATATTCATCAAACACAATCACACGCATGACCACCGTTCGCTTGACGATATTGACGCCCTTTTGGCTACTGACTGTCACTTGCTTGTCTACGTCGCGCAAGACCACTTCAAATTTCAAATCAGCGTCAGGAATGCTGATTTCTTTTTGGGCTGCCAAATCATTTGCAAACTTCACCGCATAGCGCTTGGCCAAGGCGTCATTTTCTTGAAAGGGCAACAATGGAATGTCCAAGTTGTCACACAAAGCAGAGCTGGTTGAAAAGCCAACCAACTCCTCATTCAGCACATTTTGAATGCGATAAGCAGCCAATTTGTCCTTGGCGTCTTTGTGAATAGTAGCTTTGGTTAACCGCGCAAAGTAATTGCTGCTAAAGCCTTGGTCCCATTTGTTGAAACGACCTAAAAAATGCGAAAAAGCATTACCATAGGCTGTATAGGCTTCGTTCATGTAGCCAACAGCTTTGCCTCTGACATCATTGAGGTCACCGCCTGGGCGCTCCATCCTCAACATAAATGGAAACGAAGAAAGCACCCGCCAGCCTGTGCCATTGTCAAACGACAAAATAAGGCCCACGCCAGACATGAAGATGAAAAGCGTGTTGGCGTTTTCGCCATCTTTCTCAACACGGGCACCTACTGTGGTTTCGTAATCGTGGGCAAAACCCAGAAGCAGATTTTCACCGAACTCGACTTTGTCTTTAAACTGAACCCGACCAGCTTGTTTGGATGCTAATAAGTTTTTCAGAGGTTCAACCAAAAACAAGAAGGCTTCTGATTCATCCAGTTTATGGTTATATTTTTTTTGAACAAACTCACGCGTTAAATCGTACCTCGCTTGCGCAGAGCCTCCATTCAAACCAAAGCCGGTCCACACTGGCGGTGTCTTGGGCTTGAGTTTTTTGGTGGCTGGTTGAGCCCAAGACAACAAAGGCTTGAGCGATACAAGGGTTGCCAGTCCAGCAAGCAGGGGGCGTCTTCTGATCATGTATTTCCCGTCACTCTTTGTATTTGCTGTTCAGATCAGTGGTTGCTGACTCCACTTTTTTGGCGTCTGGCTTAGGAATATCTTTGGATCGCATGGCTTGATCCCACTTGGCGGTAATAATGCAGCTCTGAATTAAGTTATTGTTGGCAGCAGTTAAGGCTGGTAGAGACGCCGTCATTTGCACAAAATCGCCGCCAGCGTTGGCGGTCATCAGTTGAATCAACTCGCCATACGACTGGGTGATGATGTTTTGAGCAACCAAGCGCTTTTCTTGCGCTGTGGCCAGCATTTTCTTTTGCGTATCGTCTAAGGTTCCCACTTTGGCCAGCATCTTGATTTGCGCGGCCTGAACCTCAGGGGAGACATCTTCAAATACAGGCTTTTCACCCTGCGAAGAAGCTTTCAAAGACTTGATGCTTTGTAATTGACCTTCGAGTTGATTTCCGCCCTGTGTGGCCTTTATAATGTCATTGCCTATTGAAATAGACTCTTCGTTGTACTTGGCGGCCTCTGCGTACAACTTGCCAACGCGGGTACTTGGCAATTTTTCAGCAAAAGATTTTTGAGCTGCTTCAATTTGCAAACCCATTTGCGCAGAGCCTTCCCATTGCTGTCTGGAAGGCATATCGGGTTCATTGAAGTAAATATCTTTGGCAGTAGCCGTGTGGATGACACCGTAATTTTGGGTATCAAATTCTTTTTTGATTCCGCGAGATTGGTTATATTTACTTTGGAGGCCACCGGCGCTTACCAAATCTCCAAGTGCTTGCCTTAGGTTTTTAGGGCCGAATTCGCCATAGGCATTTATACGAGCGCGAAATTCAATTGCGGTGTAATGTTCTTTTTTAAGAGCTGCTTGATGCAATTCTCTCCACCGAGTGGGGCTTATAGAGGCTTCAGGGGTTTGTAAGTGCAAGAAAACCAGTGCCATCAGGGCGTCGCCACGCTCTTGCTCGTCAGAGGAACGAGAAATTTGAATCAGCGCCGCCAATGTGTCAGGCTCTGGAAAAGCCAAGAAAGTGTCATAGATGGCGCGAACTTTCTTGGTTTCAAAAGAAGCTTGGAAAAATTTGGCGCTGGGGAAAGTTTTGTTGATTTTTCCTTTATTCAAAGCCTTTAGAAATACGTCTTGCAGGCCTTCTAAATCCGGGATCTTGAATTCAGAAGAAATAATATTGGTATCAATTTTCATGCCTGCAATTGAACCTGCTTGTTGCTTACACCATTGGTCGCTGGGCATCAAACCCCCTGTATTTTTAGCTGCTGCGCCCTGAACAGCTCCAGGTGATGCTTGCGAATTTGGAGTGGCTTTACCTGGTGGCTTGCCAGGGAGTTGAATATTTCCAAGATCTTTAAGTACATCATCCAATTGAGCATTAACTGCTAATGGAAAAAAAATCAAGGCCGCGATAAGATAAAAAGTTATATTAAATTGCTTATACACAATACTTCCTTATGATTAATTTAATTAAACCCTATTCTAATTTTATTTTGATAAATAGCTTTTAGTGTTTACCATTACAAAAGTTGATTATTAAATGAAAATCGAAAAAAATTATTCGAAGTCTCTTACCACCCTAAAGCCAATTCCTGTAGAGCTAATGTGTGCAGCAGCCCTTCCTCGATAAGCATTTCGAAGATATTTTTCTGTCATATCCCAACCACCGCCTTTGATGACACGTTTGATGCATTCCGAATTTTTCCAAGGCTGAACTTGAATCGTTGATGAGTAGCAATCTGACACCCACTCCATTACATTGCCTTGCAAATCATAGATACCCCAGGGATTGGCCGCAAAACTTCCCACGGAAGATGTGAACTCAAACCCATCATTGCACCCCACCAAACGCCAATTTGGATATAAGCGTAATAAAGATTGATCCGCAAGATTGGCTCGGTTGCAGGGAGATTCGCCACTAGGCCATGGAAACGGAACCAAGCCTTGGTCTGCCTTGGCGACATACTCCCATTCCATTTCAGTCGGCAAGCGGTAAGACTTTTGGGATATCTTGCTCAGCCATTGGGTGTATGCCTTGACATCAAGCCAACTGACGCAGACAACGGGGTGATCATCGGTCTGCGCAAATCCAGTTTCCTTCCAGTTAACCTTAGGAGGTTTGTCATAGCCATCACCAACCCATGTCAAACAACCTTGGGTTGTTGTGTAGCCACTTTGTTCAATAAAAAAACGCCATTGGGCTTTAGTTACTTCATACTTGCCTATTGCAAATGCTTTCATCAACACCTTTTGTATAGGACCTTCATCGGATTCGCGATCCTTTTCATCAGGCAATGAACCCAGCAAAGCTAGGCCAGCTGGCACGCCCACCAAATCTGGGCAATAGTTACAGTCTTTATCGAGTTCCATCGGTTGTAAGAGCTTGTTGGTTTGGGCTGAAACGCTCGATGGAATTTTGATGCCTTCTTGTGAAGTAGTAGTCTCTTGGTCAGTAATGGAAGGGTTTTGATAAGGAGCGTTTTGTAAGCTAGAGTTCATTGGCGAAATGGCTTCGTTTGTTTCCGCAAGACCGACTTGATGCGTGAGCATATTGAACAATTCCTCAGTATCTGCAAGTAATCGCGACTGAATTTGATGGCATCCACCCAAAGCGAGGACAAGCCATAGAACAAATTTATGAAAAGTTAACCCTTTCACTGGATGAATACCACTGGACTGGCCAAAAAATCGAGTTTTTTGATAAATCTCATTCTTAATCAAGATGATCCTATTTTTTTCATTAACGCAATGCTAAAGCCTATGCATCCTTTTTTTGATTTTGAGATCTAGGGTACTTGATGTGCGCAAATTATTCACTCCTCAATAGCTTTTGCATTCGAGCACCAGCAAGGGGGTCGAACAAACGGGACTTCAAAGTTCAGTGCCAGCTCATGGAGTCAAACTCACGCCCTCGTCTCTTCGAGCACCTGCAAGGGAGTCGAGCTTTAAGTTATTCCAGATCAAGATCCAAACATCAAGAACATTTAGATTTAATCAATCGAAACAGTTTGAAATGAATTTGGCGTAGCCGCATCAATTGCACTAACGATTGCAGCGACACTTTTCTGAATTCGGGGCCAGCTGGTGGTGGATAGAACAATGATCGCAATACTTCGATTGGATAAGTTCTGCTGATAGGTAAGGTTTGTATCTGTGGTGACAAAAACATCAAACCCGATACCTTCTGCTGCAGCAAGCAGTTCACCATTTTTTAACGTTGACCATCCCAGCTCATAAGCTGTTAAAACATGGTGTGCGGTAATGTACGTTCTTAATGGAACGGGTGTTCCCTGATCAAATAGGACTTTCAAGGCTAATGCGCAGCCATTGCACTTTTAGCAGCATGTTCTAAAACGCTGCGTGCATGAATTAACTCAACACCGGGAAATAGTTCAACAAACTCATTGATGGTGACGCCGTCTTCTAAATTTTCAAATAAGGCCACGATCGGAATACGGGTGCCACGAAACGCCCAAGCTCCGCTGACCAGCTCGGGGCTGAATTCTACAGAAGGGCAGGTGTTCCAATCAATCATGGACAAATGTTAATTCCTGAGAGCAATAAAAGCAACCTCAATACCCATGAGCCCGGGTGCTGCTTTTCATTGCACGTTGTATTGCACGACTTCGATGTGAGGTGTCCAAGTATGGAGTCGAACTTTCGCCCTTTACAGTTCGAGTCACAGCTATGAATTCGAACCATCAGAAATAACCTTAACAGCATTAGATAAAACACTTGTGAACCCTAGCTCAGCAAGTCTTAATACCCGTTCTAAAAAAAGCCTATGGCTTAAAAATTGACGCCACAATTTAGCAACTAATATTTACCTCATTAACTACACACTTTACTTCACACCAAATATAAGTCATTGATTTAATTGAGTTTTTTCTAAGTATTTTTAATCATAATCCACAGGTCCGCGGTTCGAATCCGTGAAGCGCCACCACCAAATTCCGGTACAAACTGAAGACACTATTTACAGTTTGTACCGATCACATCGTTAACAACCTGGGCCCAAATGGATTGGGCCCGTGTTCGAGACGGCAACTGTCCATGTCGAAGTAACCCAGATCGTATTGCATAAAGCTGACTTGCCAGATTTGGTCGTCGACCTGTTTGATTCCTACTTTCTGACCGCCGAGCACAGTAC
>JAGWXI010000152.1 GCA_018969975.1 Burkholderiales bacterium
AAGGAAGTCAATTTTGGTATGGACTTGCTTGGAGCGAGCGATCTGCCAAACCATCAACTGAGATTTTTCAAGACAATAAATGGGTTGCTCTTCCTCAATCCATTGTCACAAGTCGATCACCTTGGAGCGGACTTAGCGGCTGTGTTTTTTGGCGTGATGCGCTGACTGGAAAACCTTTGTACATTGGCTCTGCAAACAACCCAACGACTGAGTTTTGTCTTGAACAAGCCAAGCAACACGGTGGGACTGAGGCTCAAGCACTGACATCAGCGATTCAGTTACCCAGTTTGCCGTTGATTACCCAATCATTGGCCCCTTGGCGTCAACCTCAACATTCAAAACATGCGCAATTCCTTGATAAGCCGCATCTTGCCAAAGTTCGCGCTGAAGATGTACCCGTGGGTTTACATGTACAACTGACGCTGGATCCGCGGTGGCAAAACACCTTGCAAGATTTGACTGCTTGCTACACCCATCCAATTGACCGGTCTTGCGAACAGGTAATGACCAAGGGGGACTCTCGCTATGAGAACGCCAGAGTTCGAAAGGCCGGAATGGTGGTGTTGGACGTCCCTACAGGCGCTATCTTGGCTGCAGTGAGCAGTGATAGCCCCTGTAGTTTGCATGATGCCCAAAGAAAAGGACTCAGGCCTTCAGGTTGTCCTGTTGTTCCTGAAGAAAGCATCTACAGGCCGAAATGGCCAAAGGAAGTTGATAACCACGCCTTGTTTACACAAGCCCAACCGGGTTCTTTGGTCAAGCCATTGCTCATGGCTGGTATATTGTCCTCTGGCGCAAATTACCCGGGACTTGAATCCGCTTTACAACGCTCAGATTCGCAACAATTTTTGGATGCATGGCTATGCCGAAAGCAACTCAGTGCGGGTAAGTTCAGTTCAGATTGTGATCGTCCAGAACGAACTCAGGCCATTGCACACACATGGGGGTGGAACCATCATTGCGAAAAACAATCCAGTGCATCTGCGTCGCCGCTTTGTGGTCAGCGTGATATTTTGACGGGCCTTGACATGGAGTTGTCCATGTATGCACAGCCCCTGTTGCCTGTTCTCAGCGGTCATACCTTAGTTATAGCGCAAACTGAAGGTGACAAAAGAAATTCATATATTGAAATGCAGTGGCCCAAACACATGCCCACAGCAGAGGAGAGATTGCTTTGCGCAGACTCTGGAAAAAAAGGCTACACCCGTTGTAAAGGTGTCAATTTAGGTTTGATCAGCGAAGCGTATGGGCAAGGAAATACCTTAACAACGCCTGTTGGGATGGCAGGCATGTTGGCTAGTTTGGCCAATTCTGCTGATGCTAGACCATTGCATCGCCCGCACATGTTGGGCAAAGTTTTTCGTCATGACAGCCCACTCCCTTTGGTGTCTGAAAATCAAACGCAAGGAACCCTTCGTTCTTCAGCACGCTTGGTCAAGCCAGAGATGGCTCAAAAAATCATATCTGCTTTAATGTTGACCCATCGAAAGACAGGGACAGCTTTTGCTGCTTGCAGCGATGTCTGGGACGACAAGTTGTGTCAAGGCGATTTAGGCATTGCTGGGAAAACCGGCACACCCGGGGATGCAGATGACCGCAGTTTGAAGCAACTTCAACAGGATATGCAGGAAAGACAAAATTGCTTTACTCGCAAGGAATCTGGCTGTGATCTTCGCTATCCCTTGCCGCGTCCACGGTATCGCTGGTATGGGGCTTTATTTAAACTAGCCAGCTCAGACAAGTACGATAAAGTTGTGGTCGTTTTAATTCAAAGCAATTGGCGAAAATCTGATGGTCGATTGGCGGATGATCAAAATGCTGCGTCAGAGATTGGCTTTCGGGCAATCAAACTTCTTCGAACCACTGAGGCAAAAAAGTGAAACACATGAAAGTGCTGTGGCTTGAGCAATTGCCCTGGCCTCAAGTATGGACCGCCATGAGTTGGGAAATCGCATGCTGGGTGGGTAATCAACCACTGGTCGCAGGTGTGAAAGTCGTGTGGAATGAAGTCCTGCTCAAAAATCAAGTGAGCACTAAAAACTTCTTTGCGATGACCACGGAGTTTCGATCGGCATTAGAGCTTCAATTGGCAGAGCG
>JAGWXI010000075.1 GCA_018969975.1 Burkholderiales bacterium
TTACTTTGCAACCGAGCTGAGGAAAGCAGCCTGAACCGAACAACAGCGATCTATCAATTATCTTTCCCAGAACGCTGTCTCAGAAAATCGATCCATCTCAATCAGCAGCAGCAGCTTGGCCGGATTCACGGCCAGAATCTGACGGCACAGCTCGCTGCCAGTGGAGCCGCCCGCGCCCGTCACCAATACCACCTTGCCGGTGATGTTTTTGGCCAGCAGGATGTGGTTGGGTGCCACCGGCTCGCGGCCGAGCAGGTCGTCGATATCCAGCTCGTGCAAGTCCGAAATGCTCAACTTGCCCTGGGCCAGGTCGGTCACGCTGGGCAAGGTGCGCACCGCTACGTGTGCGTTGCGAATCTGGCTCAGGATCTCGTTACGGCGGCGGCGCGAGACACTGGGCATGGCCAGCAACACAGTGCGCACGTCTTGCGTCTCAACCAGCCCCTGCAAGTCCATCGGGCTGTGTATCGGCAAACCATTCAGTACATGCCCATGCAGGCGATCATCGTCATCCAAAAAGGCCACGACCTGCATCTCATGGCCGTGGGCCATCGCCTGTGCCAATTGCCGGCCTGCTCGTCCCGCACCGTAGATCACCGCCTTGGGCAGGTTCATTCGCTGAAAAATGTTCTGGTACAGGCCGCCCAACCAATAGCGCGCCAGCGCGCGCGAGGCGCCTACTGCCAACAGCAGAAGCAAGGGTTGGATGATGCCCACACTACGCGGCACTCCAGGGAGCCCAATGGCCGTCACCACCGACGCATACAGCAGACCATACAGGGCAAAGGCCCGCAGCACCATCTGCATCGCCGCCGTGCCCGAGTAACGGAAGATCACCCGGTAAAACCCATGCGTCATGAACAGCGGCAGGGCAATCAGCCACGACGCGGCTATCGCCCACATGGGCTGGAATAAGCCTTCGCCTGATAAACGCACCCACTCATTCAGACGCAGGTAAAACGCAATCCACACCGTCAGGACGATCAAGCTGACATCCACGGCCAGCGCTACCGCGCGCTTGGCCGGGCGCGGCAGGGCCAGCAAGGCCGGCCAGTTTTGTAAGCGGCATGTATTAGCTCCTCACACGCCGATCGCCAGACCAAGAGTCGGGCCTGCCGGCACCCAACCACAACGCCGCCAACACCAACGGCAAATAGGCAGCCACCACAAACGCCACCGACACGGCCGGCCATTGCACACACGCCCAGGCCCACGGCGCGAGCCACAGCCCGTTGACTGCAACCACGAGCAAGGTCACCGCGCGATGCTCCGCCTTGCGGCCACCCTGCCACCGCCGGGACAAGCGTTGGTAGGCATGGCTGCGATGCGCTTCGTACCAACGTTCCCCGCGCAGCATGCGGGTGAGCAGCGTGACGGTTGCATCGGTCACAAAAACAGCCGCCAGCACCAGCCAGGCCGCGTAACTCAACCAACCGGCCTGAACACAAAGCAGCGCCAGCGAGAGCACCATGAACGCCAGCCAGGTGCTGCCCACATCGCCCATGAAGATTTTGGCGGGCGGCCAATTAAGCAGCAAAAAACCAGCCGTTGCTGCTGCCACGCACAGCATCCACATCCAAACGGGACTGTGAACCGCCTGCGGCTCGGCCCACAGCGCCAGCACCGCACCGGCCAGCAAAATGAAAACCGCCTGCACCCCGGCAATACCATCAATCCCATCCATGAAGTTAAACAGGTTGATCCACCACACGCCAGCCAACAGCAACAGCCCAAACAGGACCCAGCCAGTCACCTGAAACGCCAGCCCACCGCTCAAGGCCATTGCTGGCAAATCACCCAGCGCAATCAGACCCCCAGCGCAAGCCACCACCTGCACGCCGAACCGCACCCGAGCCGGCAGGTGCGCCATATCGTCGCGCAACCCCACGGCAGCCAGCACGGCAGCGAGCCCGAGCAACAACCCACCGACCATCCAGCCAGAGAGCAGCACCAAGGCGATACCGGCAAGGCTGCCAGCCACCACAATGCCCAGACCGCCGCCATTCGGGGTTGGGTAGTCATGCGATGAGCGGTGATTGGGCATTTGCACCAAGCGCAGCGCCTCGGCACGGCGTAGCACCCACGCCGCCACGCCCCAGGCCAGCAGGGCGGTCGTCGCGAGCAAGACCAACAGAGTCACCGACAGGTTCATCGCGGCAAATCCTCCGCTACCAGCGCAAAACCCCTGGGCTTGAAGCCAAAATCCCGTGCTGCATCAGCATGATCGAACACCAAGTCCCGGTTCATGCGCTTGGCCATAGCAGACGACCAATACCCATAACGTGGCAAGCGCCGCAGCATGGCCACCGCCAGGCGGAAGGCCCACAGCGGCACAGTCACCAAACGCGCCGGGCGGCCCAGCGCCGCAAACACGCGCGCCACCATCTCGCGGTAAGCCAGCGTTTCGCCACCCGATAGGTTATAGGCCCGGTTAGCCGCTCCCGGCGCCTGCAAAGCCGCCACGCAAGCCGCCGCCACATCCTCGGCATGGATGGGTTGGCGCAGGCCCTGTGCGGAACCGAGCAATGGAAAAAAACCAAACCGACGGATAAAACGCGCCATCTCGCTGATGTTTTTGTCCTGCCCCTGGCCATAAATCAGCGTGGGCCGCAAAACCACCCACTCGATTCCTCGGCGCTCAGCCCACGCCTGCACTCGCGCCTCCGCATCGATCAGCTTTGCCGCGATGGCGTTTTCTGCCGTATCGCCAGGGCCGACTTTCGTGAAACGACTGGTGGAAGACAAGGCGACCACTCTTCTCACGCCATGAGCCTCAAGCAATTCGAAGTAATCAGGTAGCACCCAAATCGGAGCCACGCACAGCCAGTTTTCAATCCGACTCGGTAGAGTTCCAGATAACTCTTTAGATTTAATTATTCGCCACGAAACGCCTGTGGATACATGGTTGACCACACTTCTTGAATATGCAGTAACGGAAAAGTCTTTAATCGCCAAAAGCGGCAAGACGCATTCACCAACCAAACTGGTAGCGCCTATCAAGCCTACTTGTCGCTTACTCACGCACCAACCCAGCCACAGCCATTACATGACGAAGGCTGTAATAACTGGCAACCAGAGAAAAACGGAGCCAAACGCCTACAGTTACTAGCGCCCACAATGCTCCTGGGTACTGATGGCGAAAGAATTTTCGGTAGAAACGAAGCATTCCATGGTGCTTGTGCCACTCCACGAAAATTGGACGACTACGGCTACATGCACCCCAGACATGCACGATTTTGGCATCGGGTACAAACATAACCTTCCAGCCTTTTTTCCTGAATCGCATACACCAATCCAAGTCCTCGCAATGCAGGAAGTAATTGTCATCCCACAGGCCAACATCCTCAATGGCCTCGCGTTTGACTAACATACATGCGCCTGAGATCGCTTCAACAGCAACAGGCTCCTCAGGCAAGGCTTCTTTGTGCAAAAGAAAATCAGAAAACACCTCAGGGAAAAACTTGGCCAAGCGCGAAAGCCCAAACGCCCGCATGAATGCGCGTTTTGGTGTCGGGAACACTCGACGTCCGCCAGGCTGTTCAGAGCCATCAGGATTACTCAAAAAACCACCCACCATACCGATGCTCGGAGAACTCTCCAATGTTGAGATCAACTGTCCCAAAGCACCTTTGCTCAGCACACTGTCAGGATTTAGAAATAGAATGTGCCCCGCAGAAGTTGCCTCGATGCCTAAATTACACGCCTTGGCGAAACCGAGATTAGCTTGGTTACGAATAATGGCGAGTGGGTTCTTGTTCTGATTTATTCGCTCCATCGCTTCAAGGCTGCCATCACCAGATGCGTTATCTACAACGATAATGCGATGTACACCTTCTGCGATAACTGAAGCCACACAATCGGCCAATAGCACCCCTGCGTTGTAATTAACAATGACTACAGCGCATTCAGCAAAAGAGGCCACAGGCGTCGAATCGTGCCCCCCAAGAGTTTTCATTTCGGAATTTCTGTATTTCATTTTTATTTGATTGATATTCAAGCGCACGTGCCACCACGCCAGTCAAATCGGATTGACGAGACATGAGAAACACACCGCTTTGCTGTTCCCGAAGAGTCATTTCACCAAAGTAGGTAGACACGACTGGCAACCCTAATGCGCGGTACTCGTAATATTTAATAGGATCGACCGATGCTGTTAGATCGGTTTGCTTAAATGGAATCAAACCAACAGAAAAACTCTGCATTGCACGCAGTGCCATCGCATGATTACACGGTGGTAGTAACTCAATATTCGGAGGTAATTCTTCAGGTGCTGGACTATACACCGGGCCAATAAGACGAATCAGCGCCATCGGGTTGGCATTCGCCAAAGCAAACACCAAGGGCCAGTCAAACCAATGACCTATAGTACCCACATAGCCCAAAATTGGTTTAACGGTACTTGACGAGATCAATTGCTCGCTAGGTAACATCTCAGTAGCACAGGCATTCAGTGCCATGAGCACCTTTGATTTGTGGCAGTCAAATCTTTCGGCCAAGGCAGTTGAGGAGACCAGTATTTTTGACACTTTTGACGCCACAGCACTCTCATGCCGTTCCATCGCTTGACGTGATAGCCCTTCGTAAAAAGCAGGGAAGTCATCCATCGCATCATAAAACGACGGTACTTCCTGATGGCGGATCAGGATCTGCAACGCCAATGTAGATGGTTTCCCAATTCCAATCAAACCATCTGGTTTGTTCAGAAACTGATCAACTTGATTGAGTAGGTGTCGCCATAAAAATCGGTTAAGCGAACCCACACCTGGCAAAGGTTCAATCGGCAACGCGCGAGGCTGAACCACCCGTAACCAGTGTGGCAACTCTGCAGGCGAAGTACCCCCCACAACAACAGTAGACTTCTCCCACCGAAAATCTCCTATCTTGGGTAGCCGAGTCGGATATGGATCGACCCAGAGCACCTCCCCGCAATGTCGTGCATGAAACCACTCAACAAATTTGTGTGGCCGCTGAGCAAAACTTGCCCATGGCACAGGTGAGAGGTAAACCAGATGCATCAGGCAAAGTGCTCTCTCAACGCATTCACAATACGCTCGGAAGCACGACCATCACCATAAGGTGAAACACCACGCGCCATAGCGAGGTACGCAACCTCATCATCCAATAAGCGCTGGGCTTCCTTAAGAATGCGGTCACTATCAGAACCCACAAGTTTCACAACCCCCATCTCAACAGCTTCTGGCCGCTCGGTCTCTTGGCGCAAGACGAGCACTGGTTTACCCAAGGCTGGTGCCTCCTCCTGCACCCCCCCCGAATCACTAATGATTAGATAAGCCTTTTTCATTGCAGCCACAAAAGGCGCATAGTCCAACGGGGCACATAAAACGATGTTGCTCGTATTCCCGAGCAGTTCATTTGCCACATCCTTAACATTCGGGTTGGGATGCACCGGATACAGGATCTGAATGTCAGCATTACGTTCTGCCAGCGTTCTTAGCGCAATGCAGATATTGCGGAAAGGTTCGCCAAAGTTCTCACGCCGGTGCGAGGTTACTAACACCAAGCGTTTGGCTGCATCAAGATCAATGCCGACCTCCAATTCCTTAACAGCTGCGATCAACAATGCATCAATTACTGTGTTTCCCGTAACAATTATGTCTGAGCCCGGTATGCCTTCTTGCGACAAATTCTCTCTAGAACCTTCAGTTGGCGCAAAGTGCCAACGAGCCAACTTGCCTGCAATCACTCGATTGGCTTCTTCAGGAAATGGGTTTTGCATATCCCAAGTCCGCAATCCGGCTTCCACATGCCCGACTGGAATTCGGTGGTAAAAACATGCCAAGGCAACAGTCATGACGGTTGTTGTATCGCCTTGAACAAGTACCACATCCGGCTTCTCAGCAAGCAATACGTTATCCATATCCAGCAGCAAGCGAGCCGTCAGCGTCGTCAAGGCTTGATTTGGCCGCATGATATCGAGATCAATATCAGGCTCAATGTTGAAAAAGTTCAACACCTGATCAAGCATATGGCGATGTTGCGCAGTGGCTAGCACCCTCACTTCAACCCATGGTTGCTTTTTCAATGCTAAGATCACTGGCGCCAGCTTGATGGCCTCCGGGCGGGTGCCCACTACACAGAGAATTCGTTTCGTTTTCATCGTCATCGGTTACGGCTGGTAGTAAATCACTTGACTACCAGCCGTTTCAAACTTAAAAGGGACGTGAATCAGATCGCTGAGTGCTTCCCGCACTGCAGACTGTTTTTTCGGTTCTACGAACATCAGTATAAACCCGCCACCACCAGCACCCAACAATTTGCCACCAATGGCGCCGGCCTTGCGTGCAGTGTCATAAAGTGCATCGATACTCGAATTTGAAACCTGATCAGACATGGCGCGCTTATGCATCCAACCTGAATGCAATAATTCACCAAAGGAGCAGAGGTTGTGTCCATCACAAAGAATCTCCACACCTTGGTCTACCATGCTGCGCATCCGATGAAGCTCGTCTGACTTCTTTTCTATGTTGGCCACTTGCGCCTTGGCAATTTCAGAAGAAATTCGGGAAAAGCCCGTAAAGAAGAGCATCAGGTGATCATTCAATTCCTGCTTTCTCTGCATAGGCACCACAAGTGGTTCAACTTTCAAACTTCCATCCCGATGGAAATGGATGACATTGAAGCCTCCATGCGCAGCAACAACCTGATCTTGAGAACCAACATTTTCACGCAATACCTCTTGCTCGATTCGAATCGCCTCGTGCGCCAACCAATCTTTGGTAACGCGTCTACCCTGAAGCGCACTTAATGAATGCAGCAAGCCAACAACAAAAGATGAACTTGACCCCAACCCAGAACGAGCCGGCAGATCGGCGTCACAATGAACTTCAAGGCCGTGATCAAACCCCATTTCACCCAACACTGCACGGACTGCAGGATGATCTATGTCACGAATTGACTTTGTGTTTTCAACTTTCGAATAAGCAATACGGTACTTGTGTTCAAAAAACGGGGGGAGTTCGCGGCAAGTGATATAGCAGTATTTATCAAACGACGTTGACAGAACGGCCCCGCCATTTTGTCTGTACCAAGGCGGGTAGTCAGTGCCCCCGCCAAAGAATGAGATACGGAATGGTGTTCTTGAGATAATCATTGGTTTTCCAAAGATGATGAAATTGCAAACTCAACATCAGATATCATTTCATCATCATTTATTAATTTTTTCGTCAGCTCAAACTGTTCAGTAACGCACTTTTCATAAAACTCCTGGTCTATAATCAACTGCACAGCCTTTCGAACGTATTCATTCAAATTTCTTGTTAACAAACTACCAATTCTTTCGTTTTCCAGCAAAACATCTCACTCACCTGACAATAGCGAGCTTCTTGCAAAACGTAGAGTTGAGAAGTGCTGAATGACCAGGATCGCATTTTTCACGCGATTTTTTGCGGGCTACCGGTGCGAACCGGCCTTCGGTTTAATTAAATGGCATTTTGTTCATGATCCGGAACGAAGCCCCCCCCTGCATCAGCTCCTGCATGGCTTGGCAAGCTGGCCGGGAGAGCATCTTCATTGCCGCAATCGCATCAACTGGGCGGCAGCCAGGGCCAGGACGCCGAACATGAGGTGGCTCATGACCTTGGTGTTGCCCTTGACCATCACGTTGCTGGCGCCAAACTCATCTTTGAGCCGCGCATTGGAGCGCTCGGCGGCGGTGCGCTCGTTGTAGCGGATGGCGTCGGCCGGTTCGAATGCCTCCTTCTCGCCGCCCCGCGGGTTGTGGTCGATCAGGGGCACATGGTTGAGGCTGCGGCTCTGTTCATGCAGTTCGACGCTGCAATAGGCGGCGTCCATCAGGTCGTAGAGGTTGGTCACACGGGCCGCGCTCAACAGCGACAAGGGAACGGCCGCCCGGCTGTCATCATCGAGGCCGACGACAGCAGGGCCGAGATCGGGACGCCACAGTCGGCGGTGTCCAGGTGCAGCTTGTAGCCGTTCCAGCTGACCTTGTAGCCCTGGGCATTACACTTCGTGCCGCGGTCGCAGACGGTGGGAATCTCCTTGAGCATCTCGGCCAGGGTTTGCCGGCGTTGCCGGGCAATCGGCGACGCCTTGGTGGCACGGCGCGTTTCGCCTCGCCGCCCCCGCCGCTTGGCCGGGGCCACCGCCGGCGTGCCCGGCGCGGCCGCACTTCCGTTTCGGGCCGGCCGCTCGCGCGCCTCGATGGCCGTACCGTCGCGGCTGAGGTGGCCGATCAGTTCGTTGCCGAGGTGTTCATTGATGAGCGCCTCATGCACCCGTTCCGCCACGTGCGCTTGGGCAAAGGCTTCAAAGGCCCGGGAGAAAGTGGCTTCGGAAGGCAGGCGCTTGCACAACGGGAACCCGCAGATGCGCCGCAGGGCGCGATCAATCGCCAGGCGCTCGATGAGCGCCGCCGTGGTCGTCAGCCCCAGCACCGCCTTGGCCACGAAGGCATTGGCCAGCCAGGCCCGTTCATACGGCGGCCGCCCGGCGTCGCCACGCCTCGTTGCCACGAATTCCTCGATGCGCACCCACTCCAGGGTATGGATGACCTTCTCCAGCTTCGGCGTCAGCGGCCCGACGGCTTCTTTGAACTCCGGCAGCAATTCGTACTGGATCACGTTCCACCGTTGCATGATGAGTTCGCGTCGGATAGCATCCATGGGGCAGGCGTATATGATTTTGGAATAGAGAACCACATCATGCCAGAAATGGCCGCCTGCTCCTCCTTTCCTGGCCGCTTGCGCCTAAAAATCCCCCCGTACATGATCGGTTTTGCAAGAGCCTCTACTGAAAGCCATTTATCCCGTTACCATATTGTGAATGACACACTTTACCAATCCCCGCCATAACGCACTGACCGTGTTTGATCCAACCATCATGGTCTTCACCATCAGGGTAACCGGTCGTCCTAGCTAGGGAGGGGTGTTGGGAAAGAATATCGAACAACAGCGTTGTGCCAGAACGGCCGCAGCCAACGACGAATATGGGTTTGTGGATTTGAAAATCTTCCCCCATAATTTTAAGATCCCGCACCAATAGACCAACTTTTTCCCGCTCCGCCCAAGCCAATAACAAAGTAATTAATGTTGTTCATAAGCTTTTTCTAAATAAAACCAATCTATTGTCTTGCGCAGACCATTATCTAGAGGATTAATTTCATAATCAGAAATGGCCCCTTTTATTTTTTGAACATTGAGGCATTTCGATTTAGCCCCCACATAACGACTTGTATCGTACTGAATCTTCTCGATTGGATACCCGACAATATGGCAAATACTCTCTGCAAAGGTTTTTATCGAATACTCTTCACCAGCACCAATATTAAAAATTTCATTATCGAATTTTTTCGTTAGTTCCCAGAGAATCCGAACAAAATCGTCAACGAGTACAAGCTCCCTCTTTTGATGGCCATCTCCCCACAGAACAACCGGCTCACCATACTCCTTGCCTCGAATAATTTTTCGAATCAAGTCAAAGATGAAATGCATCTGCCTTCCATCGGTGTGGTAACCAGTACCATAGAGCGTTGAAGGTACTGCACATAAATAGCATAGGCCGAACTGTTTGCTTAAAGCACGCGCCCCCTGGTACAACATTCGCTTGGTCATCGCGTAGGTATACAGACTATCAATAGGCTCCCCCAGCATGTAGTCAGTCTCGCGAAGTTCACTATCAGGCGCGTAGACGCAGCTGGTACCCATAAATACGAGTTTAGCTTGAGGCTGTTCTCTAGCCCACCAAGACAATACGTTTGTATTTATTTGTTGGTTGATGATCCACTGCTCACCTGGGTGCTTGATGCAAAAGTCACCAGCTTGTGTCCAAGCAGCCAGATGGAACAACAGGTCATACTTCTCTGCTCCAAAAGCAGTAAGACTGTCTGGCTTACGCAGATCGCAATTACGCGAACTAAGTTTTGTAAGTGTATGCCCCTGCGCCTCCAAATAGGCACACAAGGCGGTTCCCAAGAACCCCGAGCTTCCTGTGACAATGATGTTCATGCACTGACCTTCGGATTAACTGGGAAATAAAATTCAACGCCTTTTTCGATCATTTCCTTACTATTAGCCAATATTTCTTTCTTGAAGTTCCAGGCTAGCACATAATAAATGTCCGGCAAATCAGTTACTTCGTCTTCTATGAGCAGAGGTATGTGCATGCCAGGCGAATATAGTCCGCGACGTAGATCATTTTTCTCGACTAAGCACTCAATAAGATCTGGCCCCACGCCAAAATAGTTGAGCATGGTGTTTCCCTTTACTGGGGCACCAAAACCGAATACGCGCTTACCTGCATCTCTAGCCGAATTCAAATAGAGCAGATTTTCATCTCGCATGCGCTTTATGCGTAGATCAAACTCACGGTATGCCTCAATGGTGTTGCAACCTGAGGCATCCTCCTCTAGTCTCATGGCTGTTAATCGTTCAGAAGGCGTCTTGGTTCCCATGTGTGTGATGTACCCGATGATCGAACCACCATGTATAGGTGCCAAATAGGCGTCAAACATCGACAGGCCATGCCGGTTCAGCAGCACCTCTATCGTTTCCAGCGTGTAATAAAGCAAATGCTCATGATATATCTGGTCAAATGCCAGATTTTCCATAATGCTCTTCATATATAAGAACTGGACTACAAAAACACCGTCTTGCTTTAGCCCTTGTTTGATGCCCTCGCAAACAGAATGTAGCTCTTCCAAATGAAAGAATACTCCAGAGGCGTTGAATACATCAAACTGCTTTCCGATGTCCGCCATTGTTTTCTGATTAAAAAATGCATTTAGCGTTGGCACGCCAGAATCATTTGCAATTCGAGCTGTTGTAGTTGACGACTCCACGCCCAAAACTTCATAGCCCAGCGCTTGAAAATGCTTTAATTGCGTACCATCATTAGAGCCAATATCAAGTATGGATTTGGAGGACTTATCCTTAAAAAATAGGCCATCTACTTCGATAGCAATACTCTTGAAATGCTCGGAAAGGGACTTGGTCGTCCCAGATAGGTATGTATGATTTCCAAACATGATCTCCTTTTTGACTGTGAAATCAAGCTGGGATGTATGGCAATTATGGCAAAAAAGAACCTTCAATGGATAGAATGGTTCTTGTCCAACTTCTTCTTTCTTTAGGAAGTTATTGCACCAAGGCTGGTCACCTAAATCTATTACCTCTTCAAGATGATATGAATCACAAACACGGCAAATCATTCGTAGACTCCAAATTTTACTGGTTATTATATTCACTATGAATTAATCAATTACAAGCGATGACCACAAAGGACTGCTCAGACCATTTAATTTTTTGACCGAAACTGCACGAAATTGAAATGTTGGATCTAAGCTACCATCCTGGAAATCAAAGTAAATATTCAAATTGCCTTTGCGTGGCAAATCAATTACCCACTCCCTATAACTGCCTGCAATTAGTTTTGAATAGCCATGATAGCGAAAAATGTCTAGTCCTTCACATCTAACTCCGCACATCATGCTGTTGTCGACTCCATTGGCGACAAAATCAACATCAAGCAAATATCTTCCAGCCTCAAGCTGAAATGTCTTGGAGGTCAACCCATTCATGTGATTCTTTTCAAAATTCTGCGGACCAAGCATGCATACATCATTGGCCGATATTGATAGACTGTAACTAGTTTCAGATAGCCTGTTTTTATGAATGCACAACACATTCCTCAAAGGCGCCCCTTCTGGGTAATCTTCCTTTTTGCAAACCTGCCGATAATTACTGAGATCAATTGTTACATATCCCAGATCGGCCAAAAACTCAAAGCATCTCATGTCGGTGGCTTGTTGCTCGAGAAGAAAATGTGGATGATCCCTAACAATCATTTTAGAGGCACCTAGCAAGGCCTCGTACTCGGCACCTTCAATATCCATTTTGATTAAATCTGGTGCGAGGCCAGTTGCGTCACAAAAATCGTCAAGTGCAAGTGTTTTAACTGGCTTTCCGTTTTTTGTAGGGCTTTGTTCAATAAAAATGCTGTCATTCAAATGATCACCGTCATAAATCATGATAGTTTCATTAGATTTAGAATAGACAGCTCTATGATATACATAAACGTTATTATGACCCTGCGCTGTAATATTCCCTTGCAAGTATCCTATGATTCTCGGGGATGCCTCAAAAGTACAGACCACCCCTTTGGGCCCCACAAGTCGCGACATTGCAGAAGTCAACCCGCCCATATTGCCCCCAACATCAAATACTGTCGTCCCCGGTTTACACAAGTCACGTAATGCCAAAATCACCGTTGGCTCCCAAAGATTAGCTCCCGCATACCAATAAGAGTCACCATAAAGCAACGCGGGAGGCGGGGGGGCGGGAGTGTTATTGCGAATAATATCCACTAATTTTGATTTTAATTTATTTTTTAAATTAAACATTATTATCCCTGATTTTTAATTACTAATTTTTCTATATGTAAAGTCATATATCTGCGATAATACAGCGCATGAAATGCAAACGCCCCTCAGACGCTCGCGCCCACGATCATCACACCCTGCAGGTCATGCGCCAGCAGGCCGTTAAAGCCGTGCGCCATGGTGAGACTGCGGATTCAGTTTCCAAGGCGATGGGCGTGAACATCCGAACGGTGTTTCGTTGGTTGGCAGACTTCAGTATGGGCGGGCAAAGTGCGCTGTTAGCCAAACCGATTCCAGGACGCCCCACTAAGCTCAGTGCCGACGAGATGTCCTGGATTGCCAAAACCGTCAAGGACCATACACCACAGCAATTCAAGTTTGAGTTCGGTTTGTGGACATTGAATATCATTCGTAGCTTGATCAAGCATCACCTGAAGAAGGATTTCTCGATCTCCTCAGTGCACCGGATCATGAAGACGCTGGGCTTTAGCGCACAAAGGCCTCTCTACCAAGCATGGCAGCAAGACGCCACGCTCGTTCGCACCTGGGAGAGCGAAACCTTTCCAGCCATCCGGGCACAAGCCAAGAAAGAAGGCGCAACCATTTACTTTGCCGATGAATCGGGGCTGCGCTCTGATTACCATAAGGGCACCACCTGGTCACCCCAGGGACAAACCCCGGTGCTGCAAAAGACTGGCAGACGGTTCTCAATCAACATGATCTCTGCCGTCAGTCCTAGAGGTGATTTCCGGTTCATGCTCCACGAAGGTAGTGTCAATGCCAAGGTCTTTCTCGACTTTCTGAAACGCTTAATGATCGGGGCAACCCGCCCGGTGTTCGTCATTCTCGATGGTCATCC
>JAGWXI010000007.1 GCA_018969975.1 Burkholderiales bacterium
ATTCATGCATATGACCAATGGGGCGTAGAGCTTGGTAAAACGATTGCCAAAGAAATTGAAACTCGTCAATGAGTGTCGCCCATGAATGAAGTGCCAGCGGTGCGCAATGCACCCACAAGTAACGCAGATCTTTTTCTCTCCTTCAACTGGCTCGCACTTCAAGGTTTTGGCGGTGTTTTAGCCGTGGTGCAACGCGAGTTGGTTGAAAATAAGAAGTGGCTCACACTAGAAGAGTTCGTTGAAGACTGGTCTGTTGCACAAATACTGCCCGGCCCCAATGTGATCAATCTCGCATTGATGATCGGCGGCAAACATTTTGGATGGCGCGGCGCGCTCTCGGCCTTGGCTGGTTTGTTATTGGTTCCGACTATTTTGGTGCTCATCATTGCGAGCGTGATTGCAGGCGTTGCAGATTCAGAAGCGATGCAAGGCGCATTGCGCGGAATGGGGGCTGTGTCTGCAGGTTTGATCATGGCGACAGGCATCAAAATGCTTCCTGCACTCAAAACCAACCCAATGGGACTTATTGCTTGCATTGCATTGGCAACAATCACATTTTTCGCAATTGCCATATGGCGACTGCCTCTGTCTTGGGTATTACTAACACTGGGACCTGTTGCAAGCCTATGGGCTTGGCGTTGCATCACTAAAAGTGAAACAGTATGAGCATCACGCTGAACTTTCAAGACTGGCTTTCGCTATTGATGCATTTTGTGTCCCTGTCGTTCTTGGCAGTAGGAGGTGCAATCACCACAGCACCTGAGATCCATCGCTATTTGGTAGACGAGCAGCACTGGTTAACACACTACCAATTCACGTCGTCGGTAGCAATTGCACAAGGGGCCCCTGGCCCGAATGTGATGTTCGTCGCCCTGATGGGCTGGAATGTCGGTATGAATGCTGCTGCGGGTTTGTCGCCAGAACCTAACATGCTGTATTGCGTCATGCTGGCACTGCTAGGTGTATTGGTGACTATGGTGGGAATTATTATTCCCTCGGCCACATTGACATTTTTCTCTACCCAATGGGCACATCACAATCGAGAGTTGAGGGAAGTAAGGGCTTTTAAAGCAGGATTAGCGCCCTTGGTGATGAGTTTATTGGTGGCTACCGGTTGGTTACTCACTGGTAACCACGACAACTATGCACAAGACTGGCCGATGTGGTTATTAGCGGCAGTCACAACTGTGATCGTTTGGCTTACAAATACCCACTTGCTCATACTTCTAACAGCTGGCGCACTACTGGGTGCATTTCAAATCATTTAAAGCTTGACCTTTAAAGGGGTGTTAAATGTTTAACAGCATGCGTTGTCTACGTGCTTCATACAAACACACACCACTAGCAACCGACACGTTCAAGCTTTCCACTGCACCCTGCATAGGAATGCTGACCAATTCATCACAGGTTTTGCGTGTTAACTGACGCATACCGTCACCCTCTGCACCTAAAACCAAAGCAGTGGGCCCTTTGAGATCTATATCAAACAAGGTTTTAGGGGCGTCGTCGCTGGTGCCAATAACCCAAATATTGCGTTCTTTCAATTCATTGAGCGTACGGGCTAAGTTGGTCACCATGAAGTAAGGCACAGTCTCTGCTGCCCCGCTAGCTACTTTGGCCACAGTGGCATTCACACCTACTGCATGGTCTTTTGGCGCAATCACAGCATGCGCACCCGCACCATCGGCCACACGCAAACAAGCGCCTAGGTTGTGAGGGTCTGTTACGCCATCAAGAACCAAAATAAGCGGGGCGTCTTTGCCATCCAGTGCATCGAGCAAATCATCTAGTGAATGCACCATCGTAATTTCGTTGACACGGGCGGCCACGCCTTGGTGTCCATGGCTACCCGCCAATTTGGCAATGCGCAAAGCATCAGCTTCAATCAAACGCACGCCAGCTTCTTTTACGCGCTCTAAAAACTGACGCATACGCGCATCGCGACGCGTGGGTTCGTAATAAATTTCAATAACAGAGGCTGGAGCGGTTTTCAGGCGCACACCGACCGCATGAAAACCGAAAAGAACTTTAGAGGTAGAAGACATGGCCAGATTATCGGCTAGCCACTTAAACCCTTTGTCCTGCTTCAATCGTTATGTAAAGGTCACAACGCGCAGCCAATTTGGAATCGTGAGTGACCAAAACCAAAGTCGTACCTAACTCTCGGTTCAATTCAAACATCAAATCCATGATGCGCTCTCCACTGGCATGGTCCAAACTGCCAGTGGGTTCGTCTGCTAATAAAACTTGTGGTTTGACAACGAATGCTCGTGCCAGAGCAACGCGTTGCTGTTCACCGCCTGAAAGCACTTTGGGGTAATGCCCGAGTCGTGTGGCTAAGCCCACACGTGTCAACATCTCCGTTGCAAGCTCTCTAGCGTTACCGATTCCTGCCAACTCCAAAGGAAGCATCACATTTTCTAATGCTGTCATATTGCCCAGCAATTGAAAGCTTTGGAAAACAAAGCCAATTTGCTTGGCACGCAATGCAGCGCGATCGTCCTCGTTCAAAGCGAACATATCTTGCCCAGCAAGCACAACAGTACCTTGGCTAGGCGTGTCTAAGCCCGCCATGATGGACAACAAAGTACTTTTGCCAGAACCCGAAGCGCCAACAATGGCCAAAGACTGCTGAGCGGGAACGGAAAAGTCGATATCGCGGAGAATGTCGAGTGTGCCGGTGGCGTCTGTCACCGATTTGTACACATGCGAAACAGAGATTAAGTTCATAAAGGACATGGCAATGTTAAGGCGACACTTTACCTTGGGTGGAATATGCACGGCAGTCGCTGGGCTATTGCACGCAACGGCAAATGCGCAAAGGCAAGTGATTTCCTCTAGTGGCACCGGATTAGAGGGCGATGTCGTCACCACACGCCCTCGCCCTCCACGCGGACAAAGTGCTAGCAATCAAGTACCACCCCCAGGTTCTGCTCCACCGCCCGGAACAGTACCGGCTGCCACAATTTTGGTTTTGGGTGATTCACTGAGTGCGGAATACGGCATCACCCGCGGTAAGGGCTGGGTGGCTTTGATGGCTGCGCAATTACAAAAAGAACGTGGCGATGTGCAAGTTGTCAATGCCAGTATCAGTGGCGACACAACAGCAGGTGGGCGTTCTCGCTTGCCAGCTTTATTGAACCAAGTGCGTCCTGTCATGGTGGTGATTGAGTTAGGTGCTAACGATGCGCTGCGTGGCCTCGACTTAGACAGCACCCAAAATAATTTGGAGGCCATGATTGAAGCATGTCGCGCTGTCAATGCGAAAGTTGTTTTGGTGGGGATGCAGATACCACCTAACTACGGTCCAGACTATGGCGCTAAGTTTGCGGTGATGTTTGCCAATTTATCGAAAAAATACAAAACAGGTTTGGTGCCTTTCCTTTTAAAGGGAATCGCAGATGTACCCGATGCCGTCAATAATTTCCAAAATGACCGCATCCATCCGCGTGAAGAGGCGCACCCAAAAATGCTCGGCAATGTGCTTCCTGAAATTAGAAAACATCTGAGCCAATAAACGTGAGTGTCCATCTTGTATCGGCCGTTGAGGCCATCCAGCGCATGCGTATCCCCCTTGGCCAACCGGGCGGGTTCGATGCGATCATTGACGCACGCAGCGAGGACGAATATGCGCTTGACCACTTACCCAATGCGGTGAACTGGCCCTCTCTCAACAACGAAGAGCGCATCCTTATTGGCACCATGTATAAGCAGCTGGGCGGATTTGAAGCGCAAAAGCATGGTGCTGCCTTGGTGGCGGCCAATATTTCAAAACATATACAAACCCATGTATTGGAGTTACCCAGAAATTGGCAGCCTCTAATTTATTGCTGGCGAGGCGGCAAGCGCAGTGGCTCTTTAGCCATGGTCTTAGGCCAAATTGGATTCAAGATAAATCTAATTGAAGGTGGATACAAAGCTTTTCGTGCCGCGATGCTGGAAGACATTGCACATATTGCGTCAAGCTTTCAATACCAAGTTATTTCAGGCCCAACCGGCTCAGGTAAAACCCGGTTGTTGCAAGCACTCAAGATAGAAGGCGCCCAAGTATTGGACTTAGAGGACTTGGCACAGCACCGCAGTTCTGTTTTGGGTCACATCCCTGGGCAACCCCAACCGAGTCAGAAGCATTTCGATATGCTGGTCTGGAACACTTTAAAACAATTTGACCCAGCGCGCGTTGTATTCACTGAATCTGAGAGCCGAAAGGTAGGCAACCTTTCGATCCCAGAACCTGTGATGCTGGCGATGCGAAACAGTCCTTGCCACGAACTACTACTCCCACTACATGAGCGGGTTGCGTTGCTCATGGAAGATTACAAATTCTTTGTTACTGACCCAGATTTATTTTGTCGGCGATTAGATGCTCTGGTGGCGATTCGTGGCAAAGCTGTCGTCGAGGAATGGAAATCACAAGTTCAGCTTGGTCAATTTGAAAAAGTCGTCCATGCATTATTGGAAACGCATTACGACCCAACCTACGCAAGCTCTATGCGTCGCAACTTTGCTCGGTTTGAAAGCCACAAGGTATGCGAGGCCATCAATCGAAACGAAAACACCATGCGTTTATTAGCGCGTGAATTAATTGCAAATACCAGCAGCTCTTAGTGTGACTTCACACCAAGGCAGCATGAATAGCCTGCTTGATATCTTCCTGCAAATCAGCCACATCTTCGAATCCAATACAAAACCGAACAACCGTTCCAGGTTTTAAATGTGGTGTGGGTAAGCTGCGTATATTTTGTTTTTGGTAAGGCACTACCAAACTCATGGGGCCGCCCCAGCTATAGCCAATTTTGAAGATGCGCAAGGCATCACAAAAAGCATCTACTTGCGCATTAGAAAACCGAGCATCCACCACCACACTAAAAATACCAGCGGCACGGCCCTCTGGGTATTGCTGACTCACACACAGTTTTTGCCAATGCATGTGACCAGGAGACTGTACGAGTGCAGGATGCAACACTTGAGCAAATACAGACTGGCCTTCACACCATCGGGCGAGTTCTCTAGCGTGATGGTCTTGCGCTGCGTAGCGCATATCTAGCGTAGACAGGGAACGCAACAAAGTTTCTACATCGTTGGCCCCCACACCGGTTCCTAAACGCATATGGCTTAATTTGATGGTCCGTGCCAAGGCATCACTACGCGTGATGATGCTTCCCATCAGCACATCACCTCCACCACTGGGGTACTTAGTCAAAGCGTGAATCGTGAGGTCCACACCCAGAGGCTCCGTGCCCTGCCCCGGCGTGAGGTCAAACGCATTGAATGCCAAACCTGCACCCCAGGTATTGTCCAAAGCACACAAAACACCGCGCGACTTACACAAGGCAACTTGGGCAACTAAATCGGGAAACTCTAGGGTGACAGAGCCCGCCGCCTCTAACCACACCAAGCGTGTTTTAGAGTTAATACGTTGGGCTAAGTCATCTAGATTCAGTGGGTCGTATCGTTGATGGGTAATGCCAAAATTTTGTAATTCACCCGAGGCCAGAGATTGGTTCGGGGCATAAGCGTTATCAGGGATCAACACCTCATCGCCCGTTTTCAATAAGGCGAAGTCCACCTGCGCAATGGCAGCCAAGCCACTGGGCGTCAAGATGCAGTGGGTGCCGCCTTCTAAACTTGCTAAACGCTCCTCCAAGGTAAAGGTTGTGGGCGTTCCGTGCAGTCCGTAGGTGTAAGAAGATTTGTCCAACCACTGCCGCTCATGCATAGCCGCAGTATTGGGAAAAATAACAGTGGAACCTTTGTAAACCGGAACTTGCGGAGATACAAAGCCTTCAGGGGCATGGTAGGGATGGTGAATATTTGCCGTGTTACGCGACAACGATGGCGGCTTACTGGCCATGGAAGTTAGACCTTCCACTTCTCCATCAAACCCGCAGGACGCAATGAGTCATAGCCCTCAAAAGGTTGGTGGATCCAAGGGTTGGTGGGCAGGTATTCAACAGAGAAGTCAGGATTGAATGAAGAAACACCCTTCGTCCAAATTACAGCACTTCTGAGTTCTGTAATCGGCTTGTAGTTATTTCTGAGTTGGTCTACAACAGCCTTGAGGGTATGACCGGTATCAGCCAAATCATCTACCAATAAAACGCGTCCAGCAATTTCGCCTTTGGGGGTGGTGATAAAGCGGGCAATATCTAAATGGCCTTGAACCGTACCTGCATCTGCACGGTAAGAACTTGTAGACATGATGGCTAGGGGTTTGTCAAAGATACGCGACAAAATATCGCCAGGTCGCATACCGCCACGCGCCAAACACAAAATCGTGTCGAACTCCCATCCAGACTGGTGAACTTTGAGCGCAAGCTTTTCAATGAGGTTGTGGTATTCGTCATAAGACACATACAGATGCTTGCCGTCTTCAGTCAACATGGTGGATGTCCTTTAAAAAAGATAACCGCATTAAGCGGCATAAGGGTGGCGTAACAAAATAGTGTGATCACGATCAGGGCTGGTCGACACCATATGAATAGGAACACCAGTGGTGGCAGAGATGCGGTTCAAATAGTGCTGCGCTTCGGGCGGCAGTTTTGCGTAGTCCGTCACGCCTACTGTGCTAACGCTCCAGCCCGGGATAGTCTCGTAAATGGGTTTGCACCGCGCGATCTCGTCGGCACCCATGGGCAAGATATCTATCTTATTTCCGTCTAATTCATAGCCCACACACAGCAACAATTCTTGGAGGCCATCCAATACATCGAGCTTGGTGATACACAGGCCACTCAAGCCGTTGACTTGCGCGCTGCGCTTGAGCAAAGCTGCATCAAACCAACCGCATCTGCGTGAACGCCCAGTGGTCACGCCTTTTTCAGCACCCACAGTAGACATGTGATAACCAGGTGTTCCCTCTTTTTCCCAATCCAACTCTGTTGGGAATGGACCGCCACCCACACGGGTGCAGTACGCTTTGGTAATACCCAAGATGTAGTGCAACAGATTAGGACCTACGCCAGAACCTGCAGCGGCATTGCCCGCCACACAATTGCTAGAAGTCACAAAAGGATAGGTGCCGTGGTCCACATCCAACAATGTGCCTTGCGCACCTTCAAACAACAAATTAGCGCCTTGGACGTGTGCTTGGTTTAACTCCAACGACACATCGGCCATCATCGGCAAAATTTCTTTGGCATAAGCCATGGCTTCTTGGTAAACCGTTTCGAAGTCAATGGCAGGCGCATGCAAGATGTCCATCAAGATATGGTTATGCAACTCCAAGTTCTCGCGCAACTTGGTTGCAAAACGATCAGGATGCTTGAGATCTTGCACACGCAATGCGCGACGGGCGACTTTGTCTTCGTAAGCTGGACCAATTCCGCGTCCAGTCGTTCCAATCTTGGCAGTTCCAGCTTTTTCTTTAGCAGCTTCACGCGCAATATCGAGCGCAGCATGGTAGGGAAGAATCAAAGGACAGGCTTCACTGATGCGCAAGCGTGAACGCACTTCCACGCCAGCTTTCTCTAAGCCTGCAATTTCTTCTAGCAATTTAGTAGCGGACAGCACAACGCCATTGCCGATGTAGCACTTGACTCCGGGGCGCATGATGCCACTGGGAATCAAATGCAAAGCTGTTTTCACGCCATTGATGACCAATGTATGTCCAGCGTTATGTCCACCTTGGAAACGCACGACACCCGTAGCGGTCTCGGTGAGCCAATCGACCAATTTACCTTTGCCTTCATCGCCCCACTGGGTACCAACGACGACCACGTGACGACCTTTGCTGATTTGCATGTCTATTTTTTTGTAAGGTTAAGAATGGGAAAGATCGCGAACGACCCACTTGCCCGCAACGTGCACGAGTTCACGGTCGCAGTTGAATTCGTCTACTTCACTTTCGTGACCAGGCATGGCACAGACGACGGTCTCACCTTGGCTGCGCAATTGCGCCAAAGCCTCTCGCAAGCCGCCCTCCACTCCCCAAGGTGCGCGAATAGCAGCCTTGAGTGGTTGGACGGGCACAGCACTGACGAGTTCTTTTAAATCAAGGCTAAAACCTACCGCAGGGCGTTTGCGTCCAAAAACAGCACCAACTTCGTCGTAGCGTCCACCACGCACTAACGCATCGCTGGTTCCAGTCACATACATGGCAAATCGTACGCCGCTGTAGTAGCCATAACCGCGTAAATCAGCCAAATCAATTGTGGTGTGAACATGCTTGAAAGCTTTGGCAATATGGCGCAATTCTTGGAGGGATTGAACAATCAAAGGCCATGGAGCAAAGGTTTTTTCAGCTTGGTTCAAAACGGTGACATCACCATACATTTGTACCAATTCAACTAAGGCATTGTGGACATGGCTTGGCAGTCCTTTTGCCAATAGCTGGATACCAGTGAGATCTTTCGAAGCCAAGGCTTGGTGAAGCGCGTCACGCACCTCCTCACTAAGAGCCATTCCAGCTAACAATGCAGGAACGATGCGCGCATCACTGAGATCGAGCGACACATTTTTTAAAGCGACCGCCTCTAGGCTTGTCAGCGCAAGCTCTATCACTTCCAGATCGGCCTCAAGTCCAGCATGGCCATAAATCTCAGCTCCAAATTGCAATGGCTCACGAGTTGCAAAAGGCCGATCGGGCTTGGTGTGCAAAACAGGCCCGCAATAGCAAAGTCTTGTCACACCCACGCGATTAAGCAAGTGTGCGTCAATACGCGCAACTTGGGGCGTGGTATCAGCACGCAAGCCTAAAGTGCGCCCGGAGAGTTGATCCACCAGTTTAAAAGTTTGAATGTCTAGCGCGCGACCACTACCTGAGAGCAAGGATTCAATGTATTCAAGCAGAGGCGGCATCACCAGCTCGTAGCCAAAGCGACGTGCGGTGTCGAGGTAAAGACGTCGGAGTTCTTCGATGTGCCGGGCCTCAGAAGGCAAAACATCAGCGATGTGATCCGGCAGGACCCAAGCAGACATGTGGTGTTACAGAGCTGTTAAAAGAGCGATTTTACAGGGCTGGGGGCTTGATTTAGTCCAGCCACCAAAGCATCAAAACACCTATCAAAACACAAGCTAATCCAAAAAAACGTATCTGCCCATCGTCCAAAGCCAAAAGCTGGGCCATTTTTTGACGCCATCCATCGGGTGAGAGAAAGGGAAAAAGCCCTTCAACAATCAACATAAGCCCAAACGCTGCCCACAGCACATCGCTGTCGAAATTCATCACAAATACCTTTTACTTCTTAGTGGCTGCGGCAGCCCCACCACCGCTGTTACGCATGGCATTGAAGAAGTCACTGGTCGGGTCAAGAACCATCAGGTCGCTCTTTTTGTTGAAAGTTGCCTTGTAGGCTTCCAAACTACGATAAAACTTAGCAAACTGCGCATCTCTACCAAAGGAATCGGCATAAATACGGGCAGCCTCAGCATCTCCTTCGCCTTTGATTACTTGCGCTTCGCGATAAGCATTAGCTACGGTTACTTCACGCTGTCTATCAGCATCAGCGCGAATTTTTTCTCCTTCTGCAGCACCCGTAGATCGCAATTCGTTAGCTACCCGTTTACGCTCAGCTTCCATGCGTCGGTAGACCGATTCAGTAATGGCGTCCACATAATCAGCGCGCGTAATGCGAACATCTATAACGTCTACTCCCCAAGGCTTGGTACCTTTTACGGCTTGCAAAACCTCGCGTTTGACGTCCTCTAGTAAAGCTTCTCGCTTGAGGGAGAGAAGTTCTTTAACCGTGCGTTTATTGATTTCCTCTTGGAATGCGTTTCGCACTACACGGGAGAGTTGCAATGCACCAGAATTTTCATCCAAACCCACATTGCGAATGTATTGCAATGGGTCAGTAATGCGCCAGCGGGCATACCAATCAATAACTACCCGCTGCTTTTCAGCTGTCAGCATCGGCTCTGTATCAGCGTTATCTAATGTTAGTAGACGTTTGTCTATGTAACTCACATTTTGAAAAGGTGGTGGAAATTTAAAGTTGAGACCTGGCTCTGTAATCACATTTTTGATTTGGCCAAAGGAATAAACCACGCCAAATTGACGCTGGTCAACTACAAACAAGGTGGAACTCAACAAAGCCAATAAGGCCAAGGCGGACGAGACGTAAAAACCGATTTTGTTTTGATTCATGTTGGTGTCTCCTCGATCAACGACTATCGCGGTCACGCGAGCGACCATCACGCGATCTTGGGTCTGGCGAATGGGTACCTAAGGGATTGCCAGTGGGTTCACTTGGAGGCTGGGCAGGTTGTGGTGAAACTTGGGCATTTGTTTGCGCAGTTTGTTGAATGATTTTTTCAAGTGGCAGGTACAGCAGGTTGGATCCCGCCTTGGTATCAATCAGTACCTTGGTGGTGTTACTGTAAATTTGCTGCATGGCGTCAATGTACATACGGTCACGCATGACTTGAGGGGCTTTTTGATACTCCGCTACCAAGGACTTAAACCGCTGCGCATCACCTTGTGCCTGCGCAACGATGCGTGATTTATAGCCATCGGCCTCTTGCTTCAAGCGAGACGCAGCGCCGACTGCGCGAGGAACAACATCGTTGGCATAAGCTTCAGCTTCATTCTTTGCGCGTTCACGTTCTTGACCGGCTTTAAGAACATCATCAAAAGCAGATTGCACCTGTTCTGGGGGACGCACACCGCCTTGCTGTAAGTTGATGCCTACCACCTCAATACCTACTTTGTATTGGTCCAAAATGCGCTGCATGATGACGCGTATGCGCGGGCCAATCTGATCGCGTTCTTCAGACATGGCAGCATCCATCTTCATCTTGCCTACAACCTCGCGTACAGCAGTTTCTGCTGCTTGGACTACCGTGTCTGTGGGATTTTTGGTTTCAAACAAATAGGCACGCGCATCTGTAAGTCGGTATTGCACAGCGAATTTGATCTCGAGAATGTTTTCGTCCTCAGTAAGCATTGCTGATTCGCGCAAACCAGTTGCTTTGACAATATTTTCGCGCCCCACATCCACAGAGCGAATTTGCGTCACAAAAACCAATTCGTGGCGTTGAAACGGGTAAGGCATGCGCCAATTAAAGCCAGCACCTACTGTGGAGTGGTAACGACCAAACTGGGTAATAACGCCTTGTTGCCCTTCTTGCACAATAAAAAAGCCAGTGCTTAGCCAAATTGCTGCAATAACTGCACCAATCGCACCGATACCAAAGCGCCCTACGTTAAAACTTGGGCCAGACGGCTTTCCGCCGTTCGGAGGTTCTGTACCACCGCCGCCTTTTTTGGAAGAACCCAATAAACCTGAAAGTTTTTTATTAAAGTCGCGCCACAACTCATCTAAATCGGGAGGGCCATTCTGGGTAGGTCGATTATTGGTGGGTTGTTGGGGTGGAGGTTTATTTTCCTCAGGCGCAGAATTGTTGGATGCATCAGGCTTGCTTTGCGATGTCTCATCGCGGCCCCAGCGTCCATCATTAAGATTGAAAACGCCCAAAATTTTGGAGCGCCAAGTTCCAATGGCATTGGGGATTGTTTGTAATTTCATTCGCATGGGGTTTAATTGGTCTGAAGTATGAATTGTGCCTAAACGTAGAAGCTATTTTGTAATCTCAAGCAAAAGTTGCGGGTACAGCAAGGTTTTGACTTAAATAAGCCCTGAGGGCGGCAATTCCGTCACTAGTTTGCGCACTTACAAAAAATCTTGGGGTATTTACTCCGTCTAGGGAAAAAACATCTTGCGTTTGCAAAGGTTTTTTGTCCGAAGCCATAGCATCTAATTTATTGAAAATTAAAACCTGGGGGATTTTATGGGCGCCAATTTCGAGCAAAACTTTTTGCACCTCATCCATTTGTTCTAAATAGTTATCGTTGGATGCATCAACCACGTGTAATAGCAGGCTTGCATCAACTGCTTCTTGCAAGGTGGCTTGGAATGCATCGATTAATCCGTGTGGTAAATCACGAATAAAACCAACTGTGTCAGATATTGAAACAGAACGACCTCCGCCTTGGTTATCGCCTAAATAAAGCTGTCGCGTAGTGGTGTCTAGAGTCGCAAACAATTGATCAGCTGCATAAGCCCGAGCTTTGACCAAAGCATTAAAGAGCGTTGACTTACCAGCATTGGTGTAACCCACCAAGGAGATGGTGAAAGCATCCCTTCTAAAGCGCTGCCTTCTCTGTGTGAAGCGTTGTCGTTTGACTTTTTCAAGCCGCTCGCGGGTGCGTTTTATGGAGTCGCCAATCATTCGCCTATCCAACTCAATTTGCGTCTCGCCAGGCCCTCCACGTAATCCGATTCCGCCGCTTTGTCTCTCCAAATGCGACCACCTTCGAACCAAACGGGTGCTCAAGTACTGCAATCGAGCGAGTTCAACTTGCAACTTACCCTCATGGCTACGCGCACGTTGGGAAAATATTTCTAGGATCAGAAAGGTTCGGTCGTTCACCGGAGTCTCGAGATAGCGTTCCAGGTTTCGTTGTTGTGCGGGACTCAAGGATTGGTCAAATAAGATCTCTGCTGATCCGTGTATGCGGAGTAATTCTTTGATTTCATCTGCTTTACCTGAGCCGATAAATAACGCCGCATCAGGTGCCCTGCGTTTGCAAACCAAACGTGCAACGGGCAAAAGTCCAGCAGTTTCTGCCAGCATGCTTAGCTCTTGCAGATCACCATCGAAGTGGGGCAAGCCGAAGTCGACTCCGACCAAAATGGTCAGCGGCTTACCTAGCGTAAGAGTCTCAATCAAACTTCTGGGGAACTGCCTGTGCCGTCGGCCGCGTTAAAGTTAACAGCACGGCCTGGAACAATAGTGGAGATCGCATGTTTGTAGACCATTTGCGTAACGGTGTTGCGCAAAAGTACGACATATTGGTCAAAAGATTCAATTTGGCCTTGTAATTTAATGCCATTTACCAAATAAATAGAAACCGGTACGTGCTCGCGTCGCAGAATATTTAAAAAAGGGTCTTGCAAAAGTTGGCCTTTATTCTTAGTGTTATCGGTATTCACGATATGCTCCGTGTTCAAAGGTTAAAAAAAGAGTTGTCACGATACCACAGATGGCAATCCACCCTATTCCCTAATTGTCTTTATCGTTGTAAGGATTATGCGAAGTCTTCATCTCAACGCGCAAGGGCGTTCCTTCAAGGGAGAAGGCTTTACGAAAACGTCCCTCCAGATAACGCTTGTAAGCATCAGTTACATGCTCTAGCGAATTACCGTGCACCACGATGATGGGTGGATTCATGCCGCCTTGATGCGCGTAGCGCATTTTGGGGCGAAACATTCCAGCGCGTTTAGGCGATTGGAACTCGATTGCCTCTAGCAACAAACGTGTCAGCACGGGGGTAGACATTTTGCACATCGCAGCCTTGTAGGCGTTGGTAATTGCCCCCCACACAGGCCCAAGTCCTTGTCTTTTCTTGGCAGAGATGAAATGCAGTGAGGCAAATTTTAAAAATGCCAAACGCGTTTCAATAGACCGCATCAATAATTCACGCTCGTATTTGTCAACGGCATCCCATTTATTGATAGCGACTACCACTGCCCTTCCACTCTCCACGACATAACCTGCAATGTGTGCGTCTTGGTCAGTTATTCCTTGCGTTGCGTCGAGCAAGAGTAGGACAACATGGGAGGATTCAATGGCTTGTAAGGTTTTGACCACAGAAAATTTTTCTATCGCCTCAAACACTTTGCCCTTCCTGCGAATGCCAGCTGTATCAATCAACTCAAATTTCTGGCCATGACGCTCAAAAGGCACGCTGATGGCGTCCCGCGTAGTACCTGGCATATCAAAAGCGACCAAGCGCTCTTCGCCCAACCAAGCATTGATCAAGGTGGACTTGCCCACATTCGGTCGTCCAGCTACCGCAAGTTTGATAGTGCCGTCCGCTACGGTATCTTTATCTTCCTCAGGGACTTCCAGATGCAGAGGTTCAAGTGCCAACTCGACCATACTGCGAATGCCCTGCCCGTGCGAGGCAGAAACAGGCAAGACATCGCCAAGCCCGAGTTCATAAAACTCAACAAGCTGCGCACCCTCTTGCATCCCTTCAGCCTTGTTAGCCACCAAAAGTGTAATTTTTCCAAGTCGGCGTAAGTAGTTGGCAATATCGTGGTCCTGCGCACTAATTCCCGCACGTGCATCGACCACAAAAACCACAACATCTGCTTCAGCCACCGCTTGTTGGGTCTGGCGCGCCATTTCCTTGTAAATACCATCCAACGCATCGGGTTCAAACCCGCCAGTATCAATCACGATGAATTCTTGCTTGCCGAATTTGGCGTTGCCGTAATGGCGGTCACGGGTCAATCCCGCAAAGTCAGCAACGATGGCGTCGCGGGTTTTGGTTAAACGATTAAATAAAGTAGATTTACCAACATTGGGGCGGCCCACTAAGGCCAATACGGGTTTCACTTGTCAATCCTCAGCCAGAGCATCAAGGCAGAAGCAAACCAGTGACACGGCCTTCGCGGCTCACCAATACAGATACATCTTGGGCAAGCGTAGGGGCAGCAGCCAATTCTTCGGTGCCAATTTTTAATCGGTTGAGCAAAGCTCCATCTGCTAGAGACAACACATAAACCCAACCTCCGCCATCGGCCATCAGTATGCCCTTTGGGGTAACCAAGGGTGCGCTTAACTGTCGGTATTTCAATCTTTCTGTTTCCCATACGCGCTCACCATCTTCGCGCCGCAAGGCTTGAACTACACCGTTGGCTTGGGGCGCTATGACTAGGTTGAGGTTGCCACTCAAACCTTTGTCTCCAACAGAAGGTCTGGTCCACATTCCTTGCCCCTTTTGGGCATTCACGCAACCAACTTGCGACTGAAATGCGCGTACACATACCATGTCACCCTCGCGCTCAGAAGGGCCCACCAGATCTACCAAACGTTCCATGTCGTTGGTTCCGCGTGGGGTGGCAATAGCTGACTCCCAAACAACCAAGCCATTGGTGGGATCTAAACCAACTAATCGACCAGAGAGGCCGACTAACAAGGTATTTTTAAATGCGACTAAAACACCAGCTTGCTTTAGGACCAGTGGCTCACCTAGGCGTTGTTGGGTCCATAGCCTTTGCCCAGTAGAACCATCAAAGGCTAAAACAGAGCGGTCTGCCGTCAATACAAATACCCTTTGTCCCGCCACCAAAGGCGCAGTGAAGGATTGCGCTGGCAAGGTTTGACGCCATTGCACTTTGGCGTCCTGCATGACAACCAATTGGTTGTCACGTGTGACTAGGGCAACTTGTAGTCCATCACTACCCACGCCAGCACTGACTGTCGTTTTAGGCAATGTAGAGCGCCAAATATCTTTGCCAGATTTCGCGTTGAGCATTGCAACCGTGCCGTCACTGCTAGCCACAGCAATACGGTCGTTGCGCGTGGCAATTGATAAAGGGAAATGGACCTTGCCAATTTGCGCAGTCCAAGCGGTACGGACTTCTTGTAAAACGGCAATAGGCGGAATTTCAACTGGTTTTGGACGTGAGGCTGAACAAGCAGCTAGGAAGACCAAAACTCCCAAACAAATTAATTGCCCAAAACGCATAGTTACAAAAACCTTCACTGAGAGGCATCCTGTGTTGGCTTGGAGGCTGGCGCATTGTTGCTTGCCTCTGGATCAGCGCCCAAAGCGGCTAGCTTGAAAGCAATCAAGCGACGGTATTGGGCATTGGGTTCCATGGCTTTCCATGCGAGTTGGTATTGCTTGATAGCCTGAGCAGGTTGATTGGTCAGCATTTCAAGATCCCCCAAACGGTCTGCTGTCAGGGGCTCAAAAGCGCTGGGTGTTTTGGCAGTAAGCAATTTGCGAGCAGCATCGAATTCTTTATCTTCGATGAGCAAACTCGATAAACGCAATCGCGCGAGCGCTTGGTAGCCCTCGTCGGAAGCTTGGTCGATCACCCACTGCAATTGCTCTTTAGCCTCTTTAGGACGAGATTTTTCTTGAAAAATGCGTGATGCTAAAAAAGCAGCCTGATGGGCATAGGTAGTGGAGCCAAACTTACTTTTGATATCCCCCACTGAACGCTCAAAAAGCGCCAAGTCACCAGAGACAGCAGCGCGCTCGACAGTGTCAAACAAAGCCGCAGATTGTGCAGATTGTTTCGATGCCCAAGCTTGCCAACCCATCCAACCCGCGTAGCTGCTGAGAATGCCGATCACCAACCAGGTGATCAGATTGCCCCAACGCTTCCAAAAGTGTTTGAGTTCGTCAAGTTGTTCTTGTTCTTCGAGGTCTAGATGCGTTGCCATGGGTGTCTATCGTTATAAATTCAGGCAGATTGTAGGCGTGCGCCTTCTGCGAGACGCTTGGAGACAAAAGAAGCCAAGCTGCTCAGAGGTGTTGATTCTTGCTGGCCTTGGCCGTCGCGCAAGGACTTCCAAGTTACCTCTTGTCTGGCGAGTTCGTCAGCACCAAAAATCAAGGCATAGCGCGCACCACTGGCATCTGCTTTTTTGAACTGTGACTTCATGCTGCCAAGTCCCTCGCCAGCACCCGCATGCATCTGCACCGACACACCCTGGCTGCGCAGAGCGTGCAAGGCTTCGAACACTACAGGCATGGCAGACGCATCGGGCACGATGGCATAGACATCGGCTTGGTTTGCTGTGGGCAACAAGTCTTGCTCTTTCAGCAACTCCAACACACGCTCGACACCTAAAGCCCAACCTACGGCAGGGGCTGGCTTACCGCCAATTTGTTCGATCAAATAGTCATAACGGCCACCGCCGCAAATCGTGCCTTGGGAGCCCAAGCTTTGTGTCACAAACTCAAACACGGTGAGGTTGTAATAGTCCATGCCACGCACCAAGCGCGGGTTGATGGTGTAGGACACGCCGCTTGCATCTAACAAAGCACGCAAGGTGTTGAAGTGCACGAGCGACGCTTCGCCCAAAAAGTCCATCAACTTGGGCGCGCCTTCAGCCACGGCTTGCATGGCGGGGTTTTTGGTGTCCAAAATGCGCAAGGGGTTGGTGTGCAAACGGCGTTTGGCTTCTTCGTCGAGCACATCGATGTGCTGCTCTAAATAAGCAATCAAGGCTTGGCGATGCGCCAAACGCTCGGGTGGTTGGCCTAGGCTATTGAGCTCCAAACGTACATCGCGAAGACCAAGCTCTTGCCAAAGCGATTGGGCTAGCACGATCAATTCGGCATCTACCTCTGGCCCAGCAAAGCCTAAGGCTTCAGCACCAATTTGGTGGAACTGGCGATAACGACCCCGCTGTGGACGCTCATGGCGAAACATCGGACCCATGTAATAGAGGCGCTTAGGGCCTTCGTACAACATATTGTGTTCAACCACGGCGCGCACCACGCCAGCCGTAGCTTCTGGACGCAAGGTGAGGTGCTCGCCATTCAAGCGGTCTTCGAAGGAGTACATCTCCTTTTCGACGATGTCGGTCACTTCGCCCAAGCCGCGCACAAACAAAGCCGTGGGTTCGACGATGGGCGTACGCAAATTACGATAAGCGAACCGCTGCATGAGGTCGCGCACTTTGTCCTCTAGCCACTCCCATTGGGCTGACGCGGGCGGCAGCAAGTCATTCATGCCTTTGACAGCATGCAAAGCCGCTGGCTTAGCGGTTTTAGCCGGCGCCTGAGGGGCTTGCGATTGCGAAGTTTTGTCTGCGTCCATCCCTAATGCCTATCAGCCGAAGCGCTTTTCAATATAGTTTTCAACAATTTGGTGGAACTCTTGGGCGATGTGTTCGCCGCGCAAAGTCATGGCTTTTTCGCCGTCAATAAACACCGGAGCTGCTGGCGCCTCGCCGCTACCAGGGAGGCTGATACCGATGTCCGCATGCTTGCTCTCGCCGGGCCCGTTGACGATACAACCCATCACCGCCACCTTGAGGCCTTCCACGCCGGGGTATTTCGATTTCCATACAGGCATTTGCCCACGCAAATAATCATCAATCGACTTGGCCATCTCTTGGAAGGTGGTGCTAGTCGTGCGACCACACCCTGGACAAGCGGTAACGCTAGGCACAAAACTGCGCATGCCCAAGGCTTGCAAAATTTCAGCGGCAATGACCACCTCTTGGGTGCGTGACTCGCCAGGTTCAGGCGTGAGCGAGACGCGGATAGTGTCGCCAATGCCTTCTTGCAAAAGGATTGATAAGGCAGTAGCCGAAGCCACAGTGCCCCGCACACCCATGCCCGCCTCGGTCAAACCTAAATGCAATGCGTAGTTACAACGCTTGGCCAATTCGCGGTAGACCGCGATCAAATCTTGCACGCTGCTCACCTTGCAGCTCAACAAAATTTGTTGTGGTGCTAAACCCATTCTTTCAGCCAACTTGGCGGAGTCCACTGCCGATGTGATCAAAGCCTCGTACATCACTTGCTTGGCTTCGAAGGGCTGCGGCCTTTTGGCATTGGCATCCATCAAGCTCGCGAGCAACTCTTGGTCCATGCTGCCCCAGTTCACGCCAATGCGCACGGCTTTGTCGTAGCGGATAGCCGCCTCGATCATCTGGCCAAACTGTTTGTCGTGTTTGTCGCCTTTGCCCACATTACCGGGGTTGATGCGGTATTTAGACAAGGCCTTGGCGCATGCTGGATAGTCGGTCAACAACCGGTGGCCGTTGTAATGAAAATCGCCAATGAGCGGAACATGGACGTCCATGCGGTCCAACTGTTCACGGATATGCGGCACGGCTTGGGCAGCCTCGGGCGTGTTGACGGTAATGCGAACCAATTCCGACCCAGCCATGGCCAGTTCTTTGACTTGAATGGCCGTGCCAATGGCGTCTTCGGTATCGGTATTGGTCATGGACTGCACGCGTACGGGAGCGTCACCGCCCACGGTGACAACATGATCGCCCCAAGCGACGCGGGCTTGCAAGGTGTTGCGAACACTAGGCACGGCAAATGCAATCGGTTTAACGTCCATCCAGTATCTCCGCGTTAAGGGTCATGGGTTATTACCTGCCATGGGTCACCCCAGCAGGCACGGTGAGGGGTAGATTCGTGACTATTTCACTTGCAGGCGCTTGCGGGTTGGCAACGTAAGTCGCCGAGGCCGCAATCGCAGCTGATTGAACGGGAGTGAGCACAATATTGAGCTCGCGACCTTCGTTCGACTCGGCTGGAAGGGTTGCTGGGATCGCATTCACGCCAGCAGATTCCGGATTGTCTTTGTAAACAATCCAATGTTGCACCTCAGGCCAAACAGCCAAGGCCAAGGCCAGGATAAAAAACCCCAAAGCAGCCCAACGCATGGGAGTAAAAAAGACTGTTAAGTTCACCAAACTCTGTTTTGGTAAGAGAGAGGGGCGCGACAACGGTGCGTTGAGTCCTTTGGTGCTTAGTCCACCAATTTTGGATTGATCGTGAACGGGCAATAAAGCCAAGACTGGGTTGGCATCCGTACCAAGTTGACGGCATACCGCTAAGGAAAGAGAGCGCACAAACATGGTGTCGTGCAGCAGTTCCCATCGGTTTTCTTCAAGGTACTGCAATTTGGCCTCTGAAACGCGCAAGACTTTAGCCAAATCGTTCAAAGATACGTTTTGGCCAAGCCTATAGTCACGCAGTAATTCGCCTGCAGTGATGGTGGGGTCAGAGTTGTGTGCTTCAGTCATTTGTCATCGAATTTTCGCGCAAGCCATGCGGCAGCTTGTTGAGAATTTGGAAACCTTTGCGCCAGACGTTCTCCAAGGTTATTGAGCTCTGTATCGCTCTTGAGAGCACGCGCCAACAAAACACCAAGCCACAAACTAGCGGGGGTTGCTTGGGCGCTACTATTGATGTTGCCAAGCATTTGTCGGGCTTGGAAAGCATTCCCATCTTGCCAATCTAGCAAAGCCAATTCATAACGTGCAGTGGGGTCATTAGGCGAAAAGCTGAGGGCTTTTTCGAAACTATTGCGGGCCTGCACAGCTTGCTTGGAGCGAACCTGGCAAACCCCATTGACCAGCCATGTTTGACCTAATTGTCGGTATCCAGGTTGCGATAGTGCCATGGCGAATTGGTACTGGGCTGCAGCGTACTTGGCTTGCTGACACAAATACCAGCCGTAGTTGTGCAGTACGGCGCCCATTTCATCTCCAGAAGTCGAGACCCGCGCACCTAAACGCAGCGCTGTGTCAAAGCTTTGCTGCGCTAGCTCTAGGTTGTTAGCCCTTTGGTGAATCAATCCCAAGAGGCTGTAGGCTTGCGCAAAGTCAGGATCTATCTGCAGTGCGGCACGGGTCTCTTGCATCGCCGCATCCATTTGTTCTTGAGAGAAATAAGCACTCGCCAAAGTGATCCGGCGAATAGCGCGTAAGCGCACTGAATCCGGTTCAGGTTGCGTTAATTGATCGACCTCGGCTTGGGAAATAGCGCGACTGCTGCAAGCCTGCATTTGCAAAACCAACAAACAACTAGCTAATACTGTTAAGGCGAGTCGTAACCAAACTAAACCAGCTTTCAAATCGTGGGTGGCAGGTTTCATGGGCTCACCTGCGTTAAGGGAATAACCTTTTGCTTGGCCATACGGCTTTGCACTTGGGTGCGGTCTTTCACGTCGCCCGCAAGTTGTCCGCAAGCTGCGTCGATATCGTCGCCGCGGGTTTTACGCACCGTGGTAACTATGCCTGCCTTGCTCAAAACATCCGCAAAGGCACTAACCGTTGCAGCGTTCGAACGGGTCAAACCTGACTCGGGAAACGGGTTGAACGGAATCAAATTGAACTTGGCGTGAATGCGTTTGTTTGGGTCGCGCGGCGACTGCACCAAATCGATCAGCGCTTGGGCGTGCTCGGGTTGGTCGTTCACACCCTCCAACATGCAGTATTCGAAGGTGATGAAATCGCGGGGCGCATGGGCCAAATAACGACGGCAAGCATCCATCAGTTCGGCGATGGGGTATTTTTGGTTGAGCGGAACCAGTTGGTCACGCAAGGCATCTGATGGCGCATGCAGAGATACAGCCAATGCCACCGGGCAGTCTTCGCCCAAACGGTCAATCATGGGAACCACGCCAGAGGTGGAAACGGTAACGCGACGACGCGATAGCCCATAGCCGTGGTCATCCAACATCGCGCGCAATGCAGGCACCAAGGCGCTGTAGTTTTGCAAGGGCTCGCCCATGCCCATCATCACCACATTGGAAATCACACGCTCATCGGTGTTGAATTCGCGCCGCAAAGTGTGCTCCGCAAACCAGAGTTGCGACAAGATCTCTCCGCTGCTCAAGTTGCGGCTAAAGCCTTGATGGCCGGTCGAGCAAAACCGGCAACCAACAGCACAGCCGGCTTGCGAAGAAATGCACAGCGTGCCGCGTTCTTCACTCGGAATAAAAACGGTCTCTACCGCATCTCCAGCCCCGACATCGAACAGCCATTTGACGGTGCCGTCAGCTGAGTCATGTCGCGAGAGGGGTTTGAGGGGGGCAATATGCGCTGAGGTTTTGAGCTTTTCGCGCAGGCTTTTGGCCAAGTCTGACATGGCGTCAAAGTCTTGGGCACCTTTTTGGTGGATCCAACGAAAGAGCTGGGTGGCGCGAAAGCGTTTCTCTCCGAGTTGCTCACAAAAAACGGCCAAACCGTCGAGATCAAAGTCAAGCAGGTTGGCCGTCATGGGGTTGCAAGCGCAAGCGGGGCTTAGGCGCCGCCTATTGGCTTTTAGTAAACGTTCATTCCTGCGAAGAAGAACGCGATTTCAACTGCCGCTGTTTCAGGCGCGTCAGAGCCGTGGACGGCATTGGCGTCAATGCTGTCAGCAAAATCAGCGCGGATAGTGCCGGCAGCAGCCTTCTTGGGATCGGTAGCGCCCATCAAGTCGCGGTTTTTGAGGATAGCGTTTTCACCTTCTAGCACGGTGATCATGACTGGGCCAGAGATCATGAATTCGACCAAATCTTTGAAGAAAGGACGCTCTTTGTGCACGGCGTAAAAAGCCTCGGCTTCGCCACGTGACAAATGGGCCATGCGGGCAGCAGCGATTTTGAGGCCAGCGGCTTCAAAACGGGCATAAATCTGGCCGATCACGTTTTTAGCGACAGCGTCAGGTTTGATGATGGAGAGGGTACGTTGGGTGCTCATGCGGGTCTTTTCCTGTGAGGGTTTTATGGGAACTTTTGGATGAAATTTTTAGCGTCTTTGTCCAAGCCCGCTATTTTAACCCGCATAAGGGGTTTGCCCTAGGATTTACGGGACTTTGGTTTGCCGACCAAACCAGCCCTGAATGCTTTTTCACCTGCTTTTTTTCTTTGTCGTTCGACAACTAAGCTTTCAGCACCGATATAGCCCACCGAAGTCTTTAAAGGATCTGGCAAACCCTTGGAGGGTCGTGCACGCACCAATCGCTCTGGCCCGCTGGAACGCTCTTCTGGCGGACGCGGCAGTGAAGGACGAGGGCCAACGCTATTTCCGCGGCGACGACTGTTTGCGCGTTCGGTGCGGTTATCGCGACTGGGACCACTTTGGAGGGGCGCTTTAGCACCGGCAGCTTGCATCAAGGCGCGGATATCGTGCTCCCTGAGTTCTACAAAAGCCCCGCGTTTGAGGCCGCGCGGCAAGACCATGGCGCCATAGCGGATGCGAATCAAACGGCTGACCGCGTGACCCACTGCCTCAAACATACGGCGCACTTCGCGGTTACGTCCCTCAGAAATCGTTACCCGGTACCAGCAATTCGAACCTTCGCCACCGCCCTCTTCGATCGAGCCAAATTGCGCTAGACCGTCTTCCAAGGTAATTCCGTCGAGCAGGCTTTGTTTTTGTTCATTGCTAAGTTTGCCCAAGGAACGCACTGCATACTCCCGCTCCAAGCCAAAACGGGGGTGCATGAGTTGGTTGGCCAATTCGCCGGAACTAGTCAAGAGCAACAGGCCTTCGGTGTTCAAGTCGAGACGCCCTACTGATTGCCACTTGCCTTGGTAGAGGCGCGGTAAACGGCGAAATACGGTGGGACGGTTTTGTGGATCGTCATGCGTGACCACTTCACCCGCTGGCTTGTGATAGGCAATAACTCGGGGCGCAGGAGGCGCAATACGCACCTTGACCAATTTGCCGTTGACCTTGATTTGGTCCCCAAACTGCACCCGTTGCCCCACGTGCGCGGGCTCTTGGTTGACGGATACATGGCCATCGGCGATCAGGCGCTCCATCTCAATGCGAGAACCCATACCCGATTGGGCCAAGACCTTATGCAATTTCGGAGATTCTGCTTGGGGCAAGAGTACGCGCTTGAGTGGCGCTGCGTCTTCTTTGGCCAACTCCGCATCGAACTGGCCAGAAACGACGTCGGAGAACTCAATGCGGGAGACTTCTTCTTCGTCTGCTGGGACCAAAGGAAGATCTTTGGGATCAGGCGTCATTGAACTTTTGATCGTTCTCTACCAATGCGCTTTCATCGTTGGAAGCGTCCTCGATAGAAAGTTGCGCACTCTCGACTTGGGCATCTAACTGTGCAAATGCATTGGCTTGCGCCTGCGCGTTGTCATACACAGGCAATTGGTCAAGAGAAGCCAAACCAAGGTCATCTAAAAATTGACGGGTAGTCGCAAACAAGGCGGGTCGGCCAACGGTTTCGCGGTGGCCGATGACTTCAACCCAGCCACGGTCTTCAAGTTGCTTGAGAACCAGCGAATTGATGGTGACGCCACGAATATCTTCTAAATCACCACGCGTGACTGGTTGGCGGTAGGCAATGATGGCCAAGGTTTCCATTGCTGCGCGAGTGTATTTAGGAGGCTTTTCGGGGTTAAGTCGGTCCAAAAAAGGACGCATCTCCGGGCGACTTTGAAAGCGCCAACCCGAAGCAACTTGTACCAATTCGACCCCGCGTTGGGACCATTCGAGTTGCAACTCTTCGAGCAAGGTTTTAATGGTGTCGACGCCCAAGGCGTCATCGAACAACACGCATAACTCGCGCGGCTGAATGGGTTGGTGAGAGCAAATCAATGCGGTCTCTAGGACACGCTTGGCATCCGCGGTGTTCATTGTGAAGTTTCCGGGGTTAATCTAGGGCAGAGCATGTAGGCTCAGCGCTTTCACAAGCGCGAGGGGGCATTCTAACCGAGGCGTATAACCGCCCTGGGGCTTATGAAAGGCTCAGCCAAAGCCATGAAAAATGCTTGCGTCACGTCTTGGCCAAGCCCGCTTCTAAGCCCAAATGTTTCAGTAACTCGCGTATATCTAAAGGGACAGGCGCCTCAAACTCCAAAGGCTTGCCAGAGATGGGGTGGATAAACCTGAGCCGATACGCATGCAGGGCCTGTCTGTTGATGCCCAGCTGCATTGGCCCCGCATACACGGCGTCACCCAACAAAGGATGGCCAATATGGGCCATGTGCACACGAATTTGGTGGGTACGCCCAGTGTGCAAGACGCAACGCACCAAGCAAGCCTCTTCTTGCGAACTCAGGCACTCAAAGGAAGTGTGGGCTGGTTTGCCAGGCAAACGCTCGAGATCAACAACCGCCATGCGCAAGCGGTTACGGTAGTCGCGTCCAATAGCCGCTTCGACTTCGCGCAGCAAATTAGTGGAGTTCCATTTGCGGTAGGCCACTGCCAAATATTCCCGATGTACATCTCGCTCAGCAATCATGGCGACCAAAGCGTCCATGGCTTTTCGGGTACGTGCCACCACCATCAAGCCGCTGGTATCTTTGTCTAATCGATGCACGATACCAGCGCGGGGCAACATTACGGCTTGCGAGTCCAAGGCTAACAAGCCATTGAGCAAAGTTCCGTTCCAGTTACCTGGAGCAGGATGCACAACCAAGCCTGCTGGTTTGCTCAGTACCCGAAGGTCTGCGTCTTCGTAGACAACATCCAGTGCAATCTCTTCTGGCTTAAAGGCTTGGCTTTGCGGCGTAGGCCGCAAAACAACTTGGTACTGCTCGCCAGAACGGACCTTGATAGATGGTTTGTGGATTAACCTTGCTGAAGGCATTACACAGTTAACGCAGCCTTCAGCTAAAAGTTGTTGTGCGTAACTACGCGAAAATTCAGGTAATAACTGTGCCAAAGCACGGTCCAAGCGCTCGCCATGCATTGAATTCGGAATCACCAAATCGCGTTGCTCTATTTCAGGGCCTTCGGCTAAATCAACGATGTCATCAGACAATGCATCCAACTGCGCAAGCGGGGTAGTAGGCAGTATTGGAGCCGATAGAATGGGTTGAATTTGCTTCAAGAGGATGGCCTGTGGTGATAAGTTATAAATTATCGGCTCTAGCACGATGTGTCAGCGTGGTGGGTGCGATTCTTTTAGGTGCGTGCGCCATTGAGAACGATCTCACCAAATCTTGGTCTGTCGATAAGCTCTACCAAGAAGCTAAAGACGAGCTTGCCGCTGGTGCCTACGACAAAGCCATTGGCTATTACGAAAAACTGGAGGGTCGCGCAGCCGGCACTGCAATCGCCCAGCAAGCCCAGCTTGACAAAGCTTGGGCGCAATATAAAACCAAAGAGCCGGTCCAAGCGGTGGCAACACTCGACCGATTCATGAAGTTGCATCCAGCAAGCCCTGCAATGGACTATGCGCTCTATCTCAAGGGTTTGGTCAATTTCAGTGAAGACCTGGGTTTATTTTCCTCTGTTACCGGTGAAGATGTGGCAGAACGCGATCCCAAGCAAGCTAAAGAATCCTTTGAGGCATTCCGTGAGTTAACACTTCGTTTTCCAAATTCAAAATACGCCTCCGATGCCAAGATGCGAATGGCGTTTATCAAAAATTCATTAGCACGTTCTGACGTCTATGTAGCGCGCTATTACTTCAAACGTGGAGCCTATGTTGCCGCTCTTAATCGCGCCCAAGCTGCAGTTCAGGAGTACCGCGATGTGCCAGCTGTCGAGGAAGCCTTGTTTTTGATGTACCAGTGCTATGACAAATTAGGGTTAGAACAATTGCGCAACGACACCCGTCGCGTTTTAGACAGCACCTACCCTGATAGCAAATTGCTCTACCCTGAGCGCCATAAAACTAAAAATCCTTGGTGGAAGCCTTGGTAACCAGGGACGCAAGACTAGACTCCAATTCATCATGCGATTGCAGTTGGCGCATAGGTGGCATTGCCGAAAGCAACCGCTTGCCGTAACCAGTTGTAACAAGGCGGTTATCGCACACCACTAAAACACCCCTATCGGTCTCGCGACGGATCAACCGTCCTGCGCCCTGTTTGAGCGCAATGGCTGCTTCTGGTACAAAAAAGTCATTGAACGGACTTCTGCCTTGTGCCTCAAGGCGTTTGCCGCGGGCTTCTACGATTGGATCGTTCGGTGGGGGAAATGGCAGTTTGTCAATAACCACTAATTGCAAAGCGTCTCCTGGGACATCAAATCCTTCCCAAAAAGTTGCGGAAGCGACCAAAACACAACCGCCTAGCTCTGCATCGGTTTGCTGAAAACGAGCCATCAATTGGCGCTTGGGCCATTCACCTTGCACCAAAACATCGATGCCTGCTCCCTCGAGTTGTTGTTTCATCGACTCCCCAATTGCGCGCAGAGCGCGCAAGGTAGTAGTTAAAACCAGTGTCTTACCCCCCAATATTCGTGCGGCATCGCTGGCTAACTTTGCAACTTGGCCACTGTGTGCAGGGTCATTGGGGCGCACCATCGTTCGGGGCACGTATATCGCTGCTTGATGGGGGTAGTCGAAAGGGCTCTCGACCCGAAGTACCTGCGCAGATTCCAATCCACATGGCTCTGTAAACCAACGCAATTGCGGTTCATCGCCCAAGGTCGCGGAGGTAAAAATCCATGCACGGGATTGGGCATCTGTCACATCCGGCCATGGTGATGTTGCAAACTGTTCATCTTCACTTTGTATGGATTCGTTTGTAGCAGTTTGGGAAGCCACCACAGCTTGCTTCAGAATGCGCTCTCTTACTGTGTCTGCAATATCTAAAGGGGCTTGCATTAATCGAATTTGCGAAGCAGATATGTCTAACCAACGAACAGTTTGCAACTGAGCAGTTGCTGCAAAAAGCGAAACACGTTGCATCACATCGTCCATACGCTCTTGCAAACGTAAAAAATCAGGAGCAACTTCGACCACCATCTCGAGTGATTGGACAATTGTTTCAGCCGCTTGGTAAATATCGCGCAATGCATGCTGCCACGCATCGGGATCGATGCCTTCGGGAGATAACTGCGTCCAACGAAGTTTGGCAGTTGTAGGTCGTGGTCCCATGAGCAAGCGTAAATCGCGCGCACTTTTTTCCAGAAGTGCAGCCAAGCCTTGCCAATCCGCCAGACCACGCGCAAGTTGTAAACCGGTGGCCAATACATCACGGCTTAAATCTAATAACTGCGACGAACTGAGTTGTTGCCCTAAAAAATTCACACCTGTTTCATTGAGTTGGTGCGCCTCATCGAACACCACCACCCGCACACTAGGTAATAACTCGGCCATGCCCGACTCACGCACTGCCAGATCGGCAAAAAATAAATGGTGGTTGATCACCACCACATCAGCAGCGAGGGCTTGCCTTCGGGCATTATTAACATGGCAGGACTTGAATGCAGGGCATGGAGCGCCAAGACAATTTTCGCGATTTGAGGTGATCCATGGAATCAATGCAGAGCGCTCGTCAAGTCCGGGTAATTCCGCTAAATCACCGGAGCGCGTCGTTAAAGCCCATTTTTCGACTTTCGCTAAAAGGTGCACCAAATGGCGCTCAGGTAAAACTGCCTCTTGGCGCGCCATTTGCAAACGGTGGATACACAAATAATTACTTCTGCCTTTGAGTAAGGCTAAACGGGCAGGCAAATGAAAAGCATTGATCAAACGCGGCAAGTCACGCGAAAACAATTGGTCTTGCAAGGCTTTGGTAGCGGTTGACAATAAAACACGCTCGCCGCTCAACAAAGCAGGCACTAAATAGGCGAAAGTTTTACCAACCCCGGTACCTGCCTCCACCACCAAACTGCCGCCTTGACTGATCACATCAGTCACCGCTAAAGCCATAGCAGTTTGACCCGATCGTGGTTGGAATTGCTGCGTTGCCTCGGACAATAAACTGCCAGATAAAAACGCTTCCAATACCCGTTCGCGCAAACCCAAAGGTTTATCCGTATGCATCAGTGGTCAGGGGTCTTGGGGGGGAATCAAGAAAAGCGAATTATTTGCCACGCACTGGAGAGGGCAAAGGATCGGCTGGTGCATTGGTTCGCTCTCGAACACGTCTTTCAGTATCTGCGCGGTGCTGATCAGCTTCTCGTTGTTTAGCATCGTAATTGGGACGGTTTTTGCCTTGATCAGCGTAGTCTTTTTTCTTTTGCTCTGTTCTCTCGAGCCTGTCTTTAGCAGCTTGCATAGCCTCTTGGCGTTGGTTGGCTGCATCTTGGAGTTGTTCGTCGCTGGTTTTTTCAGCCGTACGCTGAATCGATTCGAAAGCCTTGATTTGACGCTCAAGCGTATTGAACTTGTTTTCTTCTTTTCGTAAAACTACAAGGGTCTCTAAACGTTTATCACGTGCTTTCAGTTGGCAACCAACCACATCAAAGCGTTGGTAGCAATCACGCATGGCTTTTTGATAAGTCGCTTCCATCTCATCACGCATTTTTTCTAACCGCAAGCTCTCCGCAAGCCTGTCTTCATCGGATGGAATATCAGAAGAGGACAGTATTTGCCCGAAAGCCGAGTACGCCACAGATAAGTAGAAAAAAACTAAGACAGCGAAAAGCTTTGAAAATCTCATGTCAATGCAGTGTTTACTACGCGTTTACCCAAGGCTAAAAATTCAGCGGATTGCATTTCGTGCAAGCGCGATACAGTTCGAACGAACTCGTGCGCTAGTGGGCCTTCTGTGTAGAGTTCTGCAGGAGGCACATCGGCTGACAAAATGAATTTCACATGCCGATCGTACAGAACATCTACTAACCATGTAAAGCGTCTTGCTTCAGAAGCTTTATTGACGGGCATATAAGGCACATCACTTAGAAAAACCGTGTGAAACTGTGTGGCAATTTCTAAGTAATCGTTTTGTGAACGAGGCCCTCCACAAATATCTTTGAAATCAAACCAAACGACGCCACCAGCGCGCCGACGCGCTTTGATTTGCCGGGATTCAATTTGCAAAATCGCTTCTTGGTCTTGGCATTCCGCCAATCGATTAAACGCTTCGGTCATTGCCAAATCCGCCTGCGGGCCAGCAGGGCAATGAAATAAATCCACCATCTCTAGGGTTTGACGACGATAGTCAGTTCCGTTGTCTACATTGATGACTTCAAGCTTGTTGTTGAGGAGTTCAATGGCTGGAAAGATTCGGTCGCGATGCATACCCCCAGGGTAAAGATCATCTGGTTTGAAGTTAGAAGTTGTAATAAAGCCGACGCCGTGTTTGAAAAGTGAATCCAGCAACCTGTACAAAATCATGGCATCGGTGATGTCAGCGATATGAAATTCGTCAAAACAAATCAATTTGAATTGCTTGGACATTTGTTCACCCAAAATATCTAAAGGGTCGGCATTGCCTTGTAATTCACGAAGCTCTCTATGCACTTCGCGCATGAATTCATGAAAATGGAGTCGGGTTTTACGTACCAAGGGGACAGCTTCATAAAAACAGTCCATTAAAAAACTCTTTCCCCTACCTACACCACCATACAGATAAACACCTTTAGGAATATCAGGATGGTTGATAATTTTTTTGAGGGAGTTTGAACGCTTTTCTTTGTAATAAGACCATTCGCTGGCACACCTCTCCAGCGCATCAATGGCTCGAAGTTGTGCAGGGTCGCTTGTAAAACCTCTAGCTTTAATTTCCTTTTGGTAATTTAGATAAACCGACATCTCAGATAGACACAAGCCCTAGAAATTCAAAGTACGCTTATCAACAGCTAACGCCGCTTCTTTTGTGGCCTCAGATAACGAAGGATGTGCATGGCAAATACGCGCGATATCTTCTGCAGATGCTTTGAATTCCATCGCCACGACGGCCTCTGAAATCAACTCGCTAGCCATGGGGCCCACAATATGCACGCCCAAAATTTCATCCGTAGTGGCATCTGCTAAAAACTTCACCATACCAGTGGTATCGCCTAAAGCGCGTGCGCGACCGTTGGCCAAGAAGGGGAAGGTTCCCGCTTTGTAAGCCACGCCATCGGCTTTGAGTTGTTGTTCCGTGCGGCCAACCCACGCGATTTCAGGACTGGTGTAAATCACCCAAGGAATGGTGTTGAAGTTAACGTGGCCGTGTTGCCCAGCGATACGCTCTGCCACTGCAACGCCCTCTTCTTCTGCTTTGTGCGCAAGCATAGGGCCGCGCACCACATCACCCACGGCCCACACACCGGGCACATTGGTTTTGCAGTCACCGTCCACCACAATGGCGCCACGCTCGTCTAGTTGCAGGCCAATCGCTTCAGCACCTAAGCCAATGGTGTTGGGTACGCGGCCAATCGACACGATGAGTTTGTCTGCATCCAATGTCTGCGCTTCCCCTTTGGCGTTGGTATAAGCAATCGATACGCCTTTTTTACCGTTGCTGATTTCACCCACTTTGACACCGAGTTCAATCTTCAAACCTTGCTTGTCAAACGCTTTTTTAGCTTCTTTGGCGATTTGCTCATCTACCGCACCCAAGAAAGTGGGAAGACCTTCCAAAATTGTGACCTCTGCACCTAAGCGACGCCAGACCGAGCCCATTTCTAAGCCAATGACGCCCGAACCAATCAGGGCGAGTTTTTTGGGAACGCTACCCATGCGCAATGCGCCGTCGTTAGACAAGATATGGACTTCGTCAAATGGTGTGCCGGGCAACGCGCGGGCGTTTGAGCCGGTAGCGATGATGACTTGTTTACCTACGATCGATTCTTCTGCCTTGCCCGTAACTTTGACTTCAAAGCCACCATCAATCGCATTGGCAAAGGTTCCACGTCCATGAAAAAAAGTAATTTTGTTCTTTTTGAACAAATACAAAATGCCATCGTTGTTTTGTTTGACCACGGTGTCTTTGCGGCCAAGCATTTTGGCTACATCCATCTTCACATCTTTGGCTGAAATACCGTGGTCTGCAAAGTGGTGGTTGGCGTGGTCAAAGTGTTCGCTCGATTGCAACAATGCTTTGGAAGGAATGCAGCCTACATTGGTACAGGTACCGCCAGGCGCTGGGCCGCCCTCTGCGTTTTTCCATTCATCGATACAGGCCACTTGAAAACCAAGTTGTGCAGCGCGAATGGCGGCAATGTAACCACCAGGGCCACCGCCAATGACTACGACGTCGAATTGTTTACTCATGATGCATATCTCTCAGATAAAAAACGCCCCCAATAAAGGGGGCATTCAAAGCGGTTGATTAGATGTCGAACAAGAGACGCGCTGGATCTTCCAAGGCCTCTTTCATCGCGACCAAGCCCAAGACAGCTTCGCGGCCGTCGATGATGCGGTGGTCGTAAGACATTGCAAAGTAGTTCATGGGGCGCACCACCACTTGGCCGTTTTCCACCATCGCACGGTCTTTGGTGGCGTGCACACCCAAAATCGCAGACTGTGGTGGGTTGATGATCGGGGTCGACATCATCGAACCAAAAGTACCGCCGTTAGAGATAGAGAAAGTACCGCCCGTCATCTCTTCAATACCGAGTTTGCCGTCACGCGCTTTCACGCCAAATTCAGCAATCTTCTTCTCGATATCGGCAAAACTCATTTGGTCGGCATTGCGCAGAATAGGCACCACCAAACCACGGGGTGAACCCACAGCAATACCAATGTCGAAGTAGCCGTGGTAGACGATGTCATTGCCGTCTACCGAAGCGTTCAATACAGGGAATTTCTTCAAAGCATGGACTGCAGCTTTGACGAAGAAGCTCATAAAGCCCAACTTAACGCCATGTTCTTTTTCGAAACGCTCTTGCATGCGCTTGCGCATTTCCATCACAGGCGCCATATTGATTTCGTTGAACGTCGTCAAAATCGCATTGGTCGATTGCGATTGCAACAAACGCTCTGCCACACGAGCGCGCAAGCGTGTCATCGGCACACGTTGTTCAGGACGTTCGCCCAAATTCACCGCTGGACCACTTACGGCAGGCAATGCTTTGGTGGGAACACCGGTTGGAATCACTGCAGCAGCTGCTGGGTTGGCAACAGCCGATAAAACATCACCTTTGGTGACACGTCCATCTTTGCCAGAACCTGCAACAGATCCTGCGGCCATGTTGTTGTCGGCCATCAGCTTGGCGGCAGCGGGCATTGCGACGCCTGCTTTGCTGTTAGATGCGGGAGCACTAGCTTGGGCAACTGGGGTTGCAGCAGGTGCAGCGGCCTTTGCCGGAGCGGATGCAGGAGCTGCTGCAACTTTGCCGTCCGTATCAATACGTGCAATCAATTGCTCAGCAGTGACTGTGCCGCCATCTGCCACCAAAATTTCAGACAAAACGCCGGCAGATGGGGCGGGTACTTCGAGCACGACTTTGTCGGTTTCAATTTCAATCAAGATTTCATCTGTGGCGACTGAATCGCCCACTTTCTTTTTCCATTGCAACATGGTGGCTTCCGCCACCGACTCAGACAACTGAGGGACTTTCACTTCAACGATAGCCATATAAATCTTTCTGAATATTTTTTAATATGTTTATTTGGTGAGCACAAAGCCCTTGATCTTGGCGAATGCGCCGTCAACCAATGCCTTTTGCTGTTCTTGGTGCAGGTGTGAATAACCGACAGCAGGCGATGCAGACGCTGCACGACCCGAATAACCGAGTCGTTGTCCACTGCTCATGTTTTCGTGGATGTAGTGCTGCACAAAGAACCAAGCACCTTGGTTTTGTGGTTCGTCTTGCGTCCACACCAATTCTGTGGCGTTGGGGTATTTTTTCAACTCGGCTGCAAACGCCTTGTGCGGGAAGGGGTACAACTGTTCGACGCGCAATATCGCCACATCGTCTGCACCGTTTTCTTCGCGCTTTTTGACCAAGTCGTAATAGACCTTGCCAGAGCACACCAACACCCGCTTGACTTTGTCTGCCTTGATGGCTTTGTTCTCAGGAATGATGGTTTGGAAACTGCCTTTGACAAACTCAGACACAGGCGAAGTTGCATCTTTGTTACGCAACAATGACTTCGGTGTGAAGATGATGAGCGGCTTGCGCAAATCACGCACCATTTGGCGTCGTAAAACGTGGAAGATTTGGCTCGCTGTTGTAGGCTGAACGATCTGCATGTTCGTGTCAGCAGCCAACTGCATGAAGCGCTCTAAACGTGCAGAGCTGTGTTCAGGGCCTTGGCCCTCATAGCCATGCGGCAACATCAGTGTTAGACCATTGACACGGCCCCACTTCACTTCGCCAGAGGCAATGAATTGGTCGATCACCACTTGCGCACCATTCGCGAAATCTCCGAACTGTGCTTCCCATACCACCAAGGTGTTGGGGTCGTTGGAGGCGTAGCCGTATTCGAAGCCAAGAACGGCCTCTTCGGACAAGATGGAATCAATCACCACGAATGGGGCTTGGTTCTCAGCGACGTTTTGCAAAGCCACATAAGTACCGGTGTCCCACTTTTCACGGTTTTGGTCATGGATAACAGCATGCCTGTGGGTAAAAGTACCGCGTCCGCAGTCTTCGCCTGATAGACGGACGGGATAACCACTGGCCACCAACGAGGCAAAGGCCATGTGTTCACCCATTCCCCAATCCACAGGGATATCGCCACGTCCCATTGCTGCGCGATCGTCATAGACTTTTTTCACCAATTGGTGTGGTGTAACGCTTGTAGGAATGGCTGAAATTTTTTCAGCCAAACGCTTCCACTCGGACATTGGAATAGAAGTTTCGCCTGCATCCGTCCATTTCTTGCCCAAGAAAGGCGCCCAATCAACGGTGTACTTGGTTTTGAAGTTAGTCAAAACAGGGTCATCGGTGTGTTTACCAGCATCTAGCGCAGCGCGGTAAGACTTGACCATATCGTCACCCAAGGTTTCACCCAAACCTTGTGCAGCCAATTTATCTGCAAAGAGTTTGCGGGTACCAGGATGAGCGGCAATTTTTTTGTACATCAACGGTTGGGTCAGTGCCGGAGTGTCTTGCTCGTTGTGGCCCAATTTACGGAAACACACGATATCTAACACTACATCTTTTTTGAACGTCATGCGGTAGTCCAGTGCCATTTGGGTAGCGAGCACGACTGCCTCCGGATCATCACCATTGACGTGCAACACAGGCGCTTCCACCATCTTGACGATGTCGGTACAGAAAACGCTAGAGCGCATATCACGGGGATCCGAGGTGGTGAAACCGATTTGGTTGTTGATGATGATGTGTAGCGTTCCACCCGTGGAGTAGCCTCGTGTTTGCGCCAATGCAAAGGTTTCTTGGTTAACACCTTGTCCACCAAATGCAGCATCGCCATGGACCAAGACAGGAAGTACTTGTGATCCATGCGGATCAGCGCGACGGTCCATACGGGCTCGAACGGAGCCTTCGACAACGGGGTTCACAATCTCAAGGTGTGATGGGTTGAACGCTAGGGACAAATGCACTGGACCGCCCGCGGTGCTGACGTCTGAACTAAAGCCTTGGTGGTATTTCACATCACCAGCAGGCAATTCTTCCGGAGCGGTGTGGTCAAACTCGGCAAATAAATCAGCTGGTAATTTGCGCATGGTGTTGACCAGCACATTGAGACGGCCTCGATGGGCCATACCAATAACAATTTCTTGGACGCCTTGGGCACTGGCCTTGTGGATTAATTCATCCATCGCCGCAATAAAACTCTCGCCCCCTTCTAGAGAAAAGCGTTTCTGGCCTACGTATTTGGTGTGAAGAAATCGTTCTAGGCCTTCAGCAGCAGTCAAACGCTCCAAGATTTGTTTTTTCTTTTCAGCGTTGAAATTAGGCTTACTACGAATGGATTCGAGTTTTTCTTGCCACCAGCGTTTTTCAGCTTGGTCAGTGGCGTACATGTATTCGGCGCCAAGCGTGCCGCAATAGGTTTCACGCAAGGCATTGAGCAACTCACGCAATGACATGCTGTTTTTGCCGAAAAACGTGTTGCTGGTATCAAACACGATTTCTTGGTCTGCGTCTGTAAAACCATAGAACGCTGGATCTAGGTCTGGTATGGGTGGGCGCTCGGTGCGCTTGAGCGGGTCAAGATCTGCCCAACGTTGGCCTACGTTGCGATAGGCTGCAATCAATTGTTGCGCGGCAGTGCGCTTGCGACCCATTTCTGCATCTGCGCTGGCCATGACCACGCGGGTTCCGCCGGACTTCGCACGTTCTGCAAAGGCATTGATGACTGGCAGATGCGGTATATCTTTGGCATTACTACCGTCGACAGCTGGAACATGTTGCAAGGCATCAAAATACTGACGCCAAGAATCTGGAACGCTACCGGGGTTAGAGAGATAGTTTTCGTACATCTCTTCGACGTACGGGGCGTTTCCGCCAAACAAGTAAGTATTGCCCGAATAGGCTTGATAGACTGATGTCTGTGACATTGCGCTGACCTCCGTTTCCCTTCAGGAAACATTAGCTGGTTGAAAAAAACCCACCGCGACACGGCTGGACCGGATGGCGGAAGCGAGAGGGGTTGTAGGAACCCCAAACAGGCTGCATTGTGCCACTTAAGTAACCGAATTATCGAAGTGATAAAGACAAAAAAGAAAATTGATGACCTTCAAGCAATCAAGTCTTGGATTTGCTTGAGTGCAAGTGGATCGTCCATGGTGGTTAAGTCGCCAGGGTCTCTTTTTTCACAGACAGCTTGGATAGCCCTTCGCAACAATTTTCCGCTGCGGGTTTTGGGCAGGGCACTCACAAACAACACGCGCGCAGGACGCGCTACAGCACCAAGCTGGTTGTCAACCACCTTCATCACTTCGCCTTCTAGCTTAAAACGGGCAGCGGCATCACCGAGGGCTGAAGCATCTTTGGCAATGGCAAACGCCATAGCAACTTGACCTTTGAGCTGGTCTGCCACACCCACCACGGCCACTTCAGCTATGTTGGGATGGCTTGAAATACTCTCCTCAATTTCGCGGGTACCTAAGCGATGTCCTGCAACGTTTATCACGTCATCGGTTCGTCCTAATATGAAGTAATACCCATCTTCATCTCTCACTGCCCAGTCAAAAGTGCTGTAGAGCATTTTGTTGGGTACTGTTTTCCAGTAGGTGTTGACAAAACGTGCGTCATCTCTCCAGACAGTTTGTAAGTTACCGGGCGGTAGTGGGCCTTCGATGGTTAAAACACCTTTTTGGTTAGCACCTGTAAGTTCTTCACCAGTTTGATCATCTACCAATTTGACCGCATATCCATAAACTGCTTTGCCTGGAGATCCGAATTTACTGGTTGCTTTTTCAACGCCATTACAAATAGTCAATATCGGCCATCCGGTCTCGGTTTGCCAATAGTTGTCAATGATGGGGATGCCCCCTAAGCCTTGCGAAATCCATTTGGCGGTGGGTTCATCCAAGGGCTCACCCGCTAAAAATAATGCCTTCAACGTAGATAGGTTGTATTTGGTTAATAAAGCAGGGTCCTGCTTTTTCAAAACTCGAATAGCTGTGGGCGCACTAAACATGACACTGACTTTGTACTTTTCCACCAGACTCCACCAAATGCCACCGTCAGGACGAATCGGCAGACCCTCGTAAAGAATCGTGGCCATGCCACCAATGAGCGGCCCATAAATGATGTAGCTATGCCCCACTACCCAGCCAATGTCACTGGTGCAAAAGAAAGTTTCGCCGGGTTTGCCTTGAAAAATATGGGGAATACTGCTCGCCAATGCAACAGCGTATCCTCCGGTATCACGCTGAACGCCTTTGGGTTTGCCAGTTGTTCCTGAGGTATAGAGTGTGTAACTAGGATGGGTCGACTCCACCCATTCGCAAGGCACTTGGGCATGAAGATGCTTGTCACGCTCTTGCTCATAGTCAAAGTCTCGGCCGGCGACGTAGTCAAATTCAGCCAAATGGCGATTGACCATCAAAACTGCATGGGGTTTGTGGCTTGAGAGCTCGATAGCTTCATCCAACAAAGGCTTGTAGGGCACTACCTTGCCGCCACGCGATCCAGCATCTGCGCTGATGATGACTTTAGGACCCGCATCTTCTATGCGGGTTGCCAAAGAATGGGAGGCAAATCCACCAAAGACAACTGAATGGATAGCACCAATCCGTGCACAAGCCAACATAGCAAAAGAAGCCTCGGCAATCATTGGCATGTATATCAAGACACGATCGCCTTTGACCACACCCAAGTTTTGCAAAATTGCAGCCATGCGTTGCACTTCTGCATGCAACTCTTTGTAGGAATATGTTTTTTCTTGCTCAGTTTCAGTAGATACAAAAATGAGCGCTGCTTGGTCACCACGCTCTTTGAGGTGCCTATCTACTGCGTTGTGGCACAAATTGGTGGTACCGCCAACGAACCATTTGGCAAAAGGCGGATTGGAATAATCGCAGATCTGTTGAGGCGGTTTTTGCCAATCCAACAGTTTGGCTTGCTCCGCCCAAAAATTGTCACGGTCAGCGATGGAACGCTTGTGGAACTGCTCAAAAGAACCCATCTTTGTGTCTCCCTATCAATATTTGAAAAATCTTTCAATTATGAGTAGAGCGGTCTTTCAATAAACTGACTTAACGCAAAGAATACCTATCTCATCAAAGCTTCAATTTCACTAAAAGCCTCAGATTCAGCACTGCGCATCCACTCATAGAGCACCATTTCAGTCGTCACCAGCTCAGCACCCATGCCTGCTAGTCGGTCAAAAGCAGCATCTCGATTGCGTTCAGTCATAGAGCTGCAAGCATCTGTGACGATGTAGACATCAAATTCTTGATCAATTAAATCCAGCGCTGTTTGTAATAAGCATAGGTGGGCCTCGACCCCACCCAAAATAATGGTCTGTCGTAATGTTTCTGGCTCAGATCGTTTTTGTAAATGTTTAGGCAAGCTTCTCGCGTTACCAGTTGGCGGGTTGCGCACGGTCGGCTTCAGAAGATCCATCAGACCTTCTGCACACGCGCTAAAACACATTTTGGGTAAAACTGAACGGCAAAATTGACGAACTTCACCGGAAAGACTGCCCCATTTTTCAGGATGCTGTTCAGTTCCCCAAACAGGAATATCCATCCAATGCGCAGCCTGCGCCAAATTCTTAGCATTGCGAATAACCGACTCAGATTCAAAAATAGCCGGCATTAACTGCATTTGGTAATCGACTAAAACGAGCTGGGATTCTTGGTCATCAATCAACATAAATGGGCGAATGTGCTGTGAAGGCGCTAGTTTGAGAAGGAGTGGGCAAGTATCGTGCATCCCAGTTGCAAACAACTAGTGCGTGTAAACCCGAATCAAATCAAGTACTTGTGCTAAGGAGTAAAAATTAAATTGAGGTTATTCACCTTACTCACCTTACAATTGTCGGCTTATGAATTTACGCTGTCTGTTATTGGTTTGTCTGATTGCCAGTGCCCATGCTGCGCCTTACAGCGGGCCATCTGACGATTTAGAAATCTATTTATCCGACAGCGGGCTCATCTCCAAAATAAGCAAAGTCAGTCAAAACGTCAGCGACAGAGCTTCCGATTTGGTAATCAACGCCATGGGATTTTTGGGCGTTCCCTACCGTCGTGGTGGATCTGACGATAGCGGCTTTGATTGCAGCGGTTTTGTTCGATCGATGTATGAACAAACTCTTGGTAAGGTCTTGCCCCGCAGTGCGCGTGACCAAGCTAATGCCACTGAAAAAATAGATAAGACTGAGTTGCAGCCCGGTGATTTAGTTTTCTTCAACACCATGCGACAAACCTTCAGCCATGTTGGCATTTACGTGGGTGACCATAAATTTATCCATTCACCACGCCCCGGCAAAGAGGTGAAGGTAGAAGACATGCGGCAAACTTATTGGGTAAATCGTTTCACCGGAGCTCGCAGAGTGGACAACCACCCCAACTCTGGAAGTTCCAAAAATTAAGTTTTACTGTCCATCTTAGGTAGTGAGAACAAAACTACCATACCCACCAACAAAACGCCTGCAGTTACCCACAGGGCAGCGTGAAATGATCCAGATGCGTGCGCCATATAGCCAGCCACTACTGGCGCAATGATTTGTGCCACACCATAGCCCAAAGTAAATCGCGCCATAACTTTTCCTGGATTGTTGGGCGAGAGCCGCCCCACCATAGCTAGCGTCAGGCTCACAATGCCAATGAATGTGGCACCGTAACCAATAGCACCAGCCATTGCCGACAACATGGAGCCGGAAACGGCAGGTAGCAAAACAGAAAGTGTTTGTAGCCCGAAGGCGATGAGAAGCGCCTGCTTGTCTCCCACCACACGAGCTACACGATCCCAAACAAATACAGCTGGCATTGCGGCCAAGCCAACCATTGCCCAAGCTAAATGCCCTTGACCCGCTAAAAGTGGTTCGCGTTCAACAATAGCGACAGTGAAAGTAGCGCTAATTACAAACCCCCAACCTGCAGCGAAATAACTTGCCATCATGGTCCACATCCACCTAAGGGGAATACCGCTGGTAGAACTAATTACAGAAGATACATCTGCCGTTGTAGCTGGTAGTGGAGGACGCCACCTCCATGCAGGCCATAAAAAAAACAAACCAATACCGGCAAAGGCCAGCCACTGCGCGTCCCAGCTAGGCCAGATTTGCGACAGCCCCCAAGCACCCATAGCAGACACCACAATACCCAGACCAATACCAACAAAATGCAAACCTAGCTCTGGCCGCTGACCTTTTTGCATCAACCAGCCTAAAACCAGACCAGACCCCATCAACATACCTGCCGCGCCACAAAGTCCACCTACAAAGCGCGACACAGCCCACACAACCAATGAGCTCTCGAGCGCCATCAAAGCGGTGATGATTAAAGCCATCCAAAGGCCCGCGCTGTAGAGCCTATGTCGCCAGCGCACATCGTCAATCCAAGCTACTGCGATAGCGCCAGTCATATAGCCAGCATAGTTAATAGCTGCCAACACACCGGCATGCGCATCATCGAGCCCCGTTTGTGCCTGCAAAGCTGGAAGCAAGGGTGTAAAGGCAAATCGAGCCAGTCCGATGGTCAGCACCAAACCGCTGATACCACCAAAGATAACTTGCCAAGGTTGGAGTTGTTTTTGGGTCAATGTGAAGTTGGCAACAAATAACTTTGTGCCAAAGTCTTAAAAGCTGCTAACTGAGGATTATGGATTTGTTCAGATATCAAAATAGTCGCCACTTTGTCAGACAAATCGCAAGCCAACTGCGCATCTAGAAATAATAATCGGGACCGCCTAGCCAAGACATCCTCGACTGTTCTGGCGTATTCATAGCGCACAGCGAAACGTACCATGGCTTCGCTGAGCCCTTCGCAAAGCCAAGTATCGGCGCCTGGCATAGTCAATAACCGTTTTTGCTCGGATCCATACGAGTGACGCCCTTGCGCATGCGCCAACGACAAAGCTGAAAAAACTGAAGCTGGATTGGATGCTCCTACCAAAGGGCAATCGGCAGTGGTTGAACTTTTATAAGCTGCAGAAATCAATCCAGCAACTTGACATTGCTGCAATACATCCTCAGCCATCGCGCGGTAAGTGGTCCACTTCCCACCAGTGACAGTTACTAAACCGCTCTCGCTAATGAGGATCGTGTGTTCTCTGCTGATACCCTTGGTATTGGCAGATGGCTTATTTTGTGGTTTAACCAAAGGGCGCAAACCCACCCAAACGCTGCGTACATCTGCGCGCGTAGCAGCTTTAGAAAAGTAACGGGCTGTTTCATGCAGTATGAAATCGACTTCTTGGGTAAACGCCATCGGTTCAATTGGCAAATCCGTGCGCGGCGTATCTGTTGTTCCCAATATCACTTTACCCAGCCACGGCACCGCAAACAAAACACGACCATCTTGGGTGCTAGGTACTAACAAAGCATAGTCTTGGCCTAGAAAAGAGCGATCTACTACCAAATGCACACCTTGACTTGGAGTCACCAGTGTTTCAATTTTTTCGCCTGAACTTTTCGCATCCATCGACCGAATGCCATCCACCCAAACACCAGTGGCATTGATGACACATTTTGCTTTTAAGTCGAAGGTGCGTCCTGATTCATTATCTTTGCACGTCAAGCCAGTGAGCTTGTGATCTTTGTGAATAAAAGATTCCACGGGACAGTAGTTCAATACCACTGCACCATTATTTTGCGCAGTGCGCGCAATTTCTAGCGCTAAACGCGCATCATCAAACTGCCCATCCCAATATTGCACACCACCCCGCAAACCTTTTGATTGCACTTGTGGCAAGCGCTCAAGAACTTGTTCTTTGCTTAGGAATTGGGTAGAGCCAATTGCAGACTTACCGGCAAGCAAGTCGTAGAGCATCAACCCCAGTCCATAAAAAGCTGTTTCCCACCATTTGTAGGAAGGCATCACAAATGCCAATGGCTGCGCAAGATGCGGCGCGTTATGCAACAGGACTGCACGCTCGTGTAAAGCCTCTTTGACCAAGGATAGATTACCTTGTGCTAAATAACGAACTCCCCCATGTACCAGCTTGGTAGCACGTGATGAGGTGCCTTTTGCAAAATCATGGGCCTCTAGGAGAACCACTTTATAGCCGCGTGAAGCAGCATCTAAGGCTACGCCAAGACCTGTTGCTCCGCCACCAATAATTGCCAGATCAAAAACATCTGTTGCAATTAATTTTTCAAATATAGCCGAGCGCTGCATGAAGATTTATTTCTTGGGGTCCTATAAAAAAAAGGACCCATCCATCTCGAATGGACGGATCCCTTTAATTACCGCACGCGGCCTTCTTTCCAAGCATTGAGTAGTTTTTCATACGCAATGGTTTCGCCCTTTGGCTTCTCATTAGCCAACTTCTTCCATGGTGCACCTGTATCGCTCAAGTACTTAGCAGGATCACCTTTTGGATTGAGCTTAGGCGCGCAATTTGCCATACCTGCACGCTCAAGACGTGCCAACACTTGATCCATCTCTTCGGCCAGGTTATCCATCGCGCCTTGAGGCGTTTTTTCGCCTGTGACAGCTTGTGCGACGTTTTTCCACCAGAGTTGGGCCAGCTTGGGATAGTCAGGCACGTTGGTACCAGTAGGTGTCCAGGCAACACGTGCAGGGCTGCGATAGAACTCCACCAATCCACCTAGCTTTGGCGCCATGTCCGTCATAGCTTGGCTACGGATATCGCTTTCGCGAATCGGTGTCAAACCGACGATGGTCTTTTTGAGCGATACGGTTTTACTCGTCACAAACTGCGCATACAACCAAGCAGCAGCTGTGCGGTTCTCATCATGGTTCTTGAAGAAAGTCCATGAACCTACGTCTTGGTAGCCGTTTTGCATACCTTGCTTCCAGTAAGGTCCGTTAGGCCCTGGTGCCATACGCCACTTTGGAGTGCCGTCTGCATTGACCACTGGCAAACCAGGCTTGGTCATATCAGCTGTAAATGCGGTGTACCAGAAGATTTGCTGTGCAATTTGACCTTGTGCAGGAACTGGACCTGCTTCACCAAAGGTCATGCCGGTGGCTTCTTTGGGCGCGTATTTCTTCATCCAGTCAACATACTTAGTTAGTGCATAAACTGCTGCAGGTGAGTTAGTTGCACCACCGCGCGAAACGGACGCACCTACTGGTGTACATCCATCTGCACCGACACGAATACCCCACTCATCTACCGGCATGCCATTTGGAATACCTTTGTCAGCAGTGCCCGCCATGGATAACCAAGCATCGGTGAAACGCCAACCTAAAGAGGGGTCTTTCTTACCGTAGTCCATGTGGCCGTAGATGGGCTTGCCGTCAATAGTTTTGACATCGTTGGTGAAGAAATCCGCGATGTCTTCATAGGCGCTCCAATTCAATGGAACACCCAATTCGTATCCATATTTAGCTTTGAATTTGTCCTGCAAGTCTTTGCGTGCAAACAAGTCTGCGCGGAACCAATACAGGTTAGCGAACTGTTGGTCAGGCAATTGGTATAACTTTTTATCAGGCGCTGTGGTAAAGCTAGTGCCGATGAAATCTTTCAAGTCCAATCCGGGATTGGTCCACTCTTTACCTTTTCCGGCCATGTAGTCAGACAAAGGCAGAATTTTTCCGTAACGGTAGTGGGTTCCGATCAAGTCAGAGTCAGAAATCCATCCGTCATAAATAGACTTGCCTGATTGCATCGATGTTTGGAGTTTTTCCACTACATCGCCCTCTTGGATCAGGTCATGCTTGACCTTGATGCCTGTAATTTCTTCAAACGCTTTTGCAAGCGTTTTAGATTCGTATTCGTGGGTGGTGATGGTTTCAGACACCACAGAAATTTCTTTCACCCCTTTGGCTTGCAGTTTTTTTGCCGCATCGATGAACCATTTCAGTTCAGCTTGTTGTTTGTCTTTGCTCAAGGTCGATGGCTGGAACTCGTTGTCCACCCATTTCTTGGCTTCGGCTTCTCCCGCCCAAGCGCCATGACCTAGAACCAATGCGGTGGCAGCGAATGCCAGAGCCCGGTATTTCATCTTCATGTCAGTCTCCTCATTTCAAAAGCTTCCCTGTGGTTATGAAAAACATCGGTCCGAGGGAAGATTCAGACCGGGTCACTTGATTGTTTGGTTAGCCTTTGCGCAAAACAACAGCCAACCAAACAAAACTTATTGCCGTACCCCACCAAATGGTGGGGTCCTCATTCAGACTTAGCCACTGCGCAATCACACCAGCGAGGCCTAAATAAATTAAATGGATATAGGCAGCGCCCAGCAATCCTATAAACAGTCTGTCACCTCTCGTGGTGACGATAGGCAAAAAACCTTTTCGAGCGACAGTAGGAGATCGAATTTCAAAATAGGTCATTCCGGCAAGCAGAAGAAATACACAGATAAAAAATACCGCAACGGGGGGGCTCCAAGCCATCCATTCCATCATGTCACCTCCTTTGCTTCGAAAGCGTGTACAGCAACTTGGTTCGGTGGTGACTCATACACGCCCCATCGCAAAACCTTTGGCGATGTAATGGCGCACAAACCAAATCACAATCGCACCGGGAACAATAGTTAAAACCCCCGCAGCAGCCAAGGTAGCCCAATCCATACCCGATGCACTTACTGTGCGAGTCATAGTGGCAACAATGGGTTTGGCGTTAACACTCGTGAGTGTTCGCGCCAATAACAATTCGACCCAACTAAACATAAAGCAAAAGAAAGCTGTCACGCCTATACCCGCTTTGATCAAGGGCATAAAGATCAAGAGGAAGAATCGCGGAAAACTGTAGCCATCGATGTAGGCAGTTTCATCGATTTCCCTTGGAATGCCTGACATAAAACCTTCCAAAATCCATACTGCAAGCGGCACATTAAATAGCAGGTGAGACAGCGCAACAGCAATGTGCGTATCCATCAATCCAACGGTGGTGTAGAGCTGAAAAAATGGCAACAAAAAAACTGCAGGTGGCGTCATGCGATTTGTCAACAACCAAAAGAAAATATGCTTGTCACCTAAAAATCTGTAGCGTGAGAATGCATAGGCTGCTGGCAATGCCACTAAAACCGAAATACATGTATTGATTGCCACATAGATCAAACTGTTGATATAGCCCGAGTACCACGAGACATCCGTAAAAATTGTCATGTAGTTGGCAAACGTCAGGTGCTTTGGAAATAAGCTAAATGTGGACAAGATTTCTTCATTAGTTCGCAAACTCATATTGACCATCCAATAGATGGGCAATAAGGCAAAAATAATATAGAACCATAAAAAGATGGTGCGTTTTTTAAAACGTTGTTCATCCATGGGCCTGCTCCTTAGCCTGGGTACCGACTTGCTGCATCCAGTTATAGAGAACGAAACAGAGCAACAAAATAATCAAGAAATAAATCAATGAAAACGCAGCAGCAGGGCCTAAGTCAAATTGACCTACTGCTTTTTGTGTCAAGTATTGGCTCAAAAATGTTGTCGCGTTTCCAGGGCCACCGCCCGTTAGCACAAAGGGCTCCGTGTAAATCATGAAACTATCCATAAACCTGAGCAACACAGCAATGATCAATACGCCACGCATTTTGGGCAATTGAATAAATCTAAACACATCTAACTTACCGGCACCATCAATCCTTGCTGCTTGGTAATACGCATCAGGAATACTGCGCAGTCCTGCGTAGCACAGCAAAGCCACCAAGGGAGTCCAATGCCAGATATCCATTAATAAAACTGTTAACCACGCATCGCTTGCATTACCGGTGTAGTTGTAATCTATGCTCATCAACTGCAAAGTAGCGCCCATCAATCCAATATCGGCTCGTCCATAAATTTGCCAGATCGTGCCAACTACATTCCACGGAATAAGCAAAGACAAAGCGATAACAACTAGGGTGATGGAAGCGCGCCATCCTTGTGCAGGCATAGACAAGGCTAACAAAATGCCAAGAGGAATTTCACAAGCCAAGACTGCAAATGAAAACACAATCTGTCGCCATAGTGCTTCATGTAAATCAGGATCGCGCATAACGGATGTGAACCACTCCGTCCCCACGAAAACACGCCGCTCCGGCGAAATGATGTCTTGAACAGAATAGTTCACCACCGTCATCAGGGGAATGATGGCTGAGAAAGCAACACACAATAAGACCGGCAAGATCAATAACCATGCTTTTTGATTCACAGTTTTCATGCCACTAACTCCTCGTTGTGATAGAAACAAGTGTGTTTTCCAAGAAGAGCGATATGTACTTCAGAACCCACTGTGAACTGTTGGTAATTCAACGGTAAACGTGCACGCACTAACTGACCCACACACTCCATCGTCATCAGCACACTGGTTCCCAAATCTTGGATGCGTTCAACTTTTGCAGCAAGCGTGTTGGCACTAGGGTGGTTTAAAACTTCCACATATTCAGGTCGAATTCCAAGCTTGATGAGCGACAAACCTTCCAGATCATGAGCTTGTTGCTGCGTTAGATCTAGGCGGGTATTGCCCAATTCCAGCGACTTTGCATCCACTCTCCCTTGCAAGAAATTCATGCCCGGAGACCCAATAAAGTGACCTACAAAGGTATGCGTTGGTCTCTCAAATAGATCTTCAGCCGTGCCAGTCTGAACGGCTTTTCCTCTCGTCATCACCACCACTTCTTGTGCAAAAGTCAGGGCTTCAACTTGATCATGCGTGACATATATTAGGGTCAGTTTGAGTTCTTGGTGGACTTGTTTAAGTTTGCGACGTAATTGCCACTTGAGGTGGGGGTCGATCACAGTGAGGGGCTCATCAAACAAGATCGCCGATACATCCGGACGGACTAAGCCGCGTCCCAGAGAAATTTTTTGCTTTGCATCCGCACTCAACCCAGAAGCTCGCTGGTTCAACTGGCCACTGAGTTCAAGCATTTCAGCGATTTGTCCCACCCGTTTGCTGATATCTTTTTCTAGCATTCGACGATTACGCAATGGAAAGGCTAAGTTCTCAGCTACTGTCATGGTGTCGTAGATGACAGGAAACTGGAATACCTGTGCAATATTTCTTACCTGTGGACTTTTTTCAGTAACGTCCACGCCATCAAACAAAACAACACCTTGCGAGGGGCGAACCAACCCTGACATGATATTGAGCAAAGTAGTCTTGCCACATCCAGAAGGCCCTAGCAAAGCATATGCGCCACCGGCGCGAAAGGACATTTCTAATGGCAGTAAGGCGTAATCACTCTCCTGCGTCGGGTTAGCTTGGTAGGAATGGGCTAATTTCAAATCAATTCTTGCTGCCATTTCATGCCCTCTTCTGAACAAGGGAGAGAGGTGCTCGCATCAAGTCACCCTCTGGAGCAAAAACATAGACTTCGTTTGGATCAAAATAAAACGTGAGTTGCACACCTAAATCAAAGAAGTGCACACCCGGTTTTTGCATCACCCACTCTCCTAACGCACAGTGAAAATGCACAAACGTATCGGTACCAGAGATTTCCGCCAACTGCACTTGGCCTGTGATGGCCACATCACCGGTTTTTTCCTCCACCCTTAATCCAGCAGCACGAATGCCCAATGTGACTTGGCTATGCATGCTTGGTAATTGCGGTAATACCAAATAGGGGCCATGGTTGAGTTGCCATCGCCCCTCATGCAGTCTTGCTGACACCACATTCAACGGTGGATCGCTAAAGGCAGATGCAACGTCTAAAGTGGCAGGATGACGAAACACATCTAATGTCGCGCCATATTGCAACAAATGCCCTTCTTTGAAGACTGCGGTGTAACCACCCAATAACAAAGCCTCTGCGGGGTCTGTGGTTGCATAAACCACAGTTGACTGACCCATTGCGAAGAGTTGCGACAATTCCTCGCGTAACTCCTCTCGTAATTTGTAGTCCAAATTAACCAACGGTTCATCCAGAAAAATAAGAGGCGCGTTTTTCGCTAAAGCTCTTGCCAGCGCCACGCGTTGTTGTTGCCCCCCTGAGAGCTCTGAAGGAAAACGATCTAAAAAAGGATCGATATGCAAGCGCTTGGCAAGACTAATTACTTGCGCATCGATATGGGATTCGTGGCGAAGCTTGAGCGGGGACGCTATGTTGTCGTAGACCGTTAATGAAGGGTAATTGATGAACTGTTGGTAGACCATGGCGACATTGCGTTCGCGTACTGGAACACCCGTCACGTCATGACCATCTACTAAAACTTTGCCTTGCGTAGGAACATCTAAACCAGCCATCACACGCATTACGCTGGTTTTGCCAGCCTGAGTGGCCCCCAGCAAAACTGTGACGGCATGGGGTTGTAGTGACAAATTCATTCGATGCAGATGCACATCAGCGCCTACAGACTTGCTCACTTCAGAAAATTGGAGATGGGCCAACTCAGTTCCTTTCAAACAAGATTATTGTTCGTTTTTGTTTTTTTTCTTTGGTATTTTCCCTAATCGAACAAAAACGAACATGGTTTATGTTCGCAACAGTCAATTCTGTATTCACTTAAAAAATGTCCCCTAACCCACGCCAAGCATTGCTCCTAGAAGTTGTAAAAAACCAAGGTAGTGCATCCATAGAATTTTTGGCTGAAAAATTCGATGTCACTTTGCAAACTGTGCGGCGTGACGTACAACGCATGGCCGAGGTAGGCTTGTTAACAAGATTTCACGGTGGCGTGCGTTTACCAAGTTCAACTACAGAAAATATTACATACAGGCAACGCCAAGTCCTTTCATCGGCGGCAAAAGCACGTATCGCCCAAGCAGTCGCTAAGCGTATTCCTCATGGATGCTCGTTGATCATGAATATCGGAACCACCATGGAAACCATCGCGCATGCATTGATGCAACACAAAGAACTGCGGGTTATTACCAACAACCTCAATGTAGCGGCCATTTTGAGTGACAACCCAGAATGCGAAGTGATCGTGACTGGTGGTGTAGTAAGGGGAATCGATCGCGGCATTGTGGGGGAAGCCGCAGTGGACTTTATTCGTCAATTCAAAGTCGATATAGGTTTGATAGGCATCAGCGGCATCGAAGATGATGGCACGTTACGCGATTATGATTTTCGAGAGGTAAAAGTCGCGCGCGCCATCATTGAACATTCTCGACAAGTTTGGTTAGCGGCAGACCACACTAAGTTCAACCGCCCTGCGATGGTAAAACTCGCACCAATGTCAGACATTGATTGTGTTTTTACCGATGAGCAACCCACCGCAGTATTTATGGAAATGATGGAACAAGCAGGCGTGGAATGTATTGTTGCTGCTTAAAAAAGGGAATGAATCACCGTGAAATATCTACTAGCACTTGACCAAGGCACCTCGAGTTCGCGCAGTATTGTGTTTGCTGCGAACGGTCATATCGTGGGCATGGCCCAACAAGAATTCCAACAAATTTACCCGCATCCAAGCTGGGTGGAGCATGACCCGATGGAGATTTGGTCGAGTCAACTGGGAACTATGCGCGCAGCTTTAAAAAATGCCAATATTCAAGCAAAAGACATTGCATGCGTTGGCATTACCAATCAACGAGAAACCACGGTAGTGTGGAACCGCAAAACAGGACAACCCATTTATAACGCCATCGTATGGCAGGACCGCCGTGCAGAACCTGTATGCGCCAAGCTACGCCAAGAGGGACACGACACACTGGTGCAATCCAAAACGGGCTTGGTGATCGATGCCTATTTTTCTGGAACCAAGTTGCAATGGATACTGGACAACGTGCCACAAGCACACAGCATGGCGGCGAAAGGCGAATTGGCATTTGGTACGGTGGATACGTGGTTGATATGGAATCTCACCAAAAGTCGGGTGCATGCCACCGATGTCAGTAACGCTTCGCGCACCATGCTTTTAAATGTGCACACCAACCAGTGGGACAGCGCACTCATGTCGATGCTGCAGATTGATAACAGCTTGATGCCCACAGTGCAAGCCTCATCGAGTGACTTTGGCGTCATAGATACTGAGTGGCTTGGACATGCCCTACCTATTGGTGGTGTTGCAGGCGACCAGCAAAGTGCCTTATTTGGTCAAGCTTGTTGGCGAGAGGGGCAAGCAAAGAATACCTATGGCACCGGTTGCTTTATGTTGATGCATACGGGCAATCAATTCCAAACCAGTCATAACGGACTCATCACGACTAGTGCGGCACAAACCAGTGCGCAGCCAGAATTCGCCTTTGAAGGAAGCGTTTTTATTGGTGGTGCCGTTGTGCAGTGGTTGCGCGACGGCATGCATGCGTTCAAAAATAGCTCAGATATTGAAGCGCTTGCGCAAACTGTGGCAGATGCTGATGGTGTCTTAATGGTGCCAGCATTCACCGGCTTAGGAGCACCCTACTGGAATGCAGATGCGCGCGGCACGATTGTGGGCATCACGCGCGGCACGACTATGGCGCACTTCGCGCGCGCAGCTTTAGACAGCATTGCGTTTCAAAGCACAGCGCTGTTGCAAGCCATGAGCAAAGACGCGGTAGAACACGGTGGCACACCCGTGCGTGAATTACGGGTCGATGGAGGTGCCTGTGCCAACAACTTGCTTATGCAAATACAAGCCGATTTATTGGGTATTCCCGTCATTCGGCCTGCTGTGATTGAAACCACCGCGCTCGGTGCCGCTTACTTAGCCGGTCTGCACTGCGGTATGTTCAGTGATTTGAATGCGCTAGAGAAACACTGGAAAATTGACCGCGTGTTTGAGGCGAAGATATCTCATGACGAGGCGCAGCATCGAATGTTGCAGTGGGAACGTGCGGTGCGGCAGGCGGTTGCGCACTAAATCTGCCGAACTGCAACAGCAACCAGTCTGAGATAACTTGCGGATCACTTACCGTGCGAAGCGTTAGGTAAGCGACTTCAGCCTCAACGAAATGCTTACGTAAAAAATTCAACCACTGCTTAAACCGTCCCGCCTGATGTTTGCGTGAAATACGCGCTTGCACCCGTTCCCAAAAATACACGAGATGCGGCAACATCTCTTGCCAAGTCAACGGGGCAAATAGTTGCTCGCTGCAACGGGATTTGTCTTTTACGCTTGTGTCAAAGTCTTTCAACGCCAAACCCAAGCCAGGATTCGTCACCATGCCTCGCCCGATCATCAGGTCGTAACAACTAGAGTCTTGTCTTGCACGCACAGCATCTTGCACATTCCATATTTCGCCATTAGCAATGAGCGGTACTTTGACACGCGCACGGATATCTGCAATACGCGGCCAATAGGCTGGGGGACGATAGCCATTCGCTTTGGTGCGCGCATGGATCACGATTTCGCTAACACCACCTGCCTCTAAGGCGAGTGCACATTCTTCTGCTTGCTGGTCATGGTCAAAACCCAATCGCATTTTGGCGCTGACGATTTGGTGAGAAGGGACTGCAATGCGCACAGCGCGCGTAATGCGATACAACACTTCCGGGTCTTGCAACAAAGCAGCACCACCGCCATGCCGATTGACTTGCTTGGCCGGACAACCAAAATTCAAATCCACACCATCGCAGCCCATACCCGCCACGCGCACTGCATTGTCCGCCAAACAATCGGGGTCAGACCCCAATAACTGGGGACGCACGGAAACGCCTGCAGGGGTGCGGCCACCATTGCGCAACTCGGGAACGACGCGCAAAAAGGCACGCTCAGGCAATAAGGTGTTGGTAACGCGAATGAATTCTGAAACGCAGCGGTCTACGCCACCAATGCGCGTCAACACGTCCCGCAGGACGCAGTCGAGCAGTCCTTCCATGGGGGCGAGGATGATCACCGGTGGCGCGCGCGTGGGTTATTTTTTGCTAGGCGGTAAATCGGTGCAACTACCGTGCGCCACTTCTGCTGCCATGCCGATACTTTCGCCCAGCGTGGGATGTGGGTGAATGGTTTTGCCGATATCGATGGCGTCTGCACCCATCTCAATAGCAAGCGCGACTTCACCAATCATGTCACCCGCATGTGTGCCGACCATGCCGCCACCCAAAATCTTTCCGTGGCCGTGGGCTTCGGGAGAGTCGTCAAACAGCAATTTGGTCACGCCTTCGTCGCGTCCGTTGGCAATCGCGCGGCCAGAGGCTGTCCATGGGAACAAGCCCTTCTTCACTTTGATACCTTGCGCTTTAGCTTGGTCTTCGGTCAACCCGACCCATGCCACTTCGGGGTCGGTGTAAGCGACGCTTGGAATGACGCGGGCATTGAAAGCGGCTGCCGCCAATTCTTTGTTGCCTTGTAATTCGCCAGCGATCACCTCAGCCGCCACATGCGCTTCGTGCACGGCTTTATGCGCCAACATGGGTTGGCCGACGATGTCGCCAATTGCAAAGATATGTGGCACGTTGGTGCGCATTTGGATATCCACGTTGATAAAGCCGCGATCAGTCACAGACACGCCCGCTTTTTCTGCGGCAATTTTTTTACCGTTGGGCGTGCGACCTACTGCTTGCAAGACCAAGTCGTAGACCTGTGGTGCTGGGGCAGTGCCGCCCTCTTCTGCGGCCGCGAACGTCACTTCAATGCCTTTGGCCGTGGCTTTGGCACCCACGGTTTTGGTCTTGAGCATGATGTTGTCAAAGCGGTGTGCATTCATTTTTTGCCACACTTTGACCAAATCACGGTCAGCGCCTTGCATCAAACCGTCCATCATTTCGACTACATCTAAGCGCGCACCTAGGGTGCTGTAGACGGTGCCCATTTCAAGACCAATGATGCCGCCGCCCAAGATCAACATACGTTTAGGTACTTCTTTGAGTGCCAAGGCGCCCGTGCTATCAACTACGCGCGGATCTTCAGGCATGAAAGGCAGACGCACAGCTTGTGAGCCTGCAGCAATGATGGCTTTCTTAAAGGCCACCACTTTTTTACTGCCTGTTTTGTCTTGGCCAGTGCCGTTGGTTTCTTCTACCTCTAAGTGGTTGGCTCCGACAAATGCGCCATAGCCACGCACAGTGGTGACTTTGCGCATCTTGGCCATAGCGGCCAAGCCACCGGTCAATTTGCCGATCACTTTTTCTTTGTGACCGCGTAGCTTGTCGATATTGAGTTTGGGTTTTCCAAAATCCACACCTAAATCGGCCATGTGGCTGACTTCGTCCATCACCGAGGCTACGTGCAAAAGTGCTTTGGATGGAATGCATCCCACGTTCAAACACACGCCGCCCAAGGTGGCATAACGCTCGACGATCACAACGCTCAAGCCAAGGTCTGCGGCTCTGAAAGCTGCGGAATATCCGCCGGGGCCACCGCCCAAGACTAGGACATCACATTCGATGTCGGCAGAACCACCAAAAGAGGCGGCAGTCGGTGCGGGTGTTGTTAGAGCATTTTGTGCAGGCGCAGCTGGGCTATTAGCAACATTTGCAGGGCTAGCGGCTGTTGCAGAAGCACCTGAAGCTGAACCAGATGCGTCACCAGCATCCCCCTCCAGAACCAAAACAACCGACCCTTCTTTGACCTTGTCACCCAACTTGACGCGCAGTTCTTTCACCACGCCAGCGTGGGAAGAAGGAATTTCCATCGAAGCCTTATCGGACTCGACGGTGATCAGCGATTGCTCCGCCTTGATGCTGTCTCCCGCTTTCACCAATAGCTCAATCACAGCGACTTCGTCGAAGTCGCCGATATCAGGTACTTTTATTTCAATCATTGCCATAGTCTTTTCAATCCGCTTAGAGCAATACGCGACGGAAGTCGCTCAAGATTTGTCCTAGGTACGCGTTAAAGCGTGCGGCGGCTGCGCCGTCGATGACGCGGTGGTCCCAAGTCAGGCTCAACGGCAACATCAGGCGTGGCTGGAAGGCTTTGCCGTCCCAGACGGGTTCCATCGTGCTCTTGCAGACGCCGAGAATCGCCACTTCTGGCGCGTTGATGATGGGTGTGAAGTATTTGCCGCCAATACCGCCAAGGCTAGAAATGGTGAAAGTCGCGCCCGTCATTTCAGCGGGGCCCAATTTGCCATCGCGTGCTTTTTTGGCGAGTTCGGACATTTCTTGGCTGATTTGTAAAACGCCTTTTTTGTCGCAGTCTTTGATGACGGGGACCATCAAACCATTGGGCGTGTCGGCAGCAAAGCCGATGTGCCAGTAGTTTTTGTACACCAGCGCATCGCCATCGAGCGAGCTGTTGAATTCAGGATATTTCTTGAGCGCGGCTACGCTGGCCTTAATCAAAAAGGCCAACATGGTGACTTTGATGCCTGACTTTTCGTTTTCTTTATTGGTGGATACGCGGAAGGCTTCAAGATCGGTGATGTCTGCATCGTCATGGTTGGTGACTGCGGGTATCATGATGGCGTTGCGTAGCAAGTTGGCGCCGCTGATTTTCTTGATGCGACCCATCTCTTTGCGCTCAATAGGACCGAACTTGGCAAAGTCGACTTTGGGCCAAGGAATGAGACCCAAGGCCGCACCATCGCCACCTGATCCCCCTTTGGCGGCTTGCGCTTTGGTCTGCGTGACGCCGGACATGACTGACTTGGTAAAGGCTTGCACATCTTCTTGTGTGATGCGGCCCTTGTTTCCACTGCCCTTCAATTCGTCTAAGGGCACGCCGAGTTCGCGCGCGAATTTGCGCACCGAGGGCGACGCGTGGGGCAAACCAACTGTTGTTCTACCAGGTGCGTGTGCGGGTACATCAATCACAGCTGAAGCCAAAGCAACTGATGCTGAAGACGTGGTAGCGGCAGCGGCTGGTGATGCAACAGCTGGCGCACTAGCCACAGTCACAGACGATGGGGCAGAAGTAGCAGGAGCAGCTTGCGAAGAAGCCGCAGGAGCCGCAGCAGGCGCACTCTCAGCGTCCACTCCCTCCAAGATCGCCAATAAGTCACCAATGTTGATCTTGTCACCCAACTTAACCTTTAACTCTTTCAACACACCTGCGTGTGAAGAAGGGATTTCCATCGAAGCTTTATCTGACTCGACGGTAATCAAAGACTGCTCAACCTTGATGGTGTCACCAGACTTCACAAACACCTCAATCACCGCGACGTCTTTGAAGTCGCCGATATCTGGAACTTTTACTTCTATCAATGCCATATCTGTCTCACTATGTATGTGCAAAACGCCCCAGCTTTTTCAACGCAGGGCAATTTGGCCAAGTTGAAAATTTATGCGTAAAGCGGGTTGATCTTGTCGGTTTTGATGCCGTACTTTTTGATCGCCTCGGCAACCTTCTCGACTGGAACAGCGCCTTCTTCGCTCAAAGCTTTGAGCGCCGCGACCACGATGTAGTGGCGGTTCACCTCGAAGTGCTCGCGCAGTTTGCTGCGGAAGTCGGAGCGACCAAAACCGTCGGTGCCCAATACCTTGTAGGTGCGACCTTTGGGGATGAACGAGCGAATTTGCTCGGCGTAGGCTTTCATATAGTCAGTCGAAGCCACCACAGGGCCGACGTAGGGATCCAACTGCTGCGCCACAAAAGGCACTTTAGGCGTCTCTGTGGGATGCAAGAGGTTGTAACGCTCTGCGTTTTGGCCATCGCGTGTCAACTCGTTAAAGCTTGGGCAACTCCAAACGTTGGCGGCAACGCCCCAATCGTTGGCGAGCAAATCACGTGCGGCGATGGACTCACGAAGAATGGTGCCTGAGCCGAGCAAGTTGACGCGCGGCGCCTTCTTGGCGCCCTCGCCTTGCTGGATCAAATACATGCCCTTGATGATTTGCTCTTCGGTACCTGGCTTTAAACCGGGCATGGCGTAGTTTTCATTGAGCAAGGTGATGTAGTAGAAAACGTTTTCTTGCTTCTCTACCATGCGCTTCAAACCGTGGTGCAAGATCACGCCGACTTCATGGGCGAAGGTCGGGTCATACGACACACAGTTTGGAATGGTGTTGGCCATGATGTGGCTATGACCGTCCTCATGTTGCAAGCCTTCGCCATTCAAGGTGGTACGTCCAGAGGTGCCACCCAACAAAAAGCCACGCGCCTGCATATCGCCAGCCGCCCAAGCCAAATCGCCGATGCGCTGGAAGCCGAACATCGAGTAGTACACATAGAAAGGCACCATGATGCGGTTGCTGGTGGAGTAGCTAGTAGCCGCGGCAATCCAGCTGCTCATGCCGCCTGCTTCGTTGATACCTTCTTGCAAAATTTGACCGGCTTTGTCTTCCTTGTAGTACATCACCTGGTCTTTGTCGACAGGCGTGTATTGCTGGCCAGCAGGGTTGTATATACCGACTTGGCGAAACAAGCCTTCCATACCAAAGGTGCGCGCTTCGTCGACCAAGATGGGCACCACACGGGGGCCGATCGCCTGGTCACGCAGCAATTGGGTCAAAAAGCGCACATAGGCTTGGGTGGTAGA
>JAGWXI010000153.1 GCA_018969975.1 Burkholderiales bacterium
GCATCAGCAGATGCGCCGCCACCGCATACGGCAACACGCACCAGAGCAAGGTGAGACCAAATTGGTAAGTGACCACCCCAGCGTCTTGCAGCAATTGCGAAGCGATCCAGCTTGGAATTGCCAGCCACGCGCCCCATAAGGCCCAACTTTGCAATGCATCGCGGCGGCGAACGGTGGCGGAAACCAGTTTTGAGCCAATTTGCGATGCAGTACTGAAGTCTTTGTCAAATAATGGATTGGCATTACGCGCTAATTTGTCAGCTTCTGATTCTTCTATGCATTGCTGATACAAAAACAATACGCGTTGTGCCATCCGTTCCACAGTAAATGCGCTTTCAAAAGCTTGTTGCGCCGCTTTACCCAAACGTTTGCGTAAATAAGGCTCTTGCGCCAAGCGAATCAGTTGTTCGGCAATAGCGTCTGCCGAATTGGTGACCAAGAGGGCCTCTTGTCCCGCAATCACTTGTTCGCGAATACCGGGCAAATCGCTTGCCACAATCATCAGACCCGCACGCATGGCCTCGAGCACTGTGATCGGCATGCCTTCGTGGTCGGACAAAAGCACGAATACATCATGTTGCGCCAATAACGGGGCAACGTGTGTGACTTCACCTGCCCACGTTACTTTTTGCAAGCCGAGTTGCTCTGCCAACTGGACGTACTGGGTACGCAAAGGCCCATCGCCAACGAAGGTCACAGGTAATTCATTCCCCAACTTGTCGCGCACTTGTACCAATGCATGTAACAACAAATCGTGGCGTTTGGGCGATTTCATCCGCGCCACCATGATGAGGTGTGGGATGCCATGCCAAGTAGTTTCTAGCGGCGCTTTTAAATGCGCGATGCCATTGGGAATAACGTGCACACGTTCATGCGCGATAGGCAATTGGTAAGCCAGTTCACGCTCATGTTGTGAGACGCACACCATTTGCGTCGTCCAACGAGCCAAAGCCCGTTCCGCCAGACTTGCCATCTGGCGACGTATCCAAGGCACTTGCGGTTTGAAGCCAAAGCCATGGACGGTGTAGAGCACCGGCACATCTAGGTGCGCACGTGTCATCCGCGCCACCAAGCCAGCCATCGCGCTGTGTGCATGCACCACATCCGGTGCGTGCGTGTCGATCAACTCGATCAAATCTTGTAATGCTGGCCAAACACGCCAAGGCAATAGCGTTTCTTGCAGCGCAGGCAAGGCCAGTACTTGAACGCCCAAACCCTTCAGTTGGTCGCCTAACCAAGAGGGTGCATCGGGCCCGCCAATCACTACAGTGCATCGCACTTGCGTAACCAGAGCTTCACACAACGCCAACACATGGCTTTGCGCACCACCTGCTTCGCCTTTGGTGATGACGAGCATGACATGGGGCTTAACTTTTTGCTGAGATGCAATGACAGCGGCCCAAGGGGAATTGGTACGGGGTTTGGTGGGGGCTAAATCTATTGGCGATGGAGTTGTAACTTCTATAGGAGCATCTGTATCCTGTAAATCGGATGCCGGGAGTTCATCGCCAAATAAAGACAGCGTGGCATCGTCTTTTTGTTTCATAGGAGGATAAAAATTTTCAATGCTAAATAGACACTAGCACCTAAGGAATTAAGCGAAAAATTAAACAAATTTCTTGCGAAGTAAATATTTTTCTATTTCACCAAAAGCATCTAAAACAAATGAAGCTTCGACAGGTAATAGATTAAGGCGGTCAATGCGCGATTGGGTTACCTCTGGATAGTGATGTGCAAATTTATTTCGCAAAAGCGCCGCAGTTCCAAAGTCCTCGGCTGAACGGATGGCACCCAGTTTTTCCATCAGTAAGGCTTTATCGCGATTAGATTTGTCGCTTATGTCTTCTTGCTCAAGATAGGCTATACCTTTAAAAATCTGTTCTTGAATCATCGTGACACATTGCGAATATCTCAAAATCAATGCATCAATAGATTCCTCTTGCTCATTTGTAATTAACAGTAAGGATGAGATATCTAATGGAAAGCAAGATTGATTTTTTTCAAGAGAATATTTGAGTTTCTCTTGGCGTTGCTTGCAAGCATCCCAGCTGTCTTTCAGCATCTGGAA
>JAGWXI010000154.1 GCA_018969975.1 Burkholderiales bacterium
GCACCCATCTCCATAGAAAAAACTGCCACAGGCAGTCCTTCGTTCAGCGCCACGTTTTCAGCGATATTGATGGCAAGCGCCGTCTTACCCATCGACGGTCTTGCGGCAAGCACAATCAAATCACCCGCTTGCATGCCTGATGTCATTCGGTCTAAATCGAAAAAACCTGTGGGCACACCAGTGATGTCATTGGGGTTTTGCGACATCTCTTCCACGCGGTCCAACAACTGAACCACCAAATTGCCCATGGTTTGAAAGCCTTGGCGCATGCGCGAGCCTTCTTCGCCAATATTGAAGATTTTTTGCTCTGCTTCATCCAAGATATGCGGCACCGGTCTGCCATTGGTGTTCATGGCGGATGTCGCAATTTCATCGCTGACGCTCACCAGTTTTCTCAGTATGGAGCGCTCTCGGACGATTTCTGCATACCTTCTGATATTGGCTGAACTGGGTACGTACTGCGCGAGCGAATTCAAAAACGCCAAGCCACCCACTTCGTCGGCTTTGCCTTGGCTTTGCAAATGTTCAAAAACAGTGATCACATCTGCAGCACGGTTGCCATTGATGAGCGTGCTGACGGATGAAAAAATCAGCCGATGCTCGTACCTGTAAAAATCACCTTCGCTGAGAATGTCACCGATCTTGTCCCAGGCCGAGTTGTCGAGCAATAAGCCCCCAAGCACGCTCGATTCGGCCTCTACGGAATTGGGTGGAATTCGCAACTGTGCAATTTGACGGTCCATCGTTGGAGAAGACTCTTCAAATTCCGGAAAGACGACAGACATATTGATCCTCTAAAACACAAATAGTATTGAAAGCTACGCCATTTGTCATTGAATAACTGTGTGGAAAACAAGGGTGAATAGGGATGTGAAGTTGTGCATAACTGGCAAAAAAAAACCGCCCCGAGGAGCGGTTTTTAAATAATTAACCCTAAATCATGCAGACTCGCCGTACACAGCCACTTGGATGTCTACCAACACGTCTGTGTGCAAAGACACTGACACCGGTGAATCGCCCACGGTTTTGATCGGACCCTTGGGCATGCGAATTTGCGACTTGGTCACTTCATAGCCCATTTTGTTCAACTCTTCCGCAATATCAAAGTTTGTGACAGACCCGAACAAACGTCCATCAACACCTGCTTTTTGTGTGAGCTTGACGGTGGTGCCTTGGAGCTTCTCGCCTTGCGCTTGTGCAGCAACCAATTTTTCATGGGCTGCTTTTTCCAACTCGGCGCGGCGTGCTTCAAATTCTTTGATGGCTTCACCGGTTGCACGACGCGCTTGGCCGGAAGGAATCAAAAAGTTGCGGGCATAGCCGTCTTTGACTTTGACGACCTCACCGAGATTGCCGAGATTAACGACTTTTTCAAGAAGAATAATTTGCATGTTGCGCTCCTTAGATTTTGTGCTGGTCGGTGTAAGGCAGCATGGCCAAGAATCGCGCACGCTTGATGGCTGTGTTTAACTGGCGCTGGTAAATCGCGCGAGTGCCGGTCAGTCGTGCAGGAATGATTTTTCCATTTTCTGCAATAAAGTCACGCAGCGTATCGATGTCTTTGTAGTCGATTTCTTCAACGCCAGTCACCGTGAAACGACAAAATCTTTTGCGCTTGAACAGCAAAGATTGGGTGTTGCGCTTGGGGCGCTTGTCTTTGTTGAATTTTTTAAACGTGGCCATGAGGGGCTCCTAAGAAACAGTTTGGTATGAATGAATATGAAAAATGACGGATTTGGAATTTTTTCCAGATGCCAAGAATCCTGAAAATAAAAGAGAGGTATGTAAAGGCTGTCTGATCAGTTTTTCGGCCAAGATGCCAACGGCTATTGACTTCAAATTTAAACGGACTTTTCTGACGATACCGGCTTCTTCAGTTTCAGACTCGTGAATCAATCTGAATTCCACCACAGGCAATCCTGAAGGGGTGTAGCGCAATGGAGAAATTTCTTCCACATGCGCGATCAGATCAACACGATTCACATCTGGTCAACAAATCAGGCTTGAAATTCAGTATGTTGGGTTTTGCG
>JAGWXI010000076.1 GCA_018969975.1 Burkholderiales bacterium
TGTTGGAGACCTTGCCATCCACCCTCTCTGTATTGGGCATACGCCTCTTTAAAACCAGGCGTGGTGTGCACATGGCCGTCTTTGAAATAAGACGGGTTTTTATCGCCTTCCCAGTTCAGAGGCACCAAGACCGATTCATTGAGTTTGGCGCATTCTTCGAGCACCGCTTGGGCGGTTTCTAGACCCGCGTCTTCAAACGCAGGCATTTGGGCGATTTGCTCTAGGCCACCAAGGTGGGCCATGTTGAACAACATATCTTTAACAGGGGCGATGTAGGACATGGCGTGCTCCTTACAAAGCGGCTACAAGTTCTGGCACCGCCACAAACAAGTCAGCTTCGAGGCCAAAATCAGCCACCGAGAAGATGGGCGCTTCAGGGTCTTTGTTGATCGCCACAATCACCTTGCTGTCTTTCATACCCGCCAAATGTTGGATGGCACCGCTGATGCCGCAAGCCACATACAACTGAGGCGCGACGATCTTGCCAGTTTGTCCGACTTGCCAATCGTTAGGGGCATAGCCCGCATCGACGGCCGCGCGGCTTGCGCCTAATGCAGCGCCCAGCTTGTCTGCCAAGGGCGTAATGACTTCGGTGAATTTCTCAGCGCTACCCAAGGCGCGACCACCGGAGACGATGACCTTAGCCGCCGTGAGTTCTGGGCGATCACTCTTGGCGATTTCGCTGCCCATGAATTTGCTCTTACCTGAGTCAGCAGTGGCAGCCACTGTCTCAACCGCAGCGGATCCGCCAGTTGCAGCGGCTGCATCAAAGCCTGTCGTACGAACCGTGATGACCTTGATGGCATCAGTCGATTGAACGGTGGCAATGGCGTTGCCTGCATAGATAGGACGCTCGAATGTGTCAGGACTCTCAACCTTGGTGATATCGCTGATTTGGCCCACATCTAATTTGGCTGCAACACGGGGGGCGATGTTTTTACCGCCAGCGGTGGCTGGGAACACGATGTGCGAATAGCTGCTGGCAAGTGCCAAGATTTGGGCGCTCACGTTTTCGGCCAACCCGTGAGACAGGTCAGCGCCATCTGCGTGGATCACTTTGCTCACGCCAGCAATTTGGGCGGCAGCAGCAGCAGCGCCACCAGCGTTGTGTCCAGCGACCAACAGATGGACATCACCGCCCATGGCGACTGCGGCTGTCACGGTGTTGAGGGTAGAAGGCTTGATCGACGCGTTGTCGTGTTCGGCAATAACGAGAGATGACATAGTGTTTTGCTCCTGATCTGTTCTAGTTAGATGACCTTGGCCACGTTCTTGAGTTTGTCTACCAAAGCTGCCACATCGGCCACTTTGATACCGGCGCTGCGCTTTGGCGGCTCGCTGACTTTCAAGGTTTTGATACGGGGGGCGACATTCACGCCGAGGTCTTCTGGCTTGAAGATATCGAGTTGCTTTTTCTTGGCCTTCATGATGTTGGGCAAGGTGACGTAGCGTGGTTCGTTCAGACGTAAGTCTGTGGTGATAACAGCAGGCAGGCTAATAGAGAGTGTTTCTAGACCACCATCGACTTCGCGGGTTACGCTGGCTTTGCCGTCTGCCACTTCCACTTTCGATGCAAAAGTGGCTTGTGGCAAATCAGCCAAAGCAGCCAACATTTGGCCGGTTTGGTTGCAGTCGTCGTCAATCGCTTGTTTGCCCAGAATTACCAAGCCAGGTTGTTCTTTATCTACCAAGGCTTTGAACAACTTGGCCACGGCCAGAGGTTGGAGTTCTTCGGTGGTCTCGACCAAGATGCCGCGGTCGGCGCCAATCGCCATGGCGGTACGCAAGGTTTCTTGGCATTGGGTCACACCACAAGAGACGGCGATCACTTCAGTGACCACGCCTTTTTCTTTCAGGCGAACGGCTTCTTCTACCGCAATCTCGTCAAACGGGTTCATGCTCATCTTGACGTTGGCAATGTCGACTCCGGTGTTGTCCGACTTCACGCGAACCTTCACGTTGTAGTCGACAACGCGCTTGACTGCGACCAAAACTTTCATGGTGAGAACTCCAAAAAATAATGAAAACTGATTGACGTTTACGTAAACGTCAAATTGTAATGTCTAAACGCAAAATTTTAGCACGGTCGTGCTTTTTTAGACGGTCTTAACAAGTTGCACCTCATAGGGCGCAGGCGCCAAAAGTACGCCTGCTTTTCTAAGGGCCTCAAGCGCCGCAATATTGACATTGGACTTCACCAAACCTTGACCGTGGGTTGGGTCATCCATCCAAAAGTTGAGCTGAAACCGCAAACCTTGGGGTACCACTTCGGCCAACATTGCCATCGGCGCTGGGTCGGCGATCACCAAATCGGCCGACATGGCCGCATCGACCAGTAATTTTTGAACTTGCTCCACGTTGCTGTGTAAACCGACCCAAAACATACAGTTTTGAAGCAGGTGGCTAGATTCGAGCGACAGGTTTTCAACCCGTTGCGTCATTAACAACTCGTTGGGAATGACGGATTCAACGCCGTTGATTGCACGCACCAAGGTGTAGCGTGTCTTGATGTCTGTAACCCAACCCTCAAAACTATCCACCCGCACATAGTCACCAATGCGCAGGGATCGCTCTAACAAAATCACAAAACCACTGACATAGTTAGCCGCTAACTTCTGTAAGCCAAATCCAAGACCTACGCCTAAAGCGCCGCCAAGCACCGACAAAGCGGTGAGGTCGACCCCAGAAACCGACAAAGCCACCAACATGCCGATCAACAACAAAAAAGCACGCATGGCGTTGGAGGCAACCTTACGCATAGACAAGTCCGTCAATGCCCGACTCATTACCTTTGTCTCTAGGAAGGCAGACAACCAAAGAGTCAAAACCAAAACGAAACTGGAGCTGAGAAATACCTCCACCACATGCAATAAAGACACGTGCGATTTGCCCACTGACAGCTCAATTGCGCCTAACTCCTCCCGCATCGGTTGTAGTAAACCTGTGATCCACATCACCGCAAAAGCCCATGCCAACCAGGAGACCGCACGCTCTATCAAGCGCGCGCCATGGGACTCAGGAAATACAGAGGTCAATACACGGGCAATAAGTCGAATAACTGCTAAAGCCAACAGCACCGGCACTGCCAACTTGAGTAGTTCTACGCTTTGAAATTTCGCCAAAATTGTTTTTGAAGCCAGCGTGAATACCAACGCCAGTAAAGGAAACAGCAAGCCGTCCACGACACGTCGGCCAAACAAGATGGAGTCACGCGTACCTCCTCGCCCAATCGCCCAGGCGCAGACCCATGCCAAAACCACGGACGCAAGTAATCCTAGAAGCTCCAAGGGTAAGGAGGAGTTTTGAAAAACTACTAGGGCTTCTTGCAATGCATTCATCGATTCACAAATCTGCCAAGACACGCAAATGCGCTTCAACGCTTCTAGCCAAAGCACTCAAGTTATAGCCCCCTTCCAAGCACGAAACAATTCTTCCTTGGGCGTGACGCTGGGCAATTTCGCAAATACGTTGGGTCATCCATGAATAGTCTTGCTCATTGAGGCGCATTTGTCCCAAGTCGTCTTCACGGTGGGCATCAAAACCTGCACTGATAAAGATCATCTCGGGCTTGAACTCTTCTAACCGAGGCACCCAGTCGTTTTCAATCAATTCACGCACGGCCGCTCCGTTAGTACGTGCTGGAACTGGAATATTGACCATATTCGACGCTGACTTTTCACTACCTGAGTAAGGATAAAAGGGGTGCTGAAAAAACCCCACCATCAATACTTGGTTGTCATTGGCAAAAATATCCTCCGTGCCATTGCCATGGTGCACATCAAAGTCCACCACAGCGACTCGTTCTAAACCATGCTGGTGAATCGCATGTTTGACTGCGACAGCTACCGTGTTGAAAAAACAAAACCCCATCGCCTTTTTTCGCATGGCGTGGTGTCCAGGAGGGCGCACTGCGCAAAAGGCATTCGCTATATCCCCCTTTATTACCGCATCAGTAGCGGCAATTGCAGCCCCCGCAGAGAACATAACTGCATCCAAAGTATGCGAGTTCATTGCTGTGTCTGGATCTAAGTACGCATAAGCATAGCTATCTGAAGAATGGTTTTCAATCATTTCACGGGAGGTTTGACGCAAATGGTCAATAAAGCCTTCATCGTGGGCCAAAGCTACATCTTCAAATGTTGCAGCAGGAGCTTGCAATTGCTTCAAGGTCAAGTCTAGGCCGCTGGCTGATAAACGCTCTTGAATGGCATCTAGTCGCTCAGGACATTCGGGATGTCCTGCGCCCATTTCATGCATCCGACATGCAGGATGTGTGTAATAACCTGTTTTAAGCATAGGCGTATTGAATGAATTGAACTCAGCTTAACATGTGCAGTCGGTATTTTCTCTATTTTTTGTGCTGCGTGACTTCATCTATTTTTTTAACTCAACTACTAAGAAATTTTTTCATAGTACTTGCCACTAGCTTTGCTTTAACTAGCCCGCTTGCTGCATTTGCAACTGGTCACAGCAAAAAACATGTAGTCCAGCAGATCCGCACCTTGCCGTTTGGCCCGCAAGCGGAGATGGCACAACTTGCAAATGCAATTTCCCAAAACCAAGAACTCCCAGCTGCCTGGGTCCGCCGACACCTCAGCCATGCAAGACGCGTTCAAGGTCTGGAAAAATTGGTGATGCCGCCGCCCACCTCATCCCCTAAAAATTGGGCTGCCTACCAAGCGCGTTTTATCGAACCTCGCCGCATTCAAGCAGGCGTGCAGTTTTGGCAAACACACAGAGAAGCTTTAGAGCGCGCGCAAAACACTTATGGCGTTCCTGCGGAACTGGTAGTTGGGGTCATTGGTGTAGAAACCTTCTACGGTCAGCACATGGGTAAATACAAAGTACTCGATGTGTTGACAACATTGGCACTACATTTCCCACCAGAGCATCCGCGTGCACAAGAGCGTCAAGCGTTTTTTAAATCGGAGTTGGGTTATTTTTTAAAGATGGTGCATGCGCAACCCAAAGGCCAACCCACCATCACAGGTAGCTATGCAGGCGCCATGGGTTGGCCGCAGTTCATGCCGTCGAGTTGGTCCCGCTTTGCAGTCGACTTTGATGGCGATGGACGCATTGATTTACTAAAAAATCCAGTAGATGCGATTGGCTCCGTAGCAAATTATTTCAAAGCCTTTGGTTGGCAAACGGGAATGCCTACACACTACCCTGTGCGGTTTGATGAAAGCAAGCTTGATAAATCCACACTACTAGCACCTGACATCTTGCCGTCCTTCAGCGCCGACAGCATGAGGGACAAAGGTGTGCTGCTGGAAGCTGAGGCGCAACAACACAAAGGAAATCTTGCGCTTGTGGAGCTGTTTAATGGGACAGATGCGCCTAGCTATGTTGTGGGCACTGAAAATTTTTATGTGGTTACTCGGTATAACTGGAGTAGTTATTACGCCTTGGCCGTCATCGAATTGGGGGCCGCTATTGCGAGCGAGATCAATAATGCACGTTAAATATTTTCTAAATTGGGACAACCCATTTCAAAAGGCTTTTGCCTAATTTCAAGCGCCTTGCAGCAACGCCCATTGGACATGCTCTTGAATGATCGGCTCAGCATGGTTGGCATGCGCGCGTAATGCCTCACGAAGTCCTATTGAATCTGCCTGTGCGCAGGTCAATGCATTCCCTGCCGCCACTGCTGCATTGCGCAACCAACGCACATAACCAATACGCCTTATCGCACTGCCTTCAGTTCGCAGCAAGAACTCCTCTTGCGTCCAACCCAGAACATCAACAAGCTGTTGTCCAACCAAGCCTGTACGTATATCGAAATCAGGCAAGCTAGCAGTCTGTGCATATTTATTCCAAGGGCAGACTAACTGGCAGTCGTCGCAACCATAAATTCGATTACCCATTAACGGACGTAATTCCTCTGGTATGGCGCCCGCATGCTCAATGGTGAGATAAGAGATGCATCTTCTGGCATCGACTAAGCCTGGGGCAACAATGGCTTGGGTGGGACAGACATCTATACAAGCAGTGCAATGCCCGCAATGGTCTGTGACGGGTTCTGATTCAGGTAATTGGATATTTAAAAAAATCTCGCCCAAGAAAAACATCGACCCCGCTTCTCGGTTGAGTACCAAACTGTGCTTGCCGCGCCATCCTTGGCCACTGCGGGTGGCTAATTCAGCTTCCAACACTGGTGCGGAGTCTGTAAATGCGCGGGTTTGCAGGGGCCCGTCTTCGCTTGCCAAATAGTTTTCTATTTCCTGGGCTAAGCTGCTCAAGCGTTGGCGCAGCACCTTGTGGTAATCGCGCCCTCTTGCATAAACAGACACCACGGCCTCAGTTCGATTGTGTAGACGAACCCACTCCACCTCTTGCCAGCCCTCTTGTGTATCGCGCGGCAGATAGTTCATACGCGCGGTGATCACGCTCAAGGTGCCAGGAACCAGTTCTGCAGGACGGGCGCGTTTGAGGCCATGGCGGGCCATGTAGTCCATCTCACCATGGAAGTTTTTCTCTAGCCAAGATACCAATCCGGGCTCGGCGGACGACAAATCGACAGGGGCCACCGTAATTTGGGAAAATCCCAGTGCATGTCCTGTTTTTTGGATGTGCGCGAGTAACAATGTCTGATCGATCGGCACTCTACTTCCTTGAATAATTCAACCATTGTAAAAACACTGCTCTGGCGTGACGAACAAGCTACTGCGGGATTTGCCCAGCAACTGGCTATATCGCTGATGGGGCTTACGAAACATGTAAACGCTTGCATCGCTTTGGATGGCGAATTGGGTGCTGGTAAAACTACCTTCGTGCGTTACCTGCTGCAAGCCTTGGGTGTGACAGGTCGTATCAAAAGCCCTACCTATGCGGTAGTAGAACATTATGAAGTCAACACTTTTCAAATCTGGCATTTTGATTTTTACCGTTTCAGTGACCCACAAGAATGGGAAGATGCCGGTTTTCGTGACATCTTTGCAAACATCGGACTTAAACTTTGTGAATGGCCTGCAAATGCCCAAGGAATGTTGCCACTATCCGACCTCTCTCTGCGCATCAGCGTAGACGACAAAGACCAAAGACAAGTCACGCTAGAGTCGCACACCCATGTAGGTACTTCGCTGCTGTCGCACTTAGAGTTGCCATGGTGAATAGCCAACAACAGCGTAGACGCTTTCTTCAAACCACCAGCACCCTTTTGCTTTTAGGCGGTGCGGACATTGCGTGGGGGGCAACCATATTGGCCGTGCGCGTGTGGCCAGCCAATGACTACACCCGTGTGACGATTGAAAGCGACGCCGCACTTACCACTACACCTCTCTTTGTTGCGAACCCACCGCGCTTAGCTGTCGATATTGAAGGCATTGAACTCAATCCAGCACTCAAAGAATTAGTAGGAAAAGTGCGCTCAGACGATCCCTTCATCACCGGTGTGCGCGTCGGTCAGTACACCTCTAGCACCGTGCGTTTAGTTTTGGATTTGCGCCAAATGGTGCTGCCACAAGTTTTTAATTTACCCCCCGTCCGATCTGGCAACGCCCAATACCAACACCGTTTGGTGTTGGATTTGTACCCCACAAAAGTCGCTGATCCTCTCGAAGCCCTGATTGCACAACACATCCAACCTGATCCATTAGGCGAACTTTTAGCGCGTCAGGCGAATAAGGTAGTCGCACCGCCAACTTCTCCATCACCACAAAACACAGCTTCAGCACCCCCAAGTCCACCAAACCTTTCTGTTGTTGAGCGTTTCGTCATCGTGGCACTCGACCCAGGGCACGGCGGTGAGGACCCAGGCGCGATAGGCCCTAGAGGGACCAAAGAGAAAGATGTGGTCTTACAAATCGCCCACCGTATGCGAGACCGTATCAACAGCACTGTCCTCAAAACGCGGATGGGGCCGCTACCTATGCGTGCCTATCTGACGCGCGATGCAGATTTTTTTGTACCCTTACATATGCGTGTCGAGAAAGCGCGGCGTGTACAAGCAGATTTATTTGTCAGCATCCATGCCGACGCATTTATGACTCCCGAAGCGCGCGGAGCGAGTGTGTTTGCTTTAAGCCAAGGTGCTGCATCAAGCGCCGCCGCACGTTGGATGGCCTCGCAAGAAAACCGTGCTGACTTGGTGGGTGGGCTCAATCTCAAAGTGCAAGACGCAACCGTGCAACGCGCTTTATTGGATATGAGCACCACCGCCCAAATCAATGACAGTTTGAAACTAGGTAACGAAATGCTAGGACAAATACGTCGTATCGGAAAGCTTCACAAACCACAGGTAGAACAAGCAGGATTCGCTGTTCTTAAGGCGCCAGATATTCCAAGTGTTTTGGTAGAGACCGCATTTATCAGCAACCCCGACGAAGAAGCGCGTCTCACTAGTGAGAGCTATCAAAATGAACTTGCTGACGCATTGATGCGGAGTATTGAACGCTACTTTTTACGTAATCCGCCGTTAGCGCGCAACCGCAATACTTAGGAATTCCTGTTCCTAGCACCCCTCCAAGCGCCATAAAGCGCTAGGGCACCTGGAATCAAAATCATCGCCCAGATAATTTTTTGAAGATTCAATTTCACCCATTCAATATTTCCAAAGAAATAACCCACCGACACAATACCGCCTACCCAAAGCAATGCACCAGTTACATCAAAAAACGTAAATTTTCTCCGCGTCATTTGTGCCACACCAGCAACAAAGGGCGCAAAGGTTCTTAAAAACGGCATAAATCTTGCCGCAACAATAGTGATCCCTCCATAACGTTCATAAAAAGCATGCGCTTGATCAAAAGCTTGTCGATTGAAAAACCGTGAGTTTTCCCATGCAAAAACTTTGGGGCCAAAGTAGTGCCCGATGGTGTAGTTGGTTTGGTTACCAGCGATAGCAGCTGTCACAAGCAATGCGACGGATAGTCCGTAGTCCATGAGTCCAACACCGCACATAGCGCCCACCACAAACAGCAAAGAGTCGCCTGGTAGAAAAGGCATGATCACCAGGCCTGTTTCAACAAATATGATGGCAAACAATAAAACGTAGACCCATACGCCATTAGCTTGTACAAAGCTCTCGAGATAACGGTCTATATGCAGAATGAAGTCGATAAAGAAGCTGATGATTTCCATAAGGCAGGATTATCACAGGCTCTAAAATGCCAAGGTGTATCCCAGTATTCAACCCCATCGCGCTATTTGCGAATTGCCAGACGAGCTGATCAGCCAAATAGCTGCTGGCGAAGTGGTCGAGCGTCCTGCTTCAGTTGTTCGCGAATTGATTGACAACGCACTAGATGCGGGCGCTTCGCACATCACTGTCAGGCTGCTAAGTGGTGGGGTGCGTTTAATCAGTGTAGAAGATAACGGCGTGGGAATTCCTGCCAATGAATTACCAATAGCCCTCAAACGCCACGCAACCAGCAAGATAGTTAACTTGAGCGAACTCGAGTCTGTAGGCACTATGGGTTTTCGTGGCGAAGCATTGGCTGCTATCCAATCCGTATCCGAGTTATCCGTCCTATCACGAACAGCAGAACAAGAACATGCTATGCGCCTGGAAGGTCGCAGCGGAGAGCTACAAGCGGCTGCGCGCGCCATAGGCACTAGCGTAGAGGTAAAAGAGCTTTTTTACAGCACACCTGCTCGCCGCAAATTTCTTAAATCGGACGCCACCGAATTAGCACACTGTGTTGAGGCTGTCCGCCGCCATGCTCTCGCACGTCCACACGTGGGCTTTGAGATTTGGCACGACGGCAAGTTAGTAACGCAATGGCGCAGTCCTTCTGGTGAGATGAGTCTTGATTACCGGTTGGCCGATGTGCTTGGCACTGATTTTTTACAAAATTCTGTTGCTGTGCAATTCACACAAGGCCATCTGCATGTCGTTGGGCGTGCTGGTATTCCTGATATTGCAAGGGCGCGTGCTGACCAGCAGTTTTTATACGTGAATGGCCGCTTTGTCCGCGACAAAGTAGTTACGCATGCAGCGCGTAGTGCTTACGAAGATGTATTGCATGGTCATCGCCAACCGGTGTATGCCCTGTATTTAGAAATGGACCCACAGCGCGTCGATGTCAACGTGCATCCGACCAAAATTGAATTACGGTTTCGTGATAGCCGTGAAGTGCACCAAGCAGTCCGCCGTGCGGTAGAGAGTGCGTTAGCCATTCCGCGCGCCAACTCTGCCATGGTGCAAGACTCTGCATCGGAAAATATAAATGCTGATGCTGCATGGAAAGCGCCTGCTTGGAAACAAACACCTATGGCCTTGCAAGGACAAAACGTACAAGATCTAGGCCAGCTTTGGCAAAGGTCTATGCCTTCTACCCCCCCTGTTGCTCGCATTTCTGAAAGCGCTTTCAACCTTGAGGACACCCAGGATGTATCAAAAAAGAAAGACTATGCAGATGTAGCCGATTCATGGCCACTCGGAAAGGCATTGGCGCAACTGCAAGGCATTTATATCTTGGCAGAGAACAACCAAGGATTAGTCCTAGTTGATATGCACGCTGCTCATGAGCGCATTGTGTATGAGCAACTTAAATTGCAAATTGATGCCCGCCAACTCTCTAGCCAACCATTATTGATTCCGGCAACTTTTCCTGCTACAGAGCAAGAGATTGCCACTGCACAGGCAAGTGCGCAAGTGCTGATGGATCTTGGTATCGAAATTTCTTTACTCACTGCAAAGTCATTAGCTGTTCGCGCTGTACCCACCACCCTCTCCAAAGGAGACCCTATCGCTTTAGCGCGAAGTGTTTTAGCCGAGTTACAACAACACGATGCCAGCACTGTGTTGCAACGTGCACAAAACGCGTTACTCGCCACCATGGCTTGTCACGCAGCAGTGCGCGCCAATCGCAAATTAACTCTGGAAGAAATGAATGCATTGCTGCGCCAAATGGAGGTCACGCCTCGCTCTGACCAATGCAACCATGGTCGTCCCACATGGCGACAAATTACCTTACGCGAACTCGACGCCTTATTTATGCGCGGCCGTTGAATGCAGGTAGCGATGTCTAGCCGTTTGACAGTGGTTCTTTTGGCGTTAATGCTTGGCATCCAGCCAGTGTCATCTGACTTATACCTTCCGGCATTGCCCCTTCTGACCCAAGAGTTTGGGGCCTCAATGGCACAAGTGCATTTGACGCTCAGCGCCCTCTTGTTGGCTTTTGGGATATCCCAATTATTTTGGGGCCCTTTATCTGATTTGTGGGGACGTCGACCTGTGCTTTTACTGGGATTGACTGCTTACGTCGTTGCAGGTGTGGGCTGCGTAGTTGCACCGTCAATCGACGCACTCATTGTTTGGCGAATATTGCAAGGCACGGCCATGGGGTCGGTTGTGGTTTGCGCGCGCGCTATTGTGCGAGACCTCTATACGCCTGAAATTGGCGCTCGGGTTATGTCAAAGGCTTTGACTGGACTTGGAGCGATTGCGTGTTTGAGTGCACCCATAGGTGCCCTTCTCACGCAAATCTATAGTTGGCACGCTGCACTGGGTGCGGTAGCATTTTTTGGTGCAATTTGCCTGATCGCTATTGCGTGGAAGTACCAAGAAACAGCGCCTGATGTATCCATTTCCGCATCTTCTTTCACAGAGTTGGTGTCTGCTTGGACTCGCATACTCCAACACCCAACCTTTGTTGCATTTGCCTGCTTATCGATGGGCTCTTACGGCGGCTTGTTTACTTTTTTAGCTACTTCAGCTTTTGTATTTATTGGGGTAGTCGGACTCAGTAAGTTCGAATACGGATTACTGATGTGTTCAATGTCCTTCATTTATATGCTGGGAACTTTTCTTTGTCGCTGGCTTCTAGTGCGCTTTGGTGTAGCGCGCGCAGTAGCGATTGGAGGGGGTTTGAGTTTGACAGGTGGTCTATTACTCAATGTCAGTGCATGGATGCAATGGAATAGCGTGCTAGCTTTGGTGGGGCCTTTTTATATATTTATATTAGGACACGGTATCCACCAACCTTGTGGGCAAAGTGGGGCCGTAGGCCCTTTTCCGCAAGCTGCTGGAACCGCCTCTGCGCTAGGAGGATTTTTAATGATGGCTGTAGCTTTTGGCATGGGGCTTTGGTTGGGTCAGCAAAGCCATGGTGCTGTTCATGGAATGGCATGGGGTATAGGTCTGTGGTCGGTTGTGACAAGTTTGACCGCATGGACTTTGGTACAACGCATTAGTCTTACACATGATTAAACCAATCGCCTTGGTCGGTCCTACCGCAAGCGGTAAAACTGCTATTGCTATGGCAATCGCCGAAAAATTTTCCGCAGAAATTATCAGCATCGACTCAGCACTGGTCTATCGCGACATGGACATTGGTACTGCAAAACCAAGTTCAAAAGAACGTATGCAAGTAGTCCATCACTTGATTGATATTCGGGACCCCACCCAAACCTATAACGCGGCTGACTTTGCCAAAGATGCCAAACACCTGATTGCTGATATCCAAGCGCGCGGTAAGTTGCCTTTATTGGTAGGCGGCACCATGCTGTACCTCAAAGCATTACAAGACGGCATAGACGATTTACCTAAAGCCACCCAGGCAATTCGCGATGACATAGAAATGCGAGCTCGAAATAGTGGTTGGCCAGCAATGCACGACATGCTTCGTATGGTCGATCCTGTAACTGCAAAGCGCTTATCGCCTAATGATTCACAACGCATATCACGTGCCCTCGAGGTATGGGAGATCAGTGGTAAAAGTTTATCTACATGGTTTGACGAGGGAGTATCAAAACGCTTGCATGCACCTCGAACAGATATTCATGTTATTTCCTTAGAGCCAACCAA
>JAGWXI010000155.1 GCA_018969975.1 Burkholderiales bacterium
CACTTCGCAAATATTTTTGACAAACGCCACATCGGCATCACTTTGCAAATTGACGAAGGCTTGCCTGTTTATGACGGCAAGCACAGCAATCTCCATCCTTTATTTACCAAAGCCTGAATATGCTGAGCACTGAAGTCATCGCACAACTCGCTGCAGAGTTGAATCACGCAGAAAAATCACGCGTGCAGGTCGAGCATTTCTCTAAACGTTTTCCAGAGATGACGATTGAAGATGGTTACCGCATCAACCGTGCGTGGATGGCGCTCAAACTCTCCGAAGGCCATCAAGTGATAGGCCACAAAATTGGCCTGACCAGCCGCGCTATGCAACAAGCCAGCCAAATCGACGAGCCTGATTTCGGCACTTTGCTAGAACACATGCGCTACACCTGTGTGCCTGGAAAAGTGTTGGACATACCCATCAAAAATTTCATTGCGCCGCGCGTGGAAGTGGAGCTGGCGTTTGTGTTGAAGCATCCGATCCAAGGGCCGAATGTTTCTGTCGAACAAGTGTTAGAAGCCACCGCCTATGTCACGCCTGCGATTGAAATCATCGACGCTCGGATTGAGCAGTTTGACCGCCACACCAAAGTGATGCGCAAAGTGTTTGACACCATCAGCGACAACGCAGCCAATGCTGGCATTGTTTTAGGGGGTGAGCAGGTAGACCCTTACGAGACTGATTTACCTTGGTGCGGTGCAGTCCTCAAACAAAACGGTGTGGTGGAAGAAACGGGTTTGGCTGCAGGTGTGCAAGGCCATCCTGCAATTGGTATTGCTTGGCTGGCTAATAAGCTTGCACCTTGGAATGAGTCATTACAAGCGGGTGAGATTGTTTTGGCCGGATCTTTCACGCGGCCTGTGGCAGCCAAAGTGGGCGATGCGTTTGAGGCAGACTACGGGCCTTTAGGTTGTTTGCAATTTAGATTTGTTTGATTTTTATGACTACACACTGCCATCCTGATGAATGGGCCGCACGCTTACAACTAGCCGCTTGCTACCGCATTTTTGCCATGCTTGGTTGGACCGAGATGATTTATAACCACATCACCGTGCGCGTGCCAACCACTGCGAGTGGAGATGAGAAGCAATTCTTAATCAACCCATTTGGTTTGCATTACAGCGAAGTGACCGCCAGCAATTTGGTGAAGATCAATTTAAAAGGCGAAGTGTTGGATGGGTCTAAGCACCGCATCAACCCCGCTGGTTTTGTGGTGCATGCCACTTTGCACGACGGGATTGAAGGCGCGCATTGCGTGATGCATACCCACACCACAGCAGGTGTGGCGGTGGCGTGTTTGCAAAGCGGTTTGATGCAAACCAATTTTTATTCAGCGCAATTGCACAACATGGTCGCGTACCACGACTTTGAGGGCATCACCATCCATGCAGACGAAGGTCCGCGCGTTTTAAAAAGCATCGGCAACAAGCAGGCTGTGATCTTGCGCAACCACGGTCTATTGGCGTGGGGCGGCACGGTGCCCGAGACATTTGCCATTTTGTGGACCATGCAACGCGCTTGTGAAATTCAACTCGCCACTTTCAGCATGGGCCCAGCGATCAATGTGCCTGAAGATATTGCCGCACGCTGTACGCGCGACTCTTTGCAGTTTGACGTCAACCATGGCGGCGCAGGCAAAGACGTATTTGATGCGCTAGTGCGCCAAGTCGACAAGCTGGATGCGAGTTATCGCCAATGACGTTTTCTAAGATTTGTATTTACGGTGCCGGCGCTATCGGCGGATGGATAGGTGCGCGTTTGGCGCAACGTCCGGGTGTGGCTTTGTCTGTTGTAGCACGCGGTGAATCTTTGCTCGAACTTGAATCGCATGGCCTGCAATTGCACAGTGGCGACCAAACTCAAAACGCCAAGGTGCAAGCCAGCGAGAAGCCTACGGCTTTAGGCGTTCAAGACTTGGTCATCATCGCAGTCAAAGCACCTTCCCTGTTGGATGTGGCTAAACAAATACACCCGCTAATAGGCCCCAACACCATCGTGATGACTGCGATGAACGGTGT
>JAGWXI010000156.1 GCA_018969975.1 Burkholderiales bacterium
TGCATTTGCAAGGCTTTTTGCAAAGCAATACCCAAAGCTACTAACTCACGGGGTCGAACTTGTCGCAAAGCAATACGGGCACTGATACGTTGCACATCGCCAGAGCCCTTGAGTGCGTTGCGCAGTGCTTTGTAGGGCTCATGCAATGCGGTGTCTTGCAGCGCAGCAATGGCGTTTAAGCGCATAGTGGCATGGGTGCGGTCGCGTTCAGGCGAGAGCAACCATTGTTTGAGTTGGCGGCTTCCCATGCCTGTCATGCAGGTGTCGAGCAGTGAGAACAGGGTGGGAGATTCTTCGCCGCGCAATGTCTGGGTGAGCTCTAAATTGCGACGCGTACTCAAAGGTAAATCTATCAATGCATCGTTGCGCACCACCACCACTTTGTGGATATGCGTCAAGGCACGGCCTTGCGTGTGTTGGGCATAGGCGAGCAAGGCATTGGCAGCTGCATGTGCTTGCGCTACGTCTTGTGCATTCCAAGCCTGCAAAGACGCCGCGTGCAAATGCGCAAGGAGTTCACGTGCACCCAATGCAGAATCAAACTGCCAAGCTGGGCGATGTTGAATAGGCAAGCGCATGCCATCAGCCAAAGCTTGAATATTTTTTTCAAAGAGTGGACTAACTTCTGCACTGAAGATCAATTCGCTCGGAGCTACGCTGGCAACCCACTGCGCTAATGCAGTGCTATCGCATTCGGCCAGATACACCACGCCTTGCGTCACACTCATCCAGGCCAATCCCATACCAGCGCGCTCGCTTTGGTGCACTGCCAACACAAAGCTTTCCGATTTATCACTCAGCAAAGCGCTGTCTGTCAAAGTGCCGGGGGTGACTACGCGCACCACTTTACGTTCAACAGGGCCTTTACTGGTAGCCACGTCGCCTACTTGCTCGCAAATTGCGACCGATTCGCCAAGCTTGAGTAAACGCGCCAAATAGGTTTCCACCGAATGAAAAGGTACGCCTGCCATCACCACTGGCTGTCCGGCAGACTGTCCGCGTTGCGTGAGCGTGATGTCTAGGAGGCGAACGGCTTTTTCAGCGTCTTCAAAAAACAACTCATAAAAATCACCCATGCGATAAAACAGCAGCGTGCTGGGGTACTCGGCTTTCAGCCGCAAGTACTGCTGCATCATCGGGGTATGGGCTGATAAGTCTGACATGCTGCTTGGCTGGCGTTCCTATATAAATTTTTACCTTTACCGCGGGACACTGAGTTTCTACGGTGTGCTTAAAATAAAAATTATTTAGTTTCAGATGCCGACGCCAAGCGCAGCGTTTTGGTGGTTTCGGCGACTTCGTGTTTTTCAGCGGCTGATGCAAATTTGGAGTATTTCTGCAGAAGTGGAACCATTTGCGCATAAATACGTGGGCTTGCAGCCATGCATTCTTTGTGCTCCAGATAGTTTGCTTCGCCCGTGAAATTACCCACCAAGCCGCCTGCTTCCGTGACTAGGAGGGCGCCAGCCGCCATATCCCACGTTTGCAAACCAATTTCAAAAAAGCCATCACTAAAGCCTGCAGCCACATACGCTAAATCAAGCGCTGCAGCGCCAGGACGACGCAGACCAGCTGTGCGTTGCATCATGTCGCCCGTTAAGCGCAAGTATTTGTCGAAGTCGTCCTCAGGACGGAAGGGAAACCCCGTTGACAACAAACATTCATCTAATCGCACACGCTTGCTCACGCGAATGCGTCGTTCATTCATAAAAGCACCACGACCTTTGGTCGCAGTAAAAAGATCGTTGCGTGTGGGGTCGTACACCACAGCCTGTTCGAGTTTGCCGCGCACTTGTAAAGCAATGCTGACGCAATAAACAGGAAATCCATGGATAAAGTTGGTGGTGCCGTCGAGTGGATCGATTATCCATATATGGTCTGCGTTGGGGTTGCCGTGCTGGCTACCCGATTCTTCGGCCAAGATGCCGTGGTCTGGGTAGGCGGTGAGCAAGTTTTCGATGATGGCTTGCTCGCTGGCGTGGTCGACCTCGGTCACAAAATCATTG
>JAGWXI010000077.1 GCA_018969975.1 Burkholderiales bacterium
TGCTAGCTGCTCTGGAGGCACTACCACTACAACCTTTGCGTCGGAGGCAACTGCTTTACGTAAAAGGCGGCAAGCATAGGACACCTTGTCAGGCGCATTGAAATGGAAAGCAATTTCCAACATCAGGCCTTGGTTCGCAATAAGTAGTGCAAAAGCAAACCAACAGGACGTCCCGTTGCGCCTTTTGAGGCACCTGTTTTCCAGGCTGCCCCAGCAATATCTAAATGTGCCCAAGGAAAGTCTTTGGCAAAACGTTGTAAAAACTTTGCGGCCGTCACAGCTCCGCCTTCACGTCCGGCCACATTGGCTACATCAGCAAAGTTAGATTTCAAACCCTCTGCATACTCTTCGTCCAAGGGTAAACGCCAGCACAGATCCATAGAGTCTTCGCCAGCTTGCATCAACGCTTGCGCCAATTCATCCGATGGAGAAAACATGCCACTACGGACATGACCTAGTGAAATCACACAAGCGCCCGTCAGCGTGGCGATATCGATGACAGCGCGTGGTTTAAACCGTTTAGCGTAAGTCAGTGCGTCGCACAAAATCAATCGGCCTTCTGCATCCGTGTTGAGCACCTCAATGGTTTGCCCGCTCATACTGGTTATGACGTCTCCGGGTTTAAGCGCGTTGCTGCTGGGCATGTTTTCGCATGTGGGGATCAAGCCGACCACATTGATGGCGGGTTGCAAGGCGGCTAGGGCCTCAAAGGTACCCAACACACTGGCCGCACCACACATGTCGAACTTCATCTCGTCCATACCAGGGCCGGGTTTGAGTGAAATACCGCCGGTGTCAAAAGTAATCCCCTTTCCTACAAGCACTGTAGGAGCAACAGTTTTAGCAGCACCCGTGTATTGCAAAACAATAAAGCGCAAAGGTTCGCTCGAACCTTGTGCCACTGCTGCGAACGATCCCATTGCGAGCTTATCCACTTCTTTTGGGCCTAAAACTTGACATTGGATACGCGATTTTTTTGCCAGATTTTGTGCCGCCCTAGCCAACATACTCGGTGTAGCGTGATTAGCAGGTCGGTTACCCCATTCTTTTGCAAGAGCTACACCTTGCGCCAATGCAGTTGCAATAGTGAAAGCAGATTTAACGGCTTTTACTTTCTCTGGCGTTGGCAAGCCCAGTGTGACGCGTTTGAGCAGAGATGCCTTGGCAGAGGGCTTGGTGGTTGTAAAAACATAACTGGCATCAGCAACTGCTTGCACCACCGCATGTACACGCTGTTGTGCGCCGTCTAGCAGACACACCGCAATAGATTTTGGGTTCACAGATTTCAAAGCAGCAACGGCAGTATGCGCTGCAGTACGCACCGAACGGGCGGATCCTTCGCCTGTGCTCACCAACACCAAACGCGGGGCTTTCACACCCTCAGCACACCATACGGATAGCATCTTGCCAACAGACTCATCTAAGGCCGCATTGGCGCGCGCCTTGGCCACCAATTGCGAAATCACATCGCGTCCAGGTTTGAAGTTGTTTGGCAAAAGCACCACCAGGGCATCTGTATTAAAACTGGCCGCGGCTTTCAAATCCAAGGTCTTAAGTTCAAAGTTCATAATTACGTCTTTCCAATTTCTTGATGTTATTCCATTCTATTTATCTCACTGACATGCCAAGCAATGATTCCCTTCAAATAAGAAAGGCCGCATGAAGACCTTCAGACGACTTATTTTTGGTGAGATTGTCAGTGCAGTTGCATTTGTGACATTTGGCTTTTTGGCCTTGTTATTCTTTTTTGATTTTGTTGATGAAATACAGCGCATCGGAAGCAACGAAGGTGCCTACCAATTGCGCCATGCCTTGATATTTGTTACCTCAATGGTTCCTAGTCACCTCTACGAGTTATTGCCCATCACGGTATTGATAGGAACTATCTTCGTGATGGCGCGTTTCGCCCAAAGCTCTGAATTCACGATTTTGCGTACAAGCGGCTTAGCACCTAGCATGGCACTTAAAAACCTACTTGGTCTGGGATTTGTTTTTGTTTTACTAACTTTTGCTGTCGGTGACTACCTCTCCCCTGTAAGTGACCAATTTGGGCAGATGTTGAAATCCAAATACCTCAAAGAAATAACTGTTGGCAAGACAGGCGCTTGGTTACGAGAAAAACAAGATGACCGGAGTTTTGCCGTCAATGTGGCAACACTTACACCAGAGGGACAACCAAGCGGCATTCGGATCTTTGAATTTAACAAAGATGGGCAATGGATTGCACTCACCAAAGCGAAGTTTGGTGTAGTCACAAGCGAAAACACCTGGAAGTTACAGGGAATCGAGCGCAATGAACTGATTCGCCAAGGAAGTGAAGCTACTTTGAGTCGTAAATACAAGGACACTGAAACGTGGCCGACTGGCATAACTGCCGAAATGATTTCAGTTGCTTTGCTCAAACCTGACCGTATGGCCACCATCGATTTGTTCCAATACATACGCCACTTGAGTGCGAATGGTCAGACCACACAACGCTTCGAGATCGAGTTTTGGAAAAAAGTCTTCTACCCCATGAGTTGTTTGGTCATGATGGTGCTCGCCCTGCCCTTTGCTTATTTGCACTTTCGCTCAGGCAATATTGCCACGCATGTCTTCATGGGTGTGTTAGCTGGCATCAGTTTCTTTCTGCTCAACAACGTATTTGGATACATTGGCAATATCAATAATTGGGAGCCATGGTTTGCTGCTGCCGCACCAGGCATGTTGTATTCAGTTGCATCCCTAGCCGCATTTGGCTGGCTGGTCTTGCGTCAATAAGGTGGCTATGCACGCGATTATTTTGTTTGCCCACGGTTCGCGCGATCCGCTTTGGCACAAACCCATACAAGCTGTAGCGCAGCGAATTTCCGAACGCGATACGCAAGTACTTGTGCGTTGTGCCTATTTAGAACTCACGCAACCCGATTTGTTGCATGTGGCCAATGAACTCGCCGCAATAGGCGCCACCAGCATGTGCGTGGTGCCTCTATTTTTAGGCGTTGGTAAACACGCCAGAGAAGACCTGCCAGTCCTCATCGCGCAAGTCAAGGGCGCGCATCCCACACTAGCAGTTACTTGCCAACCTGCAGTTGGCGAGCAAGAGCGTCTCCTCGATCTATTAGCTGACATTGCGTTAAAAGGTGATGCATGAACCTCCACCAATTTCGATTCGTCCAAGAAGCTGTGCGACGCGATCTCAACCTGACCGAGGTAGCGAAATCGCTACACACCTCGCAACCAGGCGTGTCAAAGGCCATCATCGAACTAGAAGAAGAACTCGGCATAGAAATCTTTGGCCGCCACGGCAAGCGCTTAAAGCGTGTCACCGAACCCGGCCTTGCGGTGCTCAAAAGCATAGAAGTCATCTTGCGCGAAGTAGGTAACCTCAAACGCATAGGCGAGCATTACAGTGACCAAGACAGCGGTACCCTATCCATCGCCACCACCCACACCCAAGCACGATATGTTCTGCCGAACCCGGTTGCCCAATTGCGCAAGAGTTACCCCAAAGTGAATGTGAGTTTGCACCAAGGTGCCCCAGCGCAAGTGGCACAAATGGTGTTGGAAGAAGTAGCAGAAATCGGCATCGCAACAGAATCACTAGTGGACTATCCAGAATTAGTCACCCTGCCTTGCTACGAATGGCAACATGTCTTGGTCATTCCAGCGGCACACCCTTTAGCGAACAAAAGTGACATCACTTTGCTAGATTTGGCCCAAGAACCCATCATCACTTACCACCCCTCATTCACTGGTAGAACACGCATCGACAAAGCGTTTGCAGCCAAGCATTTGAGCCCACGTATTGCGCTGGAAGCGATTGACTCCGACGTGATCAAAACCTATGTGCGATTAGGGCTCGGTGTAGGCATCGTGGCTGAGATGGCTGTGCGCGAAAACTTAGAAGATGACTTAGTGGTACATCCTGCAGGCCACTTGTTTGGTCAAAACGTCGCACGAATAGCCTTCAAGCGCAATGCCTATTTGCGCAATTTCGTATACGACTTTGCTGCAATGCTCAGCGAGAAGTTAGATAAACCAATGATTTTGAAGGCTTTGGCGGGGGAGTGAATAGATTTTGGCTTTGCATCCAATGGGATCGCACGGTAAAAATCAAGTGGCAATTGCTTGCTCATTTAACACTTCTTCAGCCCGGCCTAGCCTATCCATCAGCTCAGCAAACGATGGCGGCTTAGACATAAACATCGGCTGCATACGCTCGTAGTCTTGTGCCAACGCAGCTTGTCTGTTTGCAGAAGGCACCAACCTAAATGAGCCCCGCTGTGCCAAGTCATAGCGTGCCCAACTGCGAGCAAACACCTTGCTTTTCCAGTTCACCACTCGCTCGCGCAAGGTGTCATTGGCCAGCATCTCACCAGCCTGCGGGTGCTCAAGCAATCGCACCAAATCGAAGTAGTGCCTTGCGTACCGATCAGGCATCACCGACGCCGCAGGCCGGTGAAATTCGGCGTGCAATATCGTTGCCTTTTCCCAAAACGTTCTCTCCAACGCCAAAACGAGCACCTGGCATTGCCAATCGGCAAAAAGACCTTCGTAACTTTGACTCACCAATGGTCCAACCGGGTGTGTTTGTGTTGGCTGCTGATCAGTCAGGCTGCCAAACTCCAGTTTCACCTCTTGGCGCACGTAATCAAAACCAGCCAATTGCGTGCCCGGATAAGCAAAAAACACCACTGGCGATTTGGTTTCAACGTCCATCTCAAACCGCAGCCACACACCTCTGGCAGCCGACCCCAAAGCCTGTGTGATCGCAGCTTCCAATGTGGGCAACAGCAAACCTTTTACCTTTTCAGCGCACAAGCGCTGCATCTCCACCATCGCAGCGTCGCGTTTAATGCGGCTCTCCAATTTTTCAAAGTCCGCCTCATCCGCCCCAACAAACGCAGGCTGAAGACTCAGGTCAATGTCTTCAGAAAACCGGTCAATCACCCGAAACACCTTAGACAGTGAAGTACCACCTTTAAATACCAGCTGCCCAGCCCAGGCCGGTTCTTTGAAGAGAATCCCCAGCACCCACGAAACCCAGAAATCCTTTTCCAACACCACTGGCGACAGACGCAAGCCTAAGGCTGCATTTTCAAAAGCCAAACGCCTGTCTTGGGCCGACAGCGCCACAAACTGCGCATTCATGGCAGCGCCACCTTGAGCAGCCATGGTCGCATCCACACCGGTGCATACGCTAGATCGGCTGTCAATTTGGCCCGCTGCTCGGCTGGCAAGGAGTTGCGCAGATGGGTAATCCGTTCTGGGGTCACGTGCACCTCACCCAAAAACCGCAACGCCTGAATCAGCAAACCACTCAGCCGCCCGGCACAAGCCATGTTTTTAGGCGTGGTGCGCTTGAGTGATATGTGTGTCGGTCCCACTGCCACCTGGCGAGAAGGGCCGTCGGTCAAGTACACCACTCGGGCCGGCACTTGCTCAGACAAACCCAACATATTGGCCGCATAAGCACCCGCCGGTTGCAGTCGTAAACCGTCCTTACGCTCCAACGCTAGGGCCACCTGCGCCACATCGGGCCACAACACCCCCAGCACTGGGTGCTGCCGTGGAAAGTCGTACAAACCGCGAGACAACTGCCGAATCTGCCCTGCGGCCAGATAACGCATCAGGGCCGACGCCACAGCCGTTCGGTTGCCCAAATCTGCAAAATCACTTGGCGTAAACACCCAGCCCTTGCCCTGCAAAACAATGCGTTGCCATACGTGGTTGTCGATAGAGTGGGTATGTTTCGTCATTTTTTGCAACAAAATATATATTAAATTTGTTGCAAATAATATAGCTGATTCCCGAAGTTTAGGCAAGCCAGATGCCACGCCCATACAACACATCCAACAAATTAAAGTTGCGGGTACGAAGCTGCGCCCCCTTTATGAGCGCAACAACCTTTGCCACTCTGTCTCAATTGCCTCAAACACGATCGCGGGCACGGTATCCGCAAATTTTTTACGCCGATTAGCTGATACCTTGCCATTGTTTTGCAAACATGCCAACACCAAATTGGTTAAATCATTGCCTCGTACATCAAAGCGTTCATCCACAGCCTTGAAAATCACGTCAAACTGCGCCAAAAACTCAGCCTCTTCTTTCAAATCGATATTTAGCGCCTGCTGCGCCATCTCTAAACCAAATGCCACACATGCTGTGGCATCCCAATATCGATAAACCGACGCATCCGACTTGAACTGAAAGTCAAACGCATCATCTCCTAACCATGTCACATTCCACGCTTGACGCGCTGGCTTAGAGTAGCTTTGCAAGGCCGCTAGGTATTGACCTTCATTGCGCTTCATCGCGACCGACACAGGCAGCAATAAACCGTTGCCCCAATGCCCCGATCTGCACAACGCATGGTGAAACAAAAACCTCGACAAACGCCCATTACCGTCCATGAACGGGTGAATAAATACAAACGCAAACGACACTACCGCCGCACATACCAATGGGTCTATCTGTTTGGGCGCCTCGTTGGCAAATGCCAACAATTCATCCATCAAACTTGGCACCCACTCGGGGGGCGGGGGCACATAAGTCACGCCCACTGCTCCCCGCAATGGACCACGTAACCAGTTTTGTTGGTGTCGATACTCCGCCGCTAGGTCCAGCGGATTGGTCATGCACACATTTTGCAAGGCCACCAAATACGACTCGTCCAAAGATTCAGCTTGACTCGCCTGCCTCAAAAGCGACACAAAAGCTTCGGCTTTGCTATGTGATGGCAACTCTTTTTCTATGGCAAACGAACTTTGCGTTTCATGCAAATATGCCCACGACATAGCACGTTCTGCGGCCATGGGTGCTAACTCAGCTACAAACCGACGCGCATTACCCAAAATATCGGCCGCCAGCAAAACCTCAATGGCCGGCGTGCGCTCGACCGTCACACAATACGACAGGCTTCCCAGTCCATTGAAATTCACCCGCCACTTGACATTGCGTGTGCCCTTGGTAGTGATGTAGCGGCCAGCGTCGAACACATCCACCGTTGGACCCGAAATAACAGGTAAGCCTTGCAACTCTGCGCCGTTAAAAAACTCCCACAAAAAACATGCCACACGGATATAAACCCCAGAAGGTGCAGCTTGAATACCTGCCACCATCTCGTGCGCTGGTAACTTCGGCAGCGCTTGAGCCAGAACCTGCAGATTGACCCCTTCGTGCTTGAGCGCAAACAACACATGGTCTAACAGGGTTTGTGTTTTGCCAGCCACCTGAGCAGGCACTAACAGCCCATTGGCAGTGGCAGTAACCCGCGTCACAGCCCCAAGTTTGGCATAGGAGGCTGGTTCAAATGCGGTCAGCTTTAAATGTGCATGAAGATAAGCGTAACCAAGCAGGCTCATATTTTCTTTCGAAAGATAATATTTTCTTAAAAAATCATTATCTACTGAATTTTTTCTTAAATCACTAATCAAATCTCCCCAGTCCAACTGTCAAATATCAACTTTGCCTTGCACAACTCGAATAGGTTTACATCAATTGACGTATCAACCAGAACTAGTTAACACTTCAATGCTTTATTACTAAGGATTGAAGTTATGCAACGTAGGTTTGGTGTTCTGGCAGTTTTGCTAAGTAGTTTGTTGTTGAGCGTGGGTAGTGGTTGGGCCGCCTATCCCGAAAAAGCTATCAAATGGATCGTCCCCTACCCACCCGCTGGAACAACCGACGTTTTGGCACGCATCATTGCCCAATCTTTGAGCGAACGTTTGGGCCAACAGGTGATTGTGGAAAACAAGCCAGGCGGTGGCAACAACATTGGTACCGAGTTTGTCGTCAATGCGCCTGCAGATGGCTACACCATGCTGTTCGTCAACCCAGCCAATGGCATCAATGCCTCGCTCTACAAAAAATTGAACTACAACTTCATTCGCGACATCACGCCCGTCGCTGGATTAGCCCGAACACCCAACGTGATGGTGGTGACCAACAGCTTGCCCGTCAAAACCGTTGCTGAATTCATTGCTTATTGCAAGGCCAACCCCACCAAGGTCAATATGGCTTCATCTGGTAGTGGCACCTCAGTGCATTTATCTGGTGAACTATTTAAATACATGACGGGTTGTCAAATGGCCCACATCCCATACAAAGGTGCGGGACCAGCGCTCACCGACTTGATCGCTGGACAAGTACATGTGTTGTTTGACAACCTACCCTCTTCCATGCCGCACATCAAATCAGGTCGTTTACGCGCCCTTGCTGTCACCTCAAAAAACCGCGAACCTTCCATGCCTGACACGCCCACAGTGGGTGACACGGTTGCCGGCTACGAAGCCACGGCATGGTTCGGTGTTGGCATGCCTAGAGGCGTACCACGCGAAGCAGTAGATCGCATCAACCAAGAAATCAATCGCATCTTGGCCGACCCCAAAATACGCGAGCGATTGGCCGAGCTTGGTGGATTACCCACCCCAGGTACACCTGAAGACTTTGCGAAAACCATCGCATCCGAAACAGAAAAATGGGGCAAAGCTGTAGCCGCCTCTGGAGCAACCGCGGAGTAATGCAGCCATTTCAAGAGGCGATTGATTTCGCCTTCGCGCATGAGACGAGCTGGAGCCGCGAAAACCTAGACAACTTCGGCATCCACAAAGCCGATCCAGCCCCTTTTAACCAACTACTCGGCCCCGTGCATCCGCGCGGTGGCGTGAGTGGGGTTATCCATGTCGCTGGTGAAAAAGTGTGCGAATGGGGGGAACCGCATCGCGCAGACTTAACCTTCTCGATCGCCAAAACCTACCTCGCCATGCTCGCTGGCGTGGCACACGACACGGGTTTGCTACCCGATGTCCATGAACCCGTGTATCGCAGAGTTGCGGGCATCGGTTTCGAAGATGCACACAACGCTCAAGTTACCTGGATGCATTTGCTGCAACAAACCAGCGAGTGGGAAGGCAGTTGTTTTGGCATTCCTGATCAAGTAGACCGATACCGCCATTTGCAGTATCAGCCAACACCGTCCGTTGGTAAAAAAGGTGATGCACGTCCTCTGCAAACACCTGGTAGTTATTGGGAATACAACGATGTGCGCATCAACCAATTGGCATTAGCGCTTTTGCATGTGTTTCGTCGTCCTTTGCCTGACGTGTTTCGCGACACCATTGCCAAGCCTTGTGGCGTCAGCAACAACTGGAAGTGGGAGGGTTACCACAACAGTTGGGTCGAGATCGACGGACAGCGCATGCAATCTGTACCGGGCGGCACGCACTGGGGCGGCGGCATGTCTATTTCTAGCGCAGATCAAGCTTTGATCGGACAGATGTTGCTCAACGGCGGACGCTTAGGCGCTCGTCAAGTTTTGTCGCAAGCATGGGTGCGCAGCATGCACGCCCCTTGCGATATTGCCAATTGGTATGGCATGTTGGTGTGGCTCAACACCCAACGCGGTATTTGCAAAGGCGCTTCAGAGTCGAGCTACTTTTGTATTGGTGCTGGTGCTTCGTTTGTGTGGATCGACCCAGAAAATGAATTGGTTGCGGTGGTGCGTTGGATAGAGGGATCGCACATCAATGGGTTTTGTGAGTTGGTTACCAAAGCACTCAATACTGCATCTGCAACCAAGCCTTCTCCAACCGCTTGATGCTCACAGGCTGCGGAGTCCGTAACTCTTGCGCAAAAAAGCTCACGCGCAATTCTTCTAACAACCATCGGTAGGCCAACATACGCTCATCGGTGGCGCCTTTGCGCTCGGCCACCAATCGCCAATATTTTTGTTCCCATGGTTTGAGCTCAGCCATCTTGCTGGCATCGCGCGCCGGGTCTTCGCGCAATTTATCAAGGCGCAACACAACCGCTTTGAGGTAGCGCGTGAAATGCTGCAGTTGCGTATACGGCGTTTCTAAAACAAAACGCTTGCCCACCAAGCGTTGGAGTTGCTGGGCGCAATCGGTCACTGTTTCAGGGTGCGCTTTGGTGTCTTTGATTTTTCGGCTGGCTTGGGCGAATTCAATCAAGACGTTAGCGGCCATTCTGGCGATTTCGTTGGCAATCAAGGTTAAGCGGCCACGGCCTTCTTCTAAGCGTTGTTGAAACGATGCGACGTCCGTTGGTAACGGGTCTAACAAAAACGCCCGCTCCAGCGCCAAATCCAAAATTTGTTGTTTGAGTTCATCCGCCGTACCGCCGCCCGATCCGTCATTGGCTTTACCGACCAACATGTAAGTGACCGACATTTTTTGTAAATCTGGCAAATTCTTTTCCAAATACTTGATGGCATCTTTGATTTGCAAAGCAAACAAACGCCGCAAACCAGCGCGGTGTTTGCTTGACGCCATATCGGGTTCGTCAAATACCTCTATGCGCACCGCATCACCCGTATCGACCAAGGCAGTAAAGCCCACCAAGGTTTGATCGCCTTGGGTAATTTCCATTAACTCAGGCAACTCACCAAACGACCAGGTGGTGAAAGTTTTTTCCGAGCTACCCGCGGTGATTTGTTTGTGCGATGCATTTCGAGCGTGCGATGGAGCATTCGCCAAGTGCCCTTGTTTTTCTGGTTGAACTCTGTTATTTGAGACCTTTTCAACCTCCGCCGACTCCTGCGCTTTCGGCATGGCATCTTTCAAGCCAGCCAATGCCTGAAACGCACCACGCGCTTGCGCACCCCATTGCGACTTCAAGGCACTCAGTTGTCTGCCTTGCGCGAGTTGGCGTCCATGCTCGTCGACCACGCGGAAGTTCATAAACAAATGTTGCGCCAGCATGTCGGGTTTAAGATCCGCGCGCTTCAAATCCAAATTCGTTTCAGCTCGGACCAGCGCCAATACAGCGTCTAACAAAAAGCCGTTGCCAAACTTGTCGTCTGCGCTTAAAGCTTGGGTAAAACGCTCGGCCGCATCTGGCAAAGGCACCAAACGCGCGCGCGGTTTTTGGTGCAAGGTTTTGAGGAGCGCCAGCACTTTTTGTCCTAGCATGCCCATCACCAACCAGTCGGCTCGCTCTTCACTGACTTGGTTGAGCACATACAAAGGCACGGTCACGGTCATGCCGTCTTTGGCGTCACCCGGTTCATGCAAATACTCGACCATGCAATCCACACCACCCAAGCGCACCGTGGCGGGAAAGGCTTGCGTGGTAATGCCCGCCGCTTGGTGGCGCATCAACTCTTCTTTATTGAGCAGCAACAAATTGGGTTGACGCTTGACTTCTTCGCGGTACCAACGCTCCAGAGTCACCAAGCTACACACATCGGCCGGCAACTGCTGGTCGTAAAACGCATAAATCAAAGCGTCATCGACCAACACGTCTTGACGCCGCGATTTATGTTCGAGTTCTTGCACCTCTTCAATCAAACGCTGGTTGGCGGCCAAAAAGCGTAATTTGGTGTCCAACTCGCCTTCGACCAAAGCTTGTCGAATAAAGATATCGCGCGCGCCCGCTGCGTCGATCTTGCTGTAACTCACCCGTCGGCCGTTGTAAACCACCAAGCCATAAAGCGTTGCGCGCTCCAGCGCTTTGACTTCGCCGGCTTTTTTCTCCCAATGCGGATCGAGCAATTGTTTTTTGAGCAAATGGCCACCCACATGCTCCAGCCACTGCGGTTCGATGTTGGCAATACCACGGCCAAACAATCGCGTGGTCTCCACCAACTCACTAGCCACAATCCAACGCCCTGGCTTTTTGCGCAAATGCGCACCAGGGTGCGGGTAAAACTTGATGCCACGTGCGCCTAAATACTCATGCGCGTTACTAGCGCGTGTGCCGACCGCCGCCGCATTGCTTGGGGAAGGTTCAGCTTTGAATCCAATGTTGCCTAACAGTCCCGCCAACATCGCCCTATGCAGTTCTTCGTAACTCGCGGGCTGGGTGTTGAGACGCCATTTGTGCTCACGCACCACAGTCAGCAATTGCGAATGCGTGTCACGCCATTCACGCACGCGCCGCACGTTGACAAAGTTTTGGCGCAACAAGGCTTCGTATTTGCGGTTGGAGAGTTTGTGTTCTTGCTCGCCACCTGTGCGCCCCTGCTCCAGCCACTTCCATAGCGACAAATACCCACTGAATTCGCTGCGGTCATCGTCGAACTTGGCATGGGCTTGATCGGCAGCGGCTTGCGCCTCCATCGGTCGGTCACGCACGTCTTGCCCGCTCAAGGCCGATGCGATGACCAACACCTCTTCCAAGGCATTGCGCTCGCGGGCTTCCAAAATCATGCGGCCTATGCGCGGGTCTAGCGGCAACTTGGAGAGCTCCACGCCAATCGGCGTGAGTTCATTCGCGTCGTCCACCGCACCGAGTTCGTTGAGCAGTTGGTAACCATCTGAAATCGCTTTCGGACGGGGCGCCTCTAAAAACGGAAATCTTTCCACATCGCCCAAATGCAAGGCTTTCATCCGCAAGATCACGCCAGCAAGCGAACTGCGCAAAATCTCCGGATCGGTAAACCGTGCGCGCCCTTGAAAGTCTTGCTCGTCATATAGGCGAATGCAAATGCCATCGGCTACACGTCCGCACCGACCCGCGCGTTGGTTGGCGGCCGCTTGGCTGATGGGCTCGACCATCAACTGCTCGACCTTGCTGCGCCAGCTATAGCGTTTGACCCGAGCGCTTCCTACATCAATCACATAGCGAATGCCAGGCACGGTCAGCGAGGTCTCGGCCACATTGGTGGCCAAGACGAT
>JAGWXI010000078.1 GCA_018969975.1 Burkholderiales bacterium
CTTTATCCAGCAAGTGGCCGCCACACTGAGGCTCTCTAATCTAGCTGGGCTGCATGCGCGTATTGAAACTATCGCGCAAACGTATGACATCATTTCCTCCCGGGCTTTTTCCTCCTTGGCAGACTTTGTCAGCGGCTCCTACAAGGCGCTTGCCGCAGGAGGCGTTTGGATGGCGATGAAAGGCAAATACCCAGAAGAAGAGCTAGCGGCGCTCCCAGAGCAGGCAAAAGTGTTTCACGTGGAACAGTTACAAGTGCCGGGGCTAGACGCCCAAAGATGCCTCGTCTGGATGCGGGGTTAAACTTCCACCTCTTTTGGTTTCGGGGACTCCATGTTTGGTATTGCAGACTACGGCGCATTTGTTGTGGCCGTGATTGTTTTTTTGGCTATACCTGGCCCGGGAAACTTGGCTTTGCTGGGCGCGACTGGGTATGGCGGCATACGCTCGGGTATGGCCGCAACTTTAGGAGTGATAGTGGGAGACCAAACCCTGTTGTGGTTGGCGGTGTCCGGTCTATCGGCCTTGTTGGCAGCCTATCCTGCAGCTTTTCAAACCATTCAATGGGCCGGAGCGATTTATTTGGTGTGGCTAGGGGCAAAACTGTTGCGCACGCGTTTAGACGATGCCCCGGCACTAGAGCTCAAGCCCGACCACTTTTTTAAGCAGGCATTTTTTATCACGGTGTTGAACCCGAAGGCGATTGTTTTTTATATGGCGTTCTTTCCCTTGTTTGTGAACCCCGCTGAGCACCAAGGCCTCATCACATTTGCTGTGATGGCTGCAACCATTGCCGCACTGACTTTGGCCTATGGCTTGGTCATTGTGGTGAGCGCTCATTTGCTGTCCCAACGTGCCCGTGCCCACCGTATCGTAGGCTTTATGTTGAACAAAATCACAGGCTTGTTGCTGATCACCTTTGGCTTGAAGATGGCCTTGTTTAAATAATTCAAACCCCTATCTACTCGAACTTTTCTTACAACGAGAGCGCGCTATGGCCAAAATTTTCTGTATTGCAAACCAAAAAGGTGGGGTTGGCAAAACCACTACTACCGTCAATCTCGCCGCGGGGTTAGCGTTTGTTGGGAAGCGGGTGTTGATGGTTGACCTCGACCCCCAGGGTAACGCCACCATGGGGGCGGGTATCGATAAACGTCAACTTAAACATACTGTGTATGACGTATTGCTAGAGCAAACCACCATCTCCCAGTCCCGCGTCAAAACCCAGTGGGGCGAAGAGGCTGCACGGCGCGATATGGCAACTTTTGACGTGCTCGGAGCCAACCGCGATTTGGCGGGCGCAGAGGTAGAACTGGTTGAACTCGACAGACGCGAAAACCGATTGCGCGATGCCCTGCTGTTAGTACAAAAGGACTATGACTTTGTGCTGATCGACTGCCCGCCATCGCTTTCCATGCTCACCTTGAATGGCCTGTGTGCGGCGCATGGCGTGGTGGTTCCTATGCAGTGCGAATATTTCGCGCTAGAAGGGCTGACCGACTTGGTCAACACCATCAAGCAGGTGCATGCCAATCTCAACAAGGATCTCAAGATCATTGGTCTTTTGCGCGTGATGTTTGATCCGCGCATCACCTTACAAGTGCAGGTGAGCGACCAACTCAAAGACCACTTTGCAGACAAAGTGTTCAACGCAGTCATCCCGCGTAATGTGCGTTTGGCAGAGGCGCCAAGTTATGGCCTACCTGGCGTGGTGTTTGACCCTGCGGCTAAAGGCTCACTGTCCTATATCGAGTTCGCACACGAAATGGTGTCGCGGGTTCAAACTTTGTAGAAACAACGAGAGAAAAAGAAAATGGTTACCAAAAAACCCAAAGGCCTAGGCCGCGGATTAGAAGCATTACTGGGCCCCAAGGTCGATGACGCGGCCGTAGCTGCTGCCAACCAACAACAAGGCGAACCCAACACATTAGCGTTAGATCAACTGGTGCCGGGCATGTACCAACCCCGCACACGCATGGACGAAGGCGCGTTGTATGAACTCGCTGAGAGCATCAAAGCCCAGGGCATCATGCAACCGATCTTGGTGCGCAAACTAGATAGCGGAAAGAACGCTGGCAAGTACGAAATCATCGCTGGTGAGCGCAGAAGCCGTGCCGCGAAACTCGCAGGCTTGGACGAAGTGCCGGTGCTGGTGCGCAACGTGCCCAACGAAGCGGCTGCGGCGATGGCTTTGATCGAGAACATCCAACGCGAAGACCTCAATCCGCTGGAAGAAGCGCAAGGTTTAAACCGACTCATCAAAGAATTTGGACTTACCCATGAATTGGCTGCACAGGCTGTCGGCCGCTCGCGCAGCGCAGCGAGCAACTTGCTGCGCTTACTCAATTTGGCAGACCCCGTGCAGTCCATGCTGATCGCCGGCGATATCGATATGGGCCACGCGCGTGCCTTACTCGCACTTGACCGGGCCACGCAAATCACGGCGGCAAATCAAATTAGCGCCAAGAAACTCTCCGTGCGCGAGGCAGAAAGCTTGGTCAAAAAACTCAGTGCTGAATTTCAACTCGTACCGCAAAAACCGAAAAAAGAAAAAACGCGAGATATGAAACGCGTCGAAGAAGAGTTATCAGACCTACTCGCATCCCAAGTAGAGGTGCGCGTGAAAAAACGCGTTAAGCGCCATGGTAAGTTAGAAGATATGGGAGAGATAGCCATACAGTTTGGCTCATTGGAAGCGCTCAATGGATTGATAGATAAATTGCGTGGGCACACCGCTTCTTAAAACACATGCTTGCCAAGTTCGCTTTTCTTTTATTACCAAAGGATCTTTTTCAAGGACGACCCACTGAGCGGTTATTGCGTGTTTCCGGTTGGACCTACCTCTGTGCTGTGGTGGTCTCTTTGGTCTTGTATTTGATCTCGCATCCGCAATACGACCACCGTATCCATTTACTCAGTGCCGCCGTTTTTTTTCTCAGCTATGCATCGGTACGAATTGGCGTCATCAATTACACATGGATTAAGTTTGGTGCGTTATGGTCGTTGTTAGAGTTTATTTATGTCACTGTACATACTGGGGGCATCAATTCGCCTGCGATGGTGTGGATGTCCATCATTGGCGTTGTCGTCATCCTTTTCTTTAACCGCAAAGCAACGCGAATATCCATTACCTTTTTGTTTTGCCTCTATTTTGCTTTGTATAAATTGGGCGAACAGGGGTATATCTCTAGTGCTGTGCGGATGGACCAAGAAACGATTGCATGGGCATTAACCTATAAGTTGAGCATCATCATCATGGTTTTGCTTGGGGCTTTGGCAACCGACTGGATGTTTAGCCACTTGCTAGAAGAGATTGATAAAAAAAATGCCGTATTAGAAGAAACACAACAAAAGATTTTGCAAGCGCAAGCACACAAAGATGAATTCATCGCCTCTATTGGCCATGAATTGAGAACGCCGATGAATGCAATTTTGGGATTCAACGAGATCTTGCGGCAAGAACTTGCGAGTGAAGCGGACAACGTGCATGTTGTAGGCCTGATTCGACGATCTACCGAACAATTGCTGCAGCTTGTTAACAATATTTTGGATTTTTCCCAATTGCAAGCAAACCGGTTGACGCTGGTTTTAGAAAAATTCTCACTCAGCCACCTTGTTCAAGAGGCATTTGCCAAATACCAGCCGTTGGCCCAACAAAAACAGCTTTCTCTGACGATAGATGCCGAGGGACTAACAGATATGTGGGCACAAGGCGACAAGCATCGCATATTGCAAGTGCTTCAACACCTTCTAGACAATGCGCTGAAATATACGAATCAAGGGCATGTCGCGATACGAGTCCGCCTAACAGAACAAGGCGTCCGCTTCGAGGTGCAAGACAGCGGGATAGGGATTGCTCAAGAAAAACAAGGCAAGATTTTTCAACGCTTTGAACAGGCCAATCTTGAGACGAGTCGGCAATACGGTGGCTCGGGCTTGGGTCTAGCCATAAGTGAACGCTTGGTTAGGTTGATGGGTGGCGAAATGGGTGTAAGAAGTGCAACCGATCAAGGCGCCACGTTTTGGTTTGTCTTGCCACTGCCAACCGAACGTGTGGTGCAGAAAAACGCCGATGCATTCAATCGCACCAATTGGAGTCGCCAGCCAATGAAATTCTTACTTGTTGACGACAATGCGGTCAATTTAATGGTGGCCAAGCTCATGCTGTCTAAGTGCTTTCCAAATTGCAGTGTCACCGATGCTGCTAGTGGTCAAGCAGCGTTGGAAGCATTAGCTAAGTTTGAATACGATATCGTGCTCATGGACGTGGTCATGCCAGACATGGATGGACCTGCAGCAACTCAGGCGATTCGAAAAAATCTACCTGCACCGGTTTGCAATATTCCCGTAATAGCGATGACTGCTAATACCCATCCGCTAGACCGAGAGCGCTATTTAGCAGCAGGTATGAACGATGTTATTCACAAGCCCTTAGATGTAGGTGAAATGGAGAGAAGAATTTCTGAGGCACTGTCTGCGCGCAAGAGCGTTATTGGCCTATGAGCACACAACAAGCACTCGACTATCCGAAACGACTAGCGCGTTATCTACCCCAAGCGTTTCAAAAGGGACAACGCCCCTATTTGTTCATTCTTGCTTGGCTTGCAATGACGCTAGTTGCCATGCTGATGATCTTCTCGCCTGACGAAAAGCTTTACCTGCCAAGACTTTTTATTTTTGCCTTGGTCTTTGCCATGTATCTGCTGTTGCAATTTGGCGCATCAGAAGGCTTGGCTGTTAACGTAGTGCTTGGGGGGCTGAGCTTACAAATTATTTATATAAGCCTCATAACAGGAGGTGTGTTTTCATCAAGACTGCTATGGCTAAACATAGCCCCACTCATTGCGTTTTACACCTTAGGAAAAAAACAGGGCATGGTTTGGCTTGGTATAGGGTGCTCCATATTCATAGGACTTGCCTTGTGTAACGCCTTGGGGGTTTTCATAGAGACGCCTGAAATTGGTCCTCAAGATCTTCGCCCCTCTTATCTTTTGTATTCAACGAACTTGCTTGCAGTGCTGTTGATTCCCTTCGTCTACAACAACTTGTTTCGAAAAACATTCAAAACGCGTGGCACTTACAACCGACAGCTCCAAGAGACGCAAGAAGAACTCGAGCGCCTGTCAGCCGCGCGTGAATTATTTATTGCTAACGTGAGTCACGAATTACGCACGCCTATGAACGCAATTTTGGGCTTTAACACTTTATTGCTGCAGCAAGTGCAAGACAAACCCCAGGCAATCAAAATTTTGCAGCACACCAAACAATCGGCAGACCATTTGCTGACAGTTATCAACGACGTATTGGACTTCTCACAACTGCAGGCCGGGAAAATCAGGATTCATCCGGAAATTTTTGTGCTGTCTGAAACGATAGAAAGCGCTACGGGATTGTTTCTTCAGCGTCTTAAAAGTACGCAGCTTGATTTCAAATGCGTGGTCGATACTGATGTGCCCAAATGGGTGAGAACAGACCGCCATCGGTTGATGCAAATTTTGGTGAATTTATTGGGCAATGCGATCAAATTCACGCATCAAGGATTTGTGCATGTTCACGTGTTAAAGCGGGAAGAAGGCGTCTTTTTCTCTATTAAGGACTCAGGTATCGGCATTGCACCTGAGCTTCAACCGCAGATCTTTGAGCGATTCACGCAAGGCACAGAAGTACAGGCACGTTTTGGAGGAAACGGGCTAGGCCTATCGATTTCTAAGCAATTGGTAGAGCTTATGGGAGGAAAAATAGGCTTTGAGAGCACCTTGGGAGAAGGCACGCATTTTTGGTTTTATTTGCCGCTGGCGAGCCAGACGCCAGAAACATCCGTTATCACCTCACCAACAGGTACGAATTTGAATTCTGATCTGTCTTATCAATTTCTAGTGGTCGATGACCATCCCATCAATCGGTTGCTTGTTCGCCAAATATTACAAAAGCACTGGAAGAACAGCGCTGTGACAGAAGCTGATAACGGAATAAAAGCGCTCAATGAAATTCAAGCCAAGCGCTTTGATCTGGTTTTGATGGATATGGTTATGCCCGAAATGGATGGCATAGAAGCCACACAGCGCTTAAGACAAGATCTTCATAATGAGACGGCAAACATACCCGTTTTAGGATTAACAGCTAACGTCAACCCCAATGACCTAGAGCGATTTGCAAAAGCTGGCGTAGACGCTACTGTTCTCAAGCCCTTTGACCAACTCAAGTTATGTGAGCAGGTACAAAACTTACTCAATAGGAAAAAATCTTTCCTGGGTTCATGATGTTGTGTGGGTCGAGGGCCCGTTTAATAGTGCGCATCATGTCAACGGCAGCCTCACCAGCCTCGCTCACCAAAAAGTCCATCTTATGCAAACCTATGCCGTGTTCCCCCGTACACGTTCCCTCCAAGCGCAGCGCACGTTGCACAAGTTGGTGGTTGAGGGTTTCAGCTGTTTCCCGCTCTTGTGCATTATTGGGATCGATCAGATAGCCAAAATGGAAATTCCCATCGCCAACATGGCCTACTAAAAAGTAAGGAATACCTGATGCATCTGCTTCTGCAACCGAGTCGAGCAAGCAATCAGCCAAACGACTGATGGGCACACAGGTATCGGTACTTATTGCGCGACAACCGGGTTTGCTTTGAATGCCGGCGTAATAGGCGTTATGACGTGCCGTCCATAAACGTGTTCGCTCCTCAGGCGTTGTGGCCCACTCAAACGATTGGCCGCCGTTGTCATTAGCAATCTCTTGCACGGTTTCAGCCTGTTCTTTGACACCATTGGGGGAGCCGTGAAACTCCATCAATAACATGGGCGATTCAGCAAGACCTAATTTGGCATAGGCGTTCACCATCCGCACTGCATTGGCATCAATTAGCTCGACACGAGCAATAGGCACGCCCATTTGAATCGTTGAGATAGTGGTGCGAACTGCCGCTTCAATCGAGGGAAACGAGCACACTGCGGCCAATACCGCTTCCGGTAGGGGGTACAAACGTAAGGTGATTTCCGTGATGACGCCCAAGGTACCCTCACTGCCCACCATCAGACGGGTAAGGTCGTATCCTGCAGAAGACTTTTTGGCACGCGATCCTGTTCGAATCACCTGACCACTTGAAGTCACCACTTCAAGCGCCAATACGTTTTCGCGCATGGTTCCGTAGCGCACTGCATTGGTTCCACTTGCCCGAGTGGCGCACATACCGCCAATCGTGGCGTCTGCACCAGGGTCGATAGGGAAAAACAACCCCGTACTTTTGATCTCGTCATTGAGTTGTTTACGCGTAACACCAGCCTGCACAGTGACAGTTAAGTCGTCGGCATTGATCGACAAAATCTTGTTCATGCGACCCACATCAATGCTGATACCGCCTTGTACGGCAAGTAAATGGCCCTCAAGTGATGAACCAACTCCAAAGGGAATGACGGGCACATGATGTTGCGCCGCTAAAGCAACCGCATCTGCTACATCGTGAGAGCTTTGCGCAAACACGACTGCAACAGGAGGAGGTACCGCAGTGAAAGCGGATTCATCTCGGCCGTGGTGTTCGCGCACTATTTGTGCGGTTGAGCAATTGTCAGCAAAACGCTGCTTCAATGCCTCCATAAAAGCAGCGGGGATAGTGCGTGGAGTAATGACAGGAACTAAGTGGTCATGCGAGGTAGGGGCATTCATGCGTTGTCTCCGAGTAATCGCGTCATTCTAATTAGTAACAGGAATACAAGATAGCCACAGGGGAGACAGGCACAATAACGACTGCAATCAAAAAAGCGCATCAATACAAAGGAAACCCCTATGAGCAACCGCCTCACAAAAATTGCTACACGCACAGGTGACGCAGGGACAACGGGACTTGGCGACAACCAGCGCGTATCCAAAAACAGTTTGCGTGTCCACGCGATGGGGGATGTGGATGAACTCAATTCACATATTGGCGTTTTGCTGTGCGAACAAATGCCACAAGATGTTCGCGAAGTACTGGTGGAAATTCAGCACCAACTCTTTAACCTCGGTGGGGAACTTTCCATTCCGGGTTTCGAGCTTCTAAAGGCCGAAGCGGTGTTACAACTCGATGCAGCGCTAGAGCGCTACAACGCAGACTTGCCACGCTTAAAGGAATTTATTTTGCCTGCAGGCAACAAAGGAGCTGCACTGGCGCATGTGTGTCGCACAGTGGCAAGGCGCGCTGAGCGCGCAGTGGTTGCTCTGGGAAATGAAGAAGCCTTGAAAGACGCACCCAGGCAATACCTGAACCGACTCAGCGACTTGATGTTTGTATTAGCCCGTGTACTTAACCGCCAAGACGGCGGCGACGATGTGTACTGGAAAAGCGAACGGGTGAAGACGGCTTAGGTTTTCAACCTGCAGTTAGCACGCGCTCAGCGCGGCGCAAGAATCGCCATAGTGATGCGTGACACGCAGGTCAACTCACCCGCATCGTTATGCATGTCAATCTGCCAGACTTGTGTGCTTTTACCAATATGAACAGGCCGCGCTGTTCCAGTGACCCAACCAGACGTAGCACTCTTCAAATGGTTGGCATTGATGTCTAAGCCAACTGCGCGATGGTCTGGTGGACAAGAATAGTGTGCACCGCAAGAACCGATAGTTTCTGCCAACACCACACTCACGCCGCCGTGCAAAAGACCGTAGGGTTGGCGGGTGCGCTCATCGACAGGAACCCGCGCACGGATAAAGTCGTCTCCCACCTCCAAAAACTCGAGCCCTAGGTGTTCAGTTGCTGTCTTGCTATGGTTCTTGGCAAGTATGGCGGGGGAGATCTCTTTCTTCCAAATGCGCATGGTGTCCTAAAAGTTAACGTTGTGGTGGCCCTTGAGCTGCAAAATTTTACGGGCTTCGTCTGGCGTGGCGACTTCTAATGAGAGTCCTTCGATAATTTTGCGAATGCGCGTGACTTGATCAGCATTGGACTGTGCCAATTTGCCTGGGCCGTCCCATAAAGAATCTTCCAAGCCTACCCGCACATTACCTCCCATAGCGGCAGATTGCGTGGCGATGGGAATTTGGTTACGTCCTGCACCCAACACAGACCATACATAAGCGTCGCCAAACAAACGATCAGCCGTGCGTTTCATATGCATCACATCGTCGGGATGTGGACCGATGCCGCCCAAAATACCAAAGACCGATTGAATTAAAAAAGGCGCTTTGATCAAGCCCCGGTCAATAAAATGCGCTGCGGTGTAGAGATGTCCAATGTCGTAGCACTCGATCTCGAACCGTGTTTCGTTGTCACTGCAAGATTGCAAGATGTGTGCAATATCTTTGAAAGTGTTTTTAAACACGCGGTCATCGCTGTTGGCGAGGTAGGGCACCTCCCAGTCATGCTTAAAAGTTTTGAAGCGCTTGAGCATGTCGTACAAACCAAAGTTCATCGAGCCCATGTTCAATGAAGCGACTTCGGGTTTGAAGTGGTGCGCAGGACGCAAGCGGTCGGCAATCGTCATCGTCGGTGCGCCGCCTGTCGTGAGGTTGATCACCACATTGCTTTTCTCTTTGATTTCTTTCAAAAACGGTGTGAACAACTCGGGGTCTTGCGAGGGGCTGCCGTCAACGGGATTGCGCGCATGCAAATGCACAATCGATGCGCCTGCTTTAGCTGCGCCCAAGGCTGCATCTGCAATTTCTTTGGCAGTCACCGGCAAATGGGGCGACATGCTGGGAGTGTGTATGGCGCCTGTGACAGCGCAGGTGATGATGACTTTGCGGGGCATGGAAAACTCCTAAGAATTAAAAGAGAGGATAAGAAAACGCAAGTTGCAATGCTGCGAACTAAATAGGCTGGTTTTTTTGGTGGTGTCTCAAAGCCATCAAACGGCGATCACGCCAATGCGAGCGAGATTCAAGTTGGTCGTGCGATAGAACTTGCCTGCGCTCGCGTTCAATTTGCGCAATCACTTGAGGTGACCAAGTGTTGTCAGCTTGGGTTTTACTGACTTCTGCATACGTGTGGCCATACCGGTTGGCGTAATCGACCACGCCGTCTGGCGCATTCAAATCTATGGTTTCAAAAGGTCCCATAAATGACCAACGCAAACCGAGGCCAAACTTCATGACTTTGTCGAGGTCTTCGGAACTTGCAAAACCCTGTTCATATAAATTGAGCATTTCATTTAACACCGCGCCTTGCACGCGGTTGAGTAAAAAGCCGTGTATTTCTTTACGCACCAATACGGGTTCTTGTTTTACCAACTTGTAAAGCGCCATGGCGGATTGTGTGGCTTTGTCGGAAGTCCACGGTGCAGGGCTTACTTCTACCAGTGGAATCAAATAGGGCGGATTGGTGGGGTGAGCCACCAAGCATCGATCTCGACCTGCGAGCTCTTTGGTAAACAAAGAAGTAGGAAGCCATGATGTTGAACTGGCTAGAACTGTGTCTTTGCGTGTGAGCGCGTCCATTTGCGAAAAAATATCGATCTTGGCTTCTACCGTTTCGCGAATGTTTTCTTGGATCAAATCTACATCGGCACACACTTCAGCCAAAGTATTGACGGGCGTGATACGTTGAACGATGGCGCTGGGATTTTCTTGCACCAAGTCTGCTGCGCGCATATCTTGCACCAAGGTTTCAATATGGCCCATACAGGCGCTAAGTGCTTTGGCATCGGCATCAAAGATTTTGACTTGCAAGCCTGCGCGTGCAAACACCATGGCCCAAGCGCGACCAATCAAGCCGGCGCCTACAACGCCAATTTTGGGGTGATGCGTTGAAGTTGTCATTGCACCAAGGTCTCCACGTTACCGTCCACCGAGAGGCTTTGCCCAGAAATATTGGCGCCTGCGGGTGAACAAACAAACACAATTTGCGCAGCAATATCTTGCGCAGTCACCATGCGTCGCAACGACACCCGTTCGAGTGCACGCTGTCGCATCGCTTCTAGCGAGATACCAAAAGTCTTTGCCTTTGCACTGAGTACGCGATCTTGGCGAGCGCCTTCTACGATGCCAGGCAAGATGGCGTTGACGCGAATTCCACTGGGGCCCAATTCCATCGCCCAGGTTTGCGTCAAACCGATCACGCCAAACTTGGTGGCGGAATAGGGCGAGCGCAAAGGAAACCCATGGCGACCAGCTGCAGAAGAAATATTGATGATGCTGCCACCTTTGGCTTTTTTAATCAAAGGCACGGCACTGCGTGTACACAAAAAAGCGCCCGTGAGATTGACGTCTAGTGTCTGTTGCCACTCATGAAGAGAGGTGTCTTCAATCGCTGCTGTTGGCCCGGCAATACCAGCGTTGTTCACCAATATATTTAGTTGGCCCCAGCGCTTTTGAATCTCGGCAAACATGGAGAGCACTTGGGCTTCATTGCTGACATCGGTGTGACTGATATGTAGTTGTGGATGCTGTGCTTTGGTTTTATCTAAGGCCGCGCGATCTACGTCGCATATGTGCACTTCGGCACCTTGTTGAAGCAAGGCTTGTGTGATGGCCAGGCCAATGCCTTGGGCCCCGGCTGTCACCAGGGCGCGTTGGCCTGTCAGTTGAAAATTAAGTGAAGTGGTCATTTATATCCAAGAATCAATTTCAGTGATTAGGTTTCAAATGGAGCGGCTCGGCGAGAGGGATTTTCGATTGCACAACCTATAGCCATAGTTTTTGCCGGCGTAAATTGATATCCAGCGAGAGTTCCTTAGAAGGGCCTGTATGCGTTACCGAGCCAGTCTCTAACACAACAGTCGTATCAGAAAGTGCAAGTGCAAGATCAAGATGGTGATCTACGATGATTATGGAAACTTCGTGTCTTAAACGATCAAGTGCTTCAAACAACTCTTCAACAATTGCTGGCGCAAGACCTTCAAAAGGCTCATCAAGTAATAACAACCTTGTATCACCAGAAAGTGCGCGAGCAACTGCGACCATTTGTTGCTCACCTCCAGACAAGTAATCAGCAGGTGATAACCATCTTTCGCGAATTCGGGGGAAGAATTCAAAAATCCTATCTTCATCCCAGTGAATGCCAGACCCCGTTCTTCGCTTGATCCGACCTAGCTCCATATTTTGAGCAACTGTCATACCAGAAAATAAACCGCGTCCTTGAGGAACATAAGCTACGCCGAGGCGAGCGATTTGGTCAGAACTCAAGTTCGCAATAGATTGATCATCTAAAACCATCTCTCCACTAGTTGCACTTGTAATCCCAATGAGGCTTTTGAGCAGCGTAGATTTACCAGCACCATTTCGCCCTAAGAGCGCAAGTATTTCACCCTCATGTACGGTAAGACTTACATCACGCAATATATGGCTCTTGCCGTAAAACGTGTTGACAGACGAGCAAGATAAAAGAATGCGCTCGTTTCTTGCCGATACTCTTGGCTTGGCCGCCACAATTTGACTACCAGAGCCAATATAGATGGCTTGTACCTGGCTAGAGTTACGCGCATCGTTGACGTCGCCATCAACTAAGACCTTGCCCTCATGCATAACCGTTACAACATCAGCCAGGGCA
>JAGWXI010000157.1 GCA_018969975.1 Burkholderiales bacterium
CCCCAACGATTGACTTCCGATTGGATATAGGAAGTGAATTGATCAGGCGTATTGCCAACAATATCGAAGCCCATAGAAGTGAGCTTTGCACGGGTGTCGGGCTGATTCACAATTTTGACGATTTCTTGGTGCAAGCGATCCACGATGGCCTTCGGTGTTCCGACGGGAACCAACAAACCTTGCATGGTCTCAGCCTCTTGTCCACTGACACCCGCTTCTGCCAAAGTGGGCACGTCGGGCAATTCAGGATTGCGTTTGGCACTGGTCACTGCAAGCGCACGCAAGGCGCCGCTTTTCACATGCGCCATGGCTGGCGGTAGAGCTGTAACACCGACAGGAGTGTGCCCTGCAAGAACGGAAGTGATGGCAGGACCTGCTCCACCAAAAGGAGCGCTCACCATATCAATATTGAAAGACAAGCGAAGCAGTTCGCCGGAAAGATGGGGCGTAGTGCCGACACCAGGATGCGCAAAGCTGTACTTGCCGGGGTTTGCACGAATAAGGGCGATGAGTTCTTGAACCGTTTTGGCAGGCACGGAAGGATGCACCACGATCAGATTAGGCGATGCGCCAGCCAACGAAATGGGCAAGAAATCCTTGTAAGCGTCGTAAGGCACGCTGGCATAAAGACTAGGGTTGACGACGAAACTACTGCTGACCATGGTCAGCGTATAACCATCGGGTGCAGCTTTGGCGCCCATACCCATACCAATATTGCCACCAGCACCTGCACGGTTTTCCACCACATACGATTGGCCCATGCTTTCAGTCAATTTCTGAGCCAAGATGCGCGCCATCGAGTCCGTAGGACCACCGGTCGCAAAAGGCACGATAATGCGCACCGGTTTATTGGGGTAAGTCTGGGCTATGGAAGCAACAGATAACAGCATGGCAATAAGACCGATAGCAAAACGACCGATAAATCTCATTCAAGTCTCCTGTGATTAAAACGAATACTTATCCATAACCTTCAAGAATCGCTTTTTAGCGCTTCATGGAAGTTAGTGATTTGTCTTTTTGCACCAGCGATCATGGATACCAAGTCTGAGGTGATCATCACCATATCGAAGCCACGTTTGACTGATGCTGCGGCAAACTCAGCGCTGGCGCAATGCATACACACTTTTTTACCATGGCGATGGGCGACTTCTTTGATGCGATCACAGGTTGACATGTGCAACGGATCAGGATTGTCCGAGCGCGGTGCCAGCCCAAGAGCAAACGAGAGATCCGCTGGGCCGATGTAGATGACATCGACGCCGGGTGTGGCGCAAATTTCATCCAAATTGTTCAATCCTTCTTTGGTCTCGATCATGGCCATCAAGAGAATTTCATCATTGGCTTTAGAAAAATATTCAGGGCCGTGAATTTGCAGAGCACGTACGGGCCCAGAAGAACGGTCTCCTACGGGAGGGTAGCGACAAGCTGAGACTGCTTTGCGCGCTTCAGCAGCGTTATTGATCAGGGGAACGATGACAGCAGAGGCGCCAAAGTCCAAAGCTTTCATAATGGCTGCTGGTTCATTCCAGCCTACACGCACCACAGGCGCCGCATCGGTTGCAGAAACGGCTTGAAGCATTTCCATCAGGTTACTCAAACCCGTTACGCCGTGCTGCATATCTACACACACTGCATCAAATCCTTGTCGAGCCATGATTTCAGCGGAGAAACTATTGGCTATGGAAATCCATCCTAAAGTGACAGGCTTACCTTGCGCCCATAATTGCTTGATTTTGTTGGGTTTCATTTTGATTCCTTGTTGTAACCAAGGTTGAGTCTACCCGTTTATGTCTTTACAAGAAGTACCCAAAGAGTTTGTGCGGGCCTTACAAGAACTTGGCCTTACAAACTCCAGCGCGCTCCAAGGTAGTCCACTGACGGGGGGCGTGTCCTCCGATATTTGGTGCGTTGAAACAGAACATGGTTTTGTATGCGCCAAGCGCGCGTTATCCAAACT
>JAGWXI010000158.1 GCA_018969975.1 Burkholderiales bacterium
TCTTTAGAGAACACAGGTTTATTGGTGCCGGCCCAGCAACTCTCGGGCGCAGCACTCACCCAACGTCTGGGATCAACGCTGGGTGAAACTTTAGACAACTTACCGGGTATCGCCAACAGCTCTTTTGGCCCCAATGTGGGGCGGCCAACCATACGCGGTATGGACGGCGACCGCATTCGCATATTGCAAAACAGCGGTGCGAATATGGATGTCTCGGGTTTGAGCTTTGACCATGCGGTACCGATGGACCCACTCACCACAGAACGCATTGAAATTTTGCGTGGCCCTGCTACTTTGCTTTATGGCGGAAGCGCTATTGGTGGCGTGGTGAATGTGATTGACAACCGCATAGCCCGCGAACGTGCATTTGATTCCAAAGGTGGCGTGATGGGTAAAGCCGAACTGCGTGCTGGCGGTGCTGCCAATGAACGCAGTACGGGCGCCATGGTGGAGACGGGGACCGATAAGTTCGCCATCCATGTAGATGCTTTTGACAGACGCACACAGAATTTGAAAGTACCCAAAAACATGTCATGTGAAAGTGGCGTGAATTCCGTAAAAGTGTGTAATTCGGCAAGTAATACCAAAGGTGGTGCTGTCGGTGGTACCTTGTTGTTTGACAGGGGTTACTTAGGTCTGTCAACCAGTGAATATAAAAGCACCTACGGAACGGTAGCGGAAGAGTATGTGACCATTGGCATGGTGCGACGTCATCATGCGCTAGAGGGAAAGTTACGCGATGTAGGCGAATGGTTTCAAGATGTGAAGTTTCAAGGCGGATACACACAGTATTCGCATACAGAGTACAGCAGTAACGTGGCAGGCACACAGTTTGACAACGGTGGCTTAGACATGCGACTGGAGGCAAGGCAACGAAGCGTGGCTTTAGGTAACGGATTACAACTGGAAGGCACGATTGGTTTACAAAGCGAGCGTAACAATTTGCATGCAGTAGGTGACGAAAAATTCGTGCCCACCAGTCGAACCCACAGCACAGCACTCTTTACCTACCAGGCTTTAAAAACACCGTGGGGTCAGTGGACGGCAGGGGCGCGTTCTGAGTCTGTGAGTGTCCAGTCTTTAGAAAGCATTGGCCCCAACAACGAAAACGCAGCCCAAACCAAGACCTTCAATCCGATGAGCTTTGCATTAGGCGTGATGCGCAACTTACGTCAGGGTGAAGCGCAAAACGGCTGGCAAGTAACGAGCAACATCACTACCAGCCAACGCGCACCCAAAGACTACGAGTTGTTTGCCTATGGCCCCCATGCGGCCACGGGAGCCTATGAAATTGGGTCTTCCACTATGGCTTTAGAAAAAGCCACGCAACTCGATTTAGGAGGCGAATGGAAAAACGGACTACACAAATTGGGAGTGACTGCATTTACTTCGGAGTTTGCGAACTTCATTTCTTTGCAGTCTTCCGGTAGCTACAAAACTTCTGCGGGGGCAGTGGGTACCTCTACTGATTTACCTGTCTACAACTTCCAAGGTGTACGGGCCAGATTTATGGGCCTAGAGTCCCATGCCAAGTTGCGTATGGTTGGTGGTCAACAAGCACTGCTCTCTAACGACGCACAACATGGCGCGGTTGATTTGGAATTGCGCGGTGACATCCTGCGTGCCGATGATTTAACCAATGGACGACCTATGCCTCGCATTGCACCTATGCGGTTGGGCGCAGATGCTTTGTGGTCAAAAAATGCATGGGGCGCACGTTTTGGCTTTATGCATGCCGGAGCTCAAAACCGTATGCCGTATTACAGCAATGTCACTCCAGTCACGACGGCTGCTTACACCCTGTGGAATGCAGGGCTCAACTACCACGCACATAGCGGACCCACGCATTGGATGTTTTTCGCCAAACTAGATAACTTAACTAACAAGTTGGCCTACTCTTCTACGTCAAGCCTGACCCAAACGATGTCCAGTAGTTTGGCACCACCGCT
>JAGWXI010000159.1 GCA_018969975.1 Burkholderiales bacterium
GTGAACGCGCGGTCTAAGTCACTGCTGTAAATCGCAGCAATAGGCTCATCCGCCAGTGCCATACCGACTTGCTGGGCTTGCCATAGGCCTGTGTCGTTCAAACCAATATTGAGTTGGCCTTGGATGCGTGTGTCAACGTTCCAGGCGGTTTCACCATGTCGGATGGCGAGTATGCGGGTCGATTCCATGGGTGAGAAGTTTAGGGCGCAAATTTCGTGCAAAATAGAACGATCGTTCTTTTTTATCCAGTCGCATGTCGAACCCCAAAACTATAGATAGCGATCAACGCGCCGCACACAAGGGTCAGCAAACCAAGGTAGCAATTGTGGAAGCGGCTTTGGGCCTCGCCACCCAAATAGGTTTAGACGGCTTGAGCATTGGCGCGCTGGCCGAAGTGGCGCGCATGAGCAAGTCGGGCGTATTTGCCCATTTCGGTTCGCGCGAAGAACTGCAACTCTCTGTTGTTCGTGCTTACCACGAGCGTTTTGAGGCCGAGGTTTTTTACCCTGCGATTGAAGCACCCCGAGGCCTACCAAGATTGGTGGCATTGTTTAACAACTGGACCAAGCGCACCACGACGGAGATCGATTCAGGTTGCCTCTACATCAGTGGTGCGGCTGAGTTCGATGACCGTCCAGGCCCTGTTAGAGACGCTCTAGCGAGTTCGGTCAACACATGGCTGGCTGCGATGTTGCGCGCTGTATTGCAAGCCAAGGAGGAAGGCCATTTAGAAGCAGATATCGATGCTCCTCAAATGGTGTTTGAAATCCATGGCTTGATATTGGCGCTGCACTACGAAGCCCGATTTTTAAAAACATCGCAATCACTCACCCATACGGCCAAAGGCTTTGAAAACATTTTGAAACGCTATGGCGCCCGTGAAATGTTGACCAAGCCCAAGCCAGTCACTTTAAAACCTGTTTGACTTTGTAGAAAAGAAAACTTTTATGCCTAGCTACACCCCACCCCTGCGCGATATGCATTTTGTTTTGCACGAGTTACTGCATGTCTGTGACGACTTTAAGCAACTGCCTGCCCACGCAGAGTTAGACCAAGACACGATTGCGGCTGTTTTAGAAGAGGGCGGTAAGTTCGCGTCAGAGGTTTTGTTTCCATTGAACCAAATTGGCGACCAACAAGGCTGCACTTTGAACCATGAAACACATGCTGTCAAAACACCCGATGGATTTAAAGAAGCTTTTGCTGCATTCGCCAAAGGCGGCTGGACCGCGTTGAGTTGCGACCCCGAGTATGGTGGACAAGGTTTGCCGATTGTGTTGAACCAGTGCTTCTATGAAATGCTCAACAGCGCCAACCAAGCGTGGACCATGTATCCTGGGCTAACCCATGGCGCTTATGAAGCATTACATGCGCATGGCACCGAGACTCAGAAAAAAACCATACTGCCGAAACTCACCAATGGTGCATGGACTAGCACCATGTGTCTCACGGAGTCGCATTGCGGAACTGACTTAGGTTTATTGCGAACCAAAGCAGTGCCACAAGCAGACGGCACTTACCGTTTGAGCGGTAGCAAAATATTTATCAGCTCAGGCGACCATGACTTTGTCGACAACATCATCCATTTGGTCTTGGCGCGTTTGCCTGATGCACCGGCTGGAAGCAAAGGCATCAGTTTGTTTGTCGTTTCGAAATTCAAACTCAAAGAAGACGGTAGCTTGGGCGAACGCAATGGCATTTATTGCAGCGGCTTAGAACACAAGATGGGCATTAATGGCAGCGCCACTTGCCAAATGGTTTTGGAAGATGCTGAGGGGACTTTGGTGGGACAGCCTCATAAAGGTCTCGCTGCCATGTTCGTCATGATGAACGTAGCCCGCATAGGAGTGGGCATGCAGTCACTCGGATTGACCGAGGTGGCCTATCAAAATGCCCTGGCCTATGCCAAAGACAGAATCCAGTCGCGCAG
>JAGWXI010000160.1 GCA_018969975.1 Burkholderiales bacterium
TTGTTTGCACGCAATGAGCGTGTGGTGTGCGTTTTTGATAGTTTTGTGATGGTGCTGGTGGGTGCCACGATTGTGGGCAGCATGGCGACCACTTGGCATGGCGTGGTCAATCCACCGCGTTCGCCCACAGTGCGTGAGTGGCATTACGACGATGCAGCAATTCAACTGCAACAGGGCCATGAGATGGGCCGCTTTTTATTAGGCTCTACCGTGGTGATGTTGTGGCCACAGAACACGCTAGTCATTAACAAACATTGGGAGCCGGGGTTAGGTGTTCGCTTGGGGGAGAAGATGAGCGAGCCTAACTCTTAGGTTCTACGTCCTAGGTCCTTTGGCTTCATTGATTTGGTTTACAACTGCAGTAACTTGGGTAGACACGTTGGCGAAACCACCTCTACATTCGCGGACATACGCCACCCCTCTTGAACTGGCGCAACCACATAGGCCTTGCTGACTCCTAGATCTTCACAGGCTTGCCAGAAACCTTTGGTGACGGTGGGGACAGAGGAGAATTTGATTTCAAACCCTAGTCGTTCACGTCCGGTTTCTACAACAACATCCATTTCTGCGCCTGCGGCAGTCCGATAGAAAAATAAACTTGCACCTAGGGGTAAGTGGTTGCTAATTTGCTCAATGCAAAACCCCTCCCAGGAAGCCCCCATTTGTGGATGGCCTAGCATGTGATCGATCGACTGTATGCCCATGAAGTAATGCAATAGACCGCTATCGCGCACATATATTTTTGGAGACTTTACTAAGCGCTTGCCAAGATTGATGTGAAAGGGTTCTAAACGTCTGACCATCAGACTCTGTACCAAATGATCCAAATAGCGAGTGGCTGTAGGCGCTGATACGCCTAGAGAGGCAGCTATGCCAGATGCATTGAAAAGTTGTCCATGGACATGGGCCAGCATTCTCCAAAAGCGCCGCATGAGTTCTGGTTCAACATTAATGCCAAGACTTGGCAGATCAGTGTTGAGAAAGTGACGCACAAAAGCGTCCCGCCAGCGCCACGACGCTGTGTCGCTAGCTGCGGTGTAACTTGCTGGAAAGCCACCGCGCAACCAAAGTGTTTGAATATCTGCAAATTGGCTATGGACTTCGCTAATCAAAAGCGGCGCCATATCGACCAGCGCTAAGCGTCCTGCTAAAGATTGGGATTGCTGCAGAAGTTTGAATGAGGCTGAACCAAGAAATAAAAAGCGCCCGTTTCGCCTGTCTGCGTCTATTTCGCCGCGTAAAAATGAAAACAGTTCGGGCGCGTTTTGAATTTCATCAAGCACCACCATCTGGTGGCGGTGTGTTTGGAAGAAAACATCGGGTTGTTGCAGCTTGGCCAATGCTTGAGCATTTTCAAGATCTAAGTAGATAGATTTATCAAAAGTCTTTGCAATCAATTTAGCCAAAGTGGTTTTGCCAATCTGGCGGGCACCCAAAATCGCCACAGCTGGATTCCAGCTGAGAAGATCATGAATTTCTTGAAAAGATTTGCGCTCAAACATCCTTGCATTTTAAACACGACATATTCAAAATGCAAGGATAAAAAACTACATATTGCGGCGGTATTGCCCGCCCACTTCAAACAATGCGTTGGTAATTTGTCCCAGTGAGCAAACCCGCACAGCGTCCATCAATACTTCAAAGACATTGGTGTTGTCGATCACAGCTTTTTGCAGGCGTTTAATTTGAATCGTCGCATCTGTCTTGTGGCGCGTGTGGAAATCGTTCAGGCGTCTCAGTTGGCTTTGCTTTTCTTCTTCGGTAGAACGTGCCAATTCCAGCGCGTCTGGCAAGGGGTCGCCTTTGGGGTTGCGGAAAGTGTTCACGCCAATGATGGGCAATTCGCCCGTGTGCTTGAGCATCTCGTAAGTCATGGACTCGTCTTGTATCCGGCCACGTTGGTAGCCCGTCTCCATAGCGCCCAAAAC
>JAGWXI010000079.1 GCA_018969975.1 Burkholderiales bacterium
ATGCGCGAACTGCTTTCGCAAATGGGCGCTTTACACGCCGCGGTCAAAGACGACTTGGCCAACCCCGCTTCTGCCATTTTGGATATTGACCGCAAAGTCGCGGCCGCCTTACGCGACCCTAGCTTTCCAACCCAAAACTTCCGCAACACGCCTTTGGCTGGCAGCTTGATTCCTTGGATAGACGTGCCCGTCGAAAACGGCCAGAGCAAGGAAGAATGGAAAGGCGGCGCCGAATGCAACAAGATTTTGGGCAATCCTGCTTTCAGAAGCGCTGGTAGCATCCCGATCGACGGCATTTGCGTGCGTATCAGCTCGATGCGCTGTCACTCGCAAGGTTTGACCGTCAAACTCAAAAAAGATGTGCCCATGGACGAAATTGAAAGCATCTTGGCCCAAGCCAATGATTGGGTCAAAGTCGTACCCAATGTGCGTGAAATCAGCGAACGTGAACTCACACCTGCCGCCATCACTGGCACCATGACTGTTCCTGTGGGGCGTTTGCATAAATTAGCCATGGGTAACGAGTATTTAGGCGCTTTCACAGTCGGCGATCAACTTTTATGGGGTGCTGCGGAGCCATTACGACGCATGCTTCGAATTTTGCTAGAGCGCTGAAAAACCCGTTAATATCTTGCCCATGAACTTCGCACACCGCGCCACGCCCCGTTTATTCCGCCAAATAGCGCTAGGGGCCGCGCTAAGTCTGGCTTATGTGAGTTCTAGTTGGGCAATGACTTTCTTTAGCCCGGTAGTTCAGTCCAAAAAGGGCGACCCCCTTTTGGCAGAGATTGACCTCAACGACGTTTCTATTCAAGAACAAATTGAGTTACGAGCAGGCATGGCCTCTGCCGACATCTACAAAGTTACCCAGGTTGAGTTTCCCAACATTAACGGCACGCCTTTGGACATCAGTGTGGAATTGATGCGTCGAGATGGTGGACGCTACTATTTAAAACTCAGTTCAGATAAAAGCATCACAAATAACTTCCTAGATCTGCTCATTGAGTTGCGCTGGTCGACAGGCAGATTGATCAAAAAATTTAGCATTGCACTCTCCGATACCAAGACCGAGACCAGGAGCGAGCCCAAATCAGGTTTGCCAGTTATAGGTGCTGGCCCAGAAAAATTGTTAATCGAACGCGGTAATACTGCCAGCGAAATAGCCATCTCCAAAATTGAAGGCGGTATTTCTTTGGACCAAATGCTTCTGGCCATGTTGAGAAGCAACCCCGACGCCTTTGTCGCCTCCAACGTTAACCGCCTCAAGGCTGGCGCAGTCATCTCCATGCCCTCGCTCCAACAAGCGGGCGAGGTCTCTAGAGAAGAGGCACGTAAGCAAATACAAATTCAGGCCAAAGAGTTTGACGAATACCGTGCCGAAATAGCTAATCGTGCGCTTGGTGGAAAAGCTCCGCAGGCCAGCAGAGACTCAACGGGCAAGCTCTCTGCCCAACTTGACAATAACAAAGCAAAAGGGCCGCAAGACAAACTAACCCTCTCCAAGCCCTCCAAAGGTGATGAAGAGGAAAAAATTGCCCGCCAACGCGAGGCGCAAGAGGTCGCAAGTCGGGCTGCTGAAATTGGTCGCAATGTTGCAGAACTCAGCAAGATCGCCAACGCCACCGCCTCAGACTCCGGCGAATTGCCTGTGAGTGCTCCCAAAAGTTATAAATCACTGCCTTGGCTAGACAAACTCGTCAGCCACACTTTGGCTCCCGTGGGGGCAGGTGTCTTAATTGCCTTCTTGGTATTGATAGCTTTATGGATCAAACGTGCTCGCAGATCGGATAACGACCAAGATATTGAAGGATTGCCGCCTCTGAATGTCAAATTCAACCTTGACTTACCCGAAGGCGACCAACGCCAACCCTACATACCTCCCCACACTTACCAAGAATCCAGCCAGCAAACTCCTCCAGAAGACGCACCGCAAGAGCCCGCTCCCCGATTCACCCCCTCTATTCCAGATATCTCTCTCAACCTTGATTCTGGCAATAGCAACGACCCTTTCCAAGTGCGCATTGACTTAGCCGACGAATTATGGAATTTGGGGCAACTACACACCAGCAAGGCGCTGATGGAAGAAGTGGCGCACGAGGCCACTGGCGAAACCCAAGCCCGCGCCTTGAAGTGGCTGGCTGAACGAGGCTAAGCCATGCGCTTGGCGATGGGCCTGAGCTACAACGGCCAGGCCTACGAAGGCTGGCAGAGCCAACTCTCTGGACGCACTGTGCAAGACCGTTTTGAAGACGCCTTGCAAAAATTCACCCAAACAGCCATTACTACCCACTGCGCTGGCCGCACGGATACCGGCGTGCATGGCTTGATGCAAGTCGTGCACTTTGATACGGAACTCACGCGGGATATGTATTCTTGGGTGAGAGGCACGAATGCATTTTTGCCCGATGACATTGCCGTGCAATGGGTGCGCGAAGTGCCAGACACCTTCCATTGCAGAGGAAGTGCAATTGCCAGACGTTATGTCTATGTCATGCTCGAATCAGCGGTGCGACCCAGTGTTGACGTAGGGCGCGTCGGTTGGGTTTATCGCCCACTCAACCTCAAGAACATGCAAGAAGCGGCGCAGCATTTAATCGGCGAGCATGATTTCACCTCGTTTCGTGCGTCAAGTTGTCAGGCTTTGAGCCCCGTTAAAAACATGACACGCATAGACATCAGCCGCAAAAGCACTTCACCCGACTCGGCCTATTGGCGCTTTGAATTCGAAGCCAATGCGTTTTTGCACCATATGATTCGCAATCTGATGGGCTGCTTTGTCAAAGTTGGCTCTGGTGAGCATGCGGCTCCATGGATGGCAGAAGTTCTCCATGCAAAAAACAGAAATGCAGCCGCCCCCACTTTCAGCCCCCATGGCTTGTACTTCCTAGGGCCTGTGTATGAAGCGCATTGGGGCTTGCCAAGCAAAACCCCTGCGTATGATGGCTTGCCATGACACGTACCCGCATCAAAATCTGTGGCCTCACCCGCGAGCAAGACGTTGACGTTGCGGTATCGGCGGGCGTGGACGCTGTCGGTTTTGTCCTCTACGCACCTAGCCCAAGGGCGGTCACCGCAAAGCGCGCAGCAGCATTAGCGCAACGATTACCTGCGTTTGTCACCCCTGTGTTGCTTTTTGTGAATGCGGGCGCAGAAGAAATTTCTCATGCATGCACGCAAGTGCCCGGCGCTTGGTTGCAATTTCATGGCGACGAAACGCCTGAAGCCTGCCAACAAATAGCAAATGCCCTTGGCAGAAGATGGATGCGCGCCGCCCGCATACCGCTAGAAACCCTTGCAGGGCAGCCCCCCTTTGACCTCTTAAAATACGCCCTCGATTATCAAAATGCCGACGCCCTGCTACTCGACGCCCATGTCGAGGGGTACGGCGGAGGCGGAAAAACTTTCAATTGGTCACAGCTTCCACAAAACGTCAACGCTCACCTCGTCTTGTCTGGTGGACTCAACGCTGCCAACGTGACCGAGGGCTTGTCTGCGCTGCGCGGACGGGGTTTGTCGCTCGCGGTTGATGTGAGCTCTGGCGTTGAAAGCGCCAAAGGCATCAAAGACGCTGACAAGATCCACGCATTTGTAAACGCCGTGCGCTTGGCGGATGCTGGTTAAGTAGCCAGTCTCTCCCTCTAGGTTGGGATGTATCAGAAACCAACTTGTTTCCATCAACGAATTTTGTAAACCATGGTCAGCCCCACAAAGAGGCTGACAGACACATAAATTAGGCACCACACATATGTCGAACTACCAACAACCCGACGCCAGCGGCCACTTTGGCCAATTCGGTGGCAGCTTTGTGAGCGAAACCCTCACGCACGCCATTGAAGAGTTGAAAGAGGCTTACGCCAAATACCAACACGATCCCGCTTTCGTGGCTGAATTTCAAAGCGAACTCGCCCACTTCGTCGGACGACCCTCGCCCATCTACCACGCGGCACGCATCAGCCGTGAAATGGGCGGCGCACAAATTTATTTGAAGCGCGAAGACCTCAACCACACGGGCGCACACAAGATCAACAACACCATCGGCCAAGCCATGCTCGCTAAACGCATGGGCAAGCCGCGGGTGATTGCTGAAACGGGTGCAGGTCAGCACGGCGTTGCCACCGCCACCATCTGCGCACGCTATGGTTTGGAATGTGTGGTCTACATGGGCAGCGAAGACGTCAAGCGCCAAAGCCCCAATGTGTACCGCATGAAGTTATTGGGTGCCACAGTAGTGCCTGTCGAGTCAGGCAGCCGCACCCTGAAAGATGCATTGAACGAAGCCTTGCGCGATTGGGTCACGAATGTGGAAAACACCTTCTACATCATTGGCACGGTTGCAGGCCCACACCCCTATCCAATGATGGTGCGTGATTTCCAAAGCGTGATCGGTGAAGAGTGCATCGCACAAATGCCTACCATGCACCAAGGCGCACAACCGGATGCTGTGATTGCTTGCGTTGGGGGTGGTAGTAACGCCATGGGCATCTTCTATCCCTACATCCCCTTCGAGAAAACGCGTCTCATAGGCGTAGAAGCCGCCGGTGAAGGCTTGGAAAGCGGACGCCACTCTGCGTCACTGCAAAAAGGTGCGCCTGGCGTTTTGCATGGTAATCGCACTTACATCTTGCAAGACAACAACGGGCAGATCACGGAAACGCACAGCATCAGCGCTGGCTTGGATTACCCAGGTGTGGGGCCTGAACATGCATTCTTAAAAGACATAGGTCGCGCAGAGTATGTCGGTATCACCGACCAAGAAGCCTTGGATGCTTTCCATTACCTGTGTCGTACCGAAGGCATCATTCCTGCATTGGAATCAAGCCACGCAGTCGCACACGCCATGAAGCTCGCTAAAACCATGACGCCCCAACAATCCATCTTGGTCAATCTCTCGGGTCGAGGTGACAAAGATATTGGCACGGTGGCTGATCTTTCGAACGCTGATTTCTTTTGCCGACCCAGTTGCCAAGGGCAAGCGATCAAAGGTGCGGGAGTTGTGCATGGCGAACAAGTTGTCTCCTTATCTAATCTGCAAGGAGCCAAAGTATGAGCCGCATCAAGACAACGCTCGATGCGCTAAAAGCGCAGAAACGCAAGGCGCTTATTCCTTATGTGATGGCTGGATTTCCAAATGCAGGCATCACCCCCGCACTCATGCACGGCATGGTGGAATCAGGCGCAGACATCATTGAACTCGGCGTTCCATTCAGCGACCCGATGGCCGACGGCCCTGTGATTCAAAAAGCGGGCGAGGCTGCTCTGCGATTGGGAATCGGCATGTCGCATGTGCTCGATATGGTGAAAACCTTTCGCCAAAAAGACAGCACTACACCAGTTGTTTTGATGGGCTATGCGAACCCAGTGGAGTGCTATGACTTGCAGCATGGCGCCCATGCTTTCGTGAAACACGCCGCGTCTGCAGGTGTTGACGGTGTATTGATCGTCGATTACCCGCCAGAAGAGTGCGAAGATTTTGCTACCACTTTGCGCGCCGATAACATGGATTTGATCTTCTTGTTGGCACCCACCAGCACCGATGCGCGCATTGAACAAGTGGCTCGCGTGGCAAGTGGCTATGTGTATTACGTATCACTCAAAGGTATCACGGGTGCAGGGCATTTAGACACAGATGCTGTCGAAGCCATGTTGCCCCGCATTCGTAAACATGTGCACATTCCTGTAGGTGTGGGTTTTGGTATTCGCGATGCAGCTACTGCGCAAACCGTCGGGCGTGTAGCTGATGCCGTGGTCATCGGTTCGCGCATCATCCAATTGCTGGAAGCAGCGCCTCAGGGAAATGAAATTGCCAGCGTGCGAGAATTTCTCCATGGCATCCGTGTAGCGCTGGATGCATAAGACACTGCAAAGGAACCATCTATGAGTTGGCTCGAAAAACTTCTTCCTCCGAAAATTCAACATACAGACCCATCGGACCGCCGTAGCGTGCCCGAAGGCGTGTGGGTGAAGTGCCCTAGTTGCGAGACGGTTCTCTACAAGAGCGATCTCGAACAAAACCAAAACGTGTGCCCTAGTTGCAGTCACCATCTGCGTATTGGTGCACGCGCGCGACTCGATGCATTTTTAGATGCTGAAGGTCGCTACGAAATTGGCCAAGAAGTGGTTCCCGTAGATGCATTGAAATTCAAAGACAGCCGCAAGTACCCAGAGCGCTTGAAAGAGGCCATGTCCAACACCGGCGAGACCGATGCCTTGGTGGTAGTGGGTGGCGCAGTACACAGCATCAATTTGGTTGCAGCGTGTTTTGAGTTCGACTTCATGGGTGGCTCGATGGGGTCTGTCGTTGGCGAACGTTTTGTTCGCGGCGTGCACACCGCCATTGAGCAAAAAGTGCCTTTCGTGTGTTTCACTGCAACAGGTGGTGCGCGCATGCAAGAAGGTTTGCTGTCGTTAATGCAAATGGCCAAAACCAACGCCGCATTAACGCGTTTGTCAAAAAAGGGTTTGCCCTATATCAGTGTTTTGACCGACCCCACCATGGGCGGCGTATCCGCTGGATTTGCATTTTTGGGTGATGTGGTGATAGCAGAACCCAAAGCGCTGATTGGGTTTGCGGGGCCGCGTGTGATAGAAAGTACTGTGCGCGTTACTTTGCCTGAAGGTTTTCAACGCGCTGAGTTCTTACAAGAAAAAGGTGCGCTCGACATGATTTGTGACCGCCGTCAATTGCGTAAAACTGTAGCAAGTACTTTAGCCATGATGCTGCGTTTGCCAGCGGATGCTGTGGCTTAACCCAATAGCAAGCTCTCCAAAAGGCCCTTCGGGGTCTTTTTTTATGACTTCAAAGAATGAGATGGCAACACTATTCAAGTATTTGGGATATAGATGGAAATGTTTACCTATCAAGGCTATCAAGGCTCCGTTGAAACCTCTATCGAAGACGATGTGTTGCACGGAAAAATACTCTTCATCAACGACCTCGTAACCTACGAGACCACCACCATTAAAAAATTGAGGCAAGAGTTTGAACTCGCCGTAGATGACTATTTAAAAACCTGCAAGCAACGCAACATAGAGCCTAACAAGCCTATGACTGGGCAATTCAATGTCAGAGTTGGAGAACTCTTGCATAAACAGGCGACCATTTACTCTTTGGAATCCAACACATCTTTAAATAATGTCGTGGTAGAGGCTCTCAACATGTTTCTCAAGAAATCTCAACGCACTAGCGTCCGCCACTCTTAAGTTTTGTGCTAAGAGGCTTCCTCTTAAAATCGCTAGCTAACTGCTTTTTGCAGTTTAATTCTCACTAACCAATAAGATGTCTAACAACAACACCCCCGCTACGCCCGAATCTGCTCCTATAGATGAAAACCAACTTATCGCAGAGCGACGCGAAAAATTAAGTGCAATGCGACAGCGCCAGGCACAAGGCCATGGTGTCGCGTTTCCTAATGACTTCAAGCCTGCGCACCATGCAGCCAATTTGCATTCTTTGCATGGTGACAAGTCACCAGAGGCCTTGGTTGAAGAAGGCCAATTTGCCAAAGTTGCTGGCCGCATGATGCTCAAGCGCGTGATGGGAAAGGCAAGTTTTGCCACTTTGCAAGATAGTACGGGGCGTATTCAAATCTACATAACGCGAGATGATGTCAACGAAGCTATCTACTCTGACTTCAAACACTGGGATCTTGGCGACATCATTGCTTGCGAGGGTAAATTATTCAAAACCCGTATGGGCGAGTTATCTATCCACGCTACCAGTATTCGTTTGCTCACCAAGTGTTTACGGCCAATGCCGGATAAATTTCATGGCGTTCATGACCAAGAAATCAAATACCGCCAGCGCTATGTGGATTTGATGATGGATGAGACCGCACGAAACCGTTTTGTAGCGCGTAGCAAAGCGGTGAGCGGAATTCGTGACTTCATGGTGCAACACAATTTCTTGGAAGTTGAAACACCCATGTTGCACCCCATTCCAGGAGGGGCCAATGCTAAACCTTTCATCACACACCACAACGCACTCGACCAAGAGATGTTTTTGCGTATCGCGCCTGAGTTGTACTTGAAACGCTTGATCGTGGGCGGCTTCGAACGCGTCTTCGAAATCAACCGTAACTTTCGCAATGAAGGTATTTCGGTTCGACACAACCCAGAGTTCACCATGATGGAGTTCTATGCAGCCTATTGGAATTACCAAGACCTGATGACTTTCACAGAAGCTTTGATCCGCGATGCAGCAGAAAAAGCGACTGGTACTTTGCTGCTTACTTACGATGCAAAACCTGTCGACTTGAGTCAACCCTTTGAACGCCTAACGATCCGTGAAGCCATCCTCAAACACACAGAAGCGGGCGATAAGGTCGACGATGCCAATTGGTTGTCCAACCAATTAAAAAAGCTAGGCTTCAACGAAGAGACTGACAAACTCTCCCTGCGTAGCCTAGCCAGTTTGCAAGTGATGTACTTTGAAGAGACAGTAGAAGACAAGCTATGGCAACCTACATTCATCTGTGAGCATCCCGTGGAGATTTCTCCACTTGCGCGTGCAAGTGATGCCCACCCTGAAATTACAGAACGTTTTGAGCTCTACATCACGGGACGTGAATTTGGCAATGGATTTAGTGAGTTAAATGATGCGGAAACTCAAGCAATTCGCTTTCATGCGCAAGTAGCTGCCAAAGACAGTGGCGATGATGAAGCGATGTTCTATGACCATGACTTTGTTCGCGCTTTGGAATATGGTATGCCTCCCACTGCTGGCTGCGGCATAGGTATCGATCGTTTGATGATGTTGCTCACTGACAGTCCCAGCATTCGTGACGTCATTCTGTTTCCAGCTCTGAGACGAGAGGTTTAGGTCTACTACTAAAAATAGTAGTACGTATTTTTTAGAACTTTTGATTTAATAAGTGGGTACAACAAAGTATTACCCATGCATACATTACTGAAAGTTCTTGGATGGATCGCGGACAAGATTTGAATTGGAGGCCCAACAAGCTCTCGCTAGAGCAAGTTCAGGCCGTGATCTCCTATCACAGAGAAATTAACATTAACTTTGTCTTAGGCGTGTTGAAACTATGTTCTAAGAAAAAAAAGCGCGCACCAAAGACCGCCAGTGCAGTATTGCCAAAGGTACGTCACAAAATTGGCGGGTTGTTGCCTTGAGGCTTTTGATCAGCTTGCGCTAATTCACCGTCAGAAGCAGTCTTGCGCTCTTCGCGTTCTTTCAGCTTTTCCTCTTTCTTTTTCTTCTTTGCTAGTTCGCGTTGGCGTTTTTCGTAGTTGTAGTTAGGTGTTGCCATGCTGCGCTTTCATTGGAGTTGAGAACTAGATTGCTTGCTAAGGCAACAAGTCCAAGGCCCGCACATAGGCGGGGTCTGTCATCAGCGCATCCCAAGCTAGCGAAGAATTTTTAGGTAGCAAGGCTTGGCGCCGTGTTTCACTCGCCTCACTTGCCAACCAATAGTGTTTGAGTAAACCTTCTGCTAAAGCGTCGAGCATGGCGTCTACTGCATGTCCATCGCCCACACTCTGATTACACAATAAAACTAAATCGCATCCCGCATTGAGCGCAGCGATACCGGCCTGCGCAAAACTAACTACACGGCCTTGAATTTTGCGTGCACCCGCCATAGAAAGGTCGTCACTAAAAATTGCGCCATTGAAATGCAAACGCCCACGCAAAATATCTTGCAACCAATATGGCGAAAAGCCTGCCGGTAATGGATCTACTTTTTCGTAAATGACGTGCGCAGGCATCACGCTGGTCAGTGTGGTGTTGAGCCACTGGTATGGCAATGCGCAGTCGCTCAAGATATTGGCGAGACTGCGCGTATCTACCGGTATGTCTACATGAGAATCTGCACGCACTTTGCCGTGGCCTGGAAAATGTTTGCCGCAATTAGCCATGCCAGCCTGCAATAAACCGTGCATCACGCTTTTGGCTAAAGCAGTAACAACGCGCGGGTCGCGGTGAAAAGCGCGGTCACCAATCACGCCACTTTTGCCATGGTCTAAGTCAAGCACAGGTGTGAAACTGAAGTCCACGCCACAAGCTCTTAACTCACTCGCCAAGACATAACCGCACGCAGTCGCAGCATCCATTGCTGCCAAAGCACCACTGCCAGTATGGAATGCGCCGCGCACCGACTTGCTGTCTTGCATCCAAAGTTCGCCTAAGGCACGCATAGGCGGAAGGTGTGTAAAGCCATCGTTACGAAATCGCTGCACACGCCCACCTTCGTGGTCTACGCAAATCAGCACATCGCTACGCACAGCTTTGATATCCGCACACAGTTGCGTGAGTTGAGCTCGGCTTTGCCAATTACGTCCAAATAAAATCACCCCACCTGTCAAAGGATGGCGCAAGCGTTGTTTATCTACCGCAGTAAGTTGTGTGCCTGCAATATCCAGAATCAAAGGCGCATGGTGGGTCATGGAGTGATTTCCTCCACCACAACATAACTGGTGGCGTAATCAGACTCATCGCTCACAGACACATGCGCGCGCAAGTTGCGCGCTTCAAACCAGTCTTTCAATGCACCGTGCAAGGTGATGACGGGTTGGCCCGTCGCTAAATTAGAGAGTTCACATGCACGCCAAGTCATAGGCACACGCATACCCAAGCCGATGGCTTTGCTAAAGGCCTCTTTAGCAGAAAAGCGGGTAGCTACATAACGCACACCACGGTCTGGCCAACGCGCGCTGCGTTTATGCCAAATAGCTACTTCACGCTCGGTCAGTACTTTTTGCGCAAAACGTTCCCCGTACTTGGCAAGTGACGTACGAATGCGACGGATGTCGCAGATATCTGTGCCTACGCCATAAATCATGCTTGCAGACACTCCTTGTAGGCTCGCACTGCATCGGCATATCCCATTTCCAATGCGTCTCCAATCAAAGCATGTCCAATCGATACCTCAGAAACTTTGGGTACTGCTTGCACAAATGTGCGCAGATTGTCTAAATTCAAATCATGTCCTGCGTTCACGCCTAGGCCTGCTGCTATTGCAGCTTGCGCGGTCACTGTAAAACTCGCCAACACCGAATTTTGTTGCTCTGTTCCAAATGCACGTGCATAGCTCTCTGTATAGAGCTCTATACGGTCTGCGCCTATGGCTTTGACAGATTGCATCACGTGTTGCGCCGTCTTTGCGTCAGCAATCGGATCCATGAACAAGCTGACTCGAACACCTAGCGATTTGGCTGATGCAACCAAAGGCTCTAAGCGCTTAGCGTCTTGTGGAAAGGTCCACCCATGGTCGCTAGTGAACTGGCCTTCGCTGTCTGGCACGAAAGTGGTTTGTTGTGGACGCACTTTGCGGACAAAGTCCATTAGATTGTGAAATGGGTTGCCTTCGATATTACATTCACGATCAGGCCAGTCTTGCAGTAACGCAGCAATAGCAAACACATCATCTGCACGAATATGGCGCGCATCTGGACGAGGATGCACCGTGATGCCTGCAGCACCTGCTTCTAAACACAGCAAAGCCGCACGCGTCACGCTCGGAATGCCAAGGTGACGGGTGTTGCGCACCAGTGCCACTTTGTTGAGATTGACCGATAGAGCAGTGTGTGAAATAGGCAGGGACATGGTATGAGTCAAAGCGTTTGTAAGTCCACCATCATTTGGCGCGTACGCAAAATGTGAACCCCGCAATGGTAGTGCACCAAAGCGCGCAATTGCATCTGCAATGTATTGCGTTGGTCTGTTGGTAGTTCGGCACAAACACGCAAAGTGGCAGCCATGGGGGATGCATCTTCCAAACTGCTTTGTAACGCAAGCCAAACAGATGCGTCAATACCGTTACGCTCGTGTGTCGCAAGACTTCGCAAACCGCCCTCTGCAACTAAGCTGTAAGCATTATTGGTTTGCAGAGGCTCCAAAGTTAAGGTTTGCAAATCCAAATCGGGCAATAAACCAATATCGCGTAACAACAGCAACTCAAACGCACGCAAAGCAGGTGCCATCGTACCTTCATGGCCAGCGGCTAAGACTTGTACCACTTGGGCATACAAATCAAACAAACGTGGATGCGGATCATCGCGGGCCAGCAATCGTAACAACAGCTCGTTGATGTAATAACCAGACAACAATGCCTCACCCATAGGCATGATGTGACCACCTACCCACTCAGCTACTTTAAGCGTACGGATCTCTGCGTCACCGCTGTAACTGAT
>JAGWXI010000080.1 GCA_018969975.1 Burkholderiales bacterium
TTTGACAAAGACTTCAGTACTGCATCGCAAATTGGCTCAAAACTGGTTTCCGCCACCGTTCGCCGCCGCGATGCATTGCAAAGTTGGGCGCTATGGGGCGCGTGGCTCGCCATTCCAAGTTGGATCGCTGCGCAATTGCTGCAAGACGCAGGGCTGGTCACTTACCAGTTTGGCCTCACTTTGCTTTGGTGCGTGTTGCCGTATGCGGTGGCGGCGCATCTGCTGATGCGAGCTTCACATCTGCCTGTTGCGGAACGCAGTGGCGTGTTATGGGTGTCAGTGGCGGCTCCGTTTTTGCTGACACCGCTTGGGTTTGCTTTGTTCCAACAAGCGTACTCAAGGGCGGCAGTGTTATGGGCTTTTGCTTTGACCGCGGCATGGTTGGCTTCGGGGTATCGGCGTTATGTGAAACATCGCGCTTTGCGGCTGGTGTATTGGGATGCTGAGGTGCCAGCGCAACTTGCTAGTTATTTATCGCCAGAAGGCATTGACCCGCTGGGGCTGGAACTGCTTGAGTGGCAACCCTTCTCCGCACAAGACGGCAATGCCTCTCCTGTTGCGTTATTGCCAGCGTGTGATGGCATCGTTCTGGATCGGCACGTCTTGGTGGACGATGCACGCACACGCTTGCTGGGGCAACTCAAGATGCAACACCTGCGCTTGTACAGCGTGGAAGCCGTGGCTGAGTTGGTGAGTGGTCGCAAAACACTGCCACAAACGGGTGACAACCTTTGGGAAATCGACAACGACCCCGGTTATGACCGCATCAAGCGTTTGTTAGATGTGTGCGTGTTGCTCGCACTCACTCCGCTCTGGTTACCAATCGCCGCCGCTATTAGCGTGGCCGTGCGCTATGACTCGAAAGGCCCGGCGTTATTCACACAAGAACGCGTTGGACGTAACGGCAAGATTTTCAGGCTATATAAATTTCGCAGCATGGTGCATGGTTTGCAGGCACCTGGTGTGCACTTTGCACAAGCTGAAGATCCGCGCATCACACGAGTGGGTCGGGTGTTGCGTCGCACACGCTTAGACGAGTTACCGCAGTTGTGGAATGTATTGCGTGGCGAAATGAGTCTGATCGGCCCGCGTCCTGAGCAAGTGCCCTTTGTGCGTGAATTTGCGACCACGATTCCCAGCTACCCTTATCGCCATTTGGTGCGTCCCGGTCTGACGGGCTGGGCACAAGTGCAACAAGGGTATGCGGACAGCGCTGACAGCACACGCATCAAACTCAGTTATGACTTGTACTATGTCGCGCATTATTCGCTGGCGTTAGATTTACTGATTGCCGCAAAAACTTGCAAGATTGTTTGGACAGGATTTGGTGCACGATAAGCCAATGATGCGTGTATTGCTACTGCAGGATCGTCTGACTGGCAATAACTGGGGTGGCGTGCAAACCATGACGCACACCTTGGAGCTTGCATTGCAGGAGCAGGGGTTTGCAGTTACCGCACTCGCCTGGCAAGAAACCAAGTTTGGCGAATTGCTCCATGCGGCGCGGCAAAGCGATGTTTTGGTGGCCTCGCATAATTTTGGGCCGACCTACTGCGGTGTTGCTCTCAAAACCTTGACACGCAAACCTTTGGTAAGTTGGGTGCATGGGCCTTTGCTGGATGTTTTGCGGATGTCAAAGGCTACTTGGTGGAAGCGGCGGTGGTTGAAACATGTGTATGGGTATGTGGATCGGTTTGTTTGTGTTTCGCAAACTACTGAAGGTTCGTTGCTTGGGTTTTTATCTGGTATTCGCACGGTAGTGATCCCAAATGGATTGGCACCCTTGATAGACAACGCAGAGTCTTTTGTTTCTGATGTGCGCACCATATCTTCGATAAATTTATCTATTGGCTACATAGGTCGCCTGTCTGAAGAGAAACGTCCGCACTTGTTATTAGAAACATTGCGCGCTCTTCCTGATGATGCGCATCTCAGCGTTGTGGGCGGTGGTGTCTTGCGGCCAGAGCTAGAAGATGCGGGTAAAGATTTAATGGCCAACGATCGGCTGAAGTTTTTAGGTTGTCAAGTTAGCAATCGAAATTTGTATACGCCTTATCAAGTTACGCTACTAACTTCACTGTACGAAGGTTGTCCTATGACAGCTTTGGAATCACTTGCCTGTGGTGTGCCATGTGTGGCATTGCCTATTCCAGCAGTGCGCGAGTTATTTGCGCAGGATGCGCCCTATTTATTGGCGCATGATGAAACGCCGCAAGCGTTGGCAATTGCTGTTTTGAATTTGGTTCGGATGCCTCAGGAGCAAGTTCGTCAGGATATGGCGCGGATTGTTTCAAACCACTCGTTAATTTTGTTTGCAAATAGTTGGCAAACAGTTATAAACGGAGTAATCAAATAAAAATACTACTTCTGAATCGTTAGAAATAAAAGGGGCTCTGATATGTTTAACTACCCAGCAACATTAACAAAAGATGGCAGAACCTTCTTGGTAACTTTTCGAGATGTTCCAGAGGCAATTACTTTTGGTGCTGACAAAGAAGAAGCACTGTTAAACGCAGTAGATGCATTGGAAACCGGCCTCTCTTTTTATGTCGATTCTCGTAAACCTTTGCCATTGCCAAGCAAAGCCAAGCGGGGGGAGGTTACTGTCTCGCCAACTGCGCTGGAGTGTGCAAAGTTAGGCGTATATCAAGCAATGACCGAACAAGGCATCAAGAAGTCCGAGTTGGCTCGCCGCCTAGGCTGGCATATGCCCCAAGTTGATCGCTTATTTGATTTACGTCATGCGTCTAAATTAGAGCAAATAGAAGCTGCAGCTTTAGTTCTTGGCCGTCATATAGAAGTCAGAGTGGCTGCTTAAACTATTCACACCGAGTTATGTAAGTGCTCATCTACCTCTGAAACAGCAATACCCTTACTTTTAAAAATTTCATTGCGCAACAAAACACCTAATACGGAAGATAAATCTTCGAAGCGTAGTCCTTTAGAGTAGGCGTATTCTTTGGCTTTTAAGAGTTCCGTGGCATTCAGCACATTGATAAAGTGCTCGCTAGCCACGCGCATTGACGCTACTTGGATGTCATAGGCATTTTGGGGAGATTTCTCTTCTACCAAATTGGATAGCTTCAGGAATTCCCTGTTTAGAAGAATTTTGAATCCAATTATTCCGCTTGCTTCAAGTCCTGTGTGGGTGAGCACAATCGGACTAAAAGATTTAACAAGCGGAGTTTTCAGCGTATTGTTGTAAATGAGTTCGGTAAGTTGCTCTAAACGAATAACCGTTTTCTCCATGGAGAGTGCGCCATCAATCTTTTGATTGAGATGGAGAAACCTTTCAGTCCAGCCACCGATTTTTAGCAAGCCGTATCCAGTGGCTACTAGCAAAGCCATCAAAACAAAGACGCTGGAGTTGAGTTGCTCACTTAGTTTTAGGAAAATTTCATTCATCAATAAATCGTAGCTTATTGAGGTAAAAAAGTGAAGGGTTAAACTCAAAAATTATTGAATCACCATGCTCATCCACTTCATCCGCAACGGTCCCTCTTACTTGCCCGAGATCGATGCCTACTGCGCATACATCCAATCTCGCGGACATCAAACCATGGTGCACGACAGTAGCCACGCTGTACCCACAAGCGCATCGGTCGTCTGGTGGTTTTGCGGACGCGTACCACTGCGTGAAGCGCACAGGTTACGCGGGGCGTTTCAAATCCATGAATATGCTTCTGCTTCTATCCCGCCATACGCATGGGCAAAAGACCAAGTGAAGCATTGGACGCAACCGCGTCCGGGTTACCGCATTTACCAAAACGGCTGGGTGCGTGAACGCATGGGGTTTGCGGACGGTGTGCCTTACGCATTGCGTGATATGGGTGTGGCGGAACACTTTTTCGAGGCGCCTTCACACTCGACAACTCCTGAATTCGATCTGGTCTACCTAGGTGAGATGTCGCGTCTGTTGGCATTTGTCCCCGTTTTGCAAGCCATTGACGTAGCAGGACGTAGTCTGTTATTGGTAGGTGATGTGCCAGAAGCGTTACGAACACATTTGCCTCCCAACGTGACTTGCACAGGGCGTGTAAACCAAACACAAGTCCCAAACCACTTGCGTCGTGCGCGCTATGGTTTGAATTTGGTCCCCAACGCAACACCATTTCAGCAACAAACCTCCACCAAAGTACTGGAGTATTGCGCGGTGGGTTTGCGTGTGGTGAGCAACGCATACACTTGGGTGCGTTACTTCATGGCGCAGCACAAAGCGAATTTTTATTTGCTGCGGGATGACCCATCCTCGCTTGCCACTAATTTTGGTGAAGCTCTAGATGCCTACCCTTATGAAGTGCCTGATGTACGCGCCTTAGCATGGCCGCAAGTGCTTGATAACTTGTCCCTGTGGCGCACGATTCTGCGATGAATACCACCAGCAAAATTGTTGCCCTCTCCAGCGCTGTAGCGTTTGCGTTGCAAATCGCTTTGGCATTGCTGATGTTGCGCTACTTTTCGCCAGAAGAAGTAGGCATGTTTTCTGTGATCAGCCAAATTGGATTTTTCTGGACTACTTTGGCGTTGGCGCAAGCGCCGTTGCGATTGCTGGCGAACCATGGCGCTTCTGTTTTTGATGATGCACGACAGGCATGGGTTTCCAGCCTGCAACGTTTTGTATGGCTATCGCCTGTTGCTGCGCTGGCTGTTTGGTGGAGTGGCTTGTCGTTTGTTAACGCACTGTTGTGGGCACTATTGTTGTCGCTATGCCATTTGACTTGGATGCTTGCGCAAAGCATGCGCTTACGAATGGTGCACCCTCGGGCGCAGGTAGGCGTGCGCGTATTACCTCCGTTGATGGCCTTGCTAGTGGCTACTGCCGCCGTTTATATGCAGTGGGATGGGCCTGCGTTGTTGACTGCTGCGTTGTTGGGTTATGCAATAGGAGCGTCTTGGTTATTGCCTGCGCTACTTACTTTTTGGCGAGGTAAGTTTGGCAATCTGTCGACAAAACCGGATGAGACCGCAATCCCTTCGGCCTTACAAGACCCCTCACATGTGGCCATTGCATCTGTATCTGGTGATAACCGCTCCGCCACCTTGCGCATGACGCATACGCTGGCCGACGCCTTACTCGCCACAGCCATTGTGGTGGTGTGGCAGCGCTTGTATGGCGCACAAGAAACAGGTTGGATGGCCGCACCGCTCCGCGTGATGGGTTTTGTGCCTGCGGTAGTGCATATGGCTTGGGCGCAGGTGCTGTTGGCGCAACCGCAACACGCGCGCACTAATCCATTGTGGGTAGGGTTGGGTGGGGTTGCTTGCGTAGCGCTATTGGGCGCGGGTTGCGCTGTTGCGTTGGAGATGGGGTGGCTGGGGGAGCATTGGCATGGCGTATGGCCTTATTTGTTGCCACTGGTGGTTTGGCAAGGGAGTGCTTGTTTGGTTGCGGCGTTTAGCCATTTGCCGTTTCACAAGCAGAGTGCGCGAGGGTTTTCTTGGATGTGTATAACAGCGGCTATTTTGCAGGGCATTGTTTTATTTGTACCCGTTCTTACAGAGATATTGCTAACTTCTTCCAACCACATGGCATGGTTCGCAGGAGTAAGTGCAGCAAGCTTTTGCGCGATCTACTTGAGGCTGAGACAATTTGAGCGAAAGCTCACCAAATAAGGTTATGCGAGCGCTAGTTTATTGCCGTTGTTATCTACAAAAGTAATCGTAAATTTGTTGCTTAAACACAGTTGGTTCGTTTTGCACCCATTTACGGTAGCCAGCAAAATTTGCATAATGCTGCGGAAAATTCTGTAGCATGTCCGTTACTAATTCACCAAAATTCCTAACAAAGTCAGGGGTAGCGCTATCTAATTTGTAAGTTTTGGGTATAGGCAGGTCAATATCGTTTCCAGCGGACCCCAAAATACCACTGATCAACGCACATCCGTGCATTGCTGCTTCTCGCGGCATTCGGTCGCGACCAGGATGGTGTCCAAAATCCATATAAATCTTTGCTTCGTAAAGTCGCTCAGAAAGTTGTTCACGGTTTAATCCTTTGACCGGAACAAAATTTAATTCTGGGTAAGCTGCGATTAAATTTCTAGTCACTTTCCAGCCCTTTGTTGGGTTATATAAAACAATATTCTTTTTATGGTCTATACGATCCAGATAACGGTCTGTTAAGAAATCTTCATTGATAGAGTCAATTAATGGTATGGGCTCTATTCCGCAAGAACGAAGATATTGAGTGGCATGCTCTGTTTGAGAAAAATGCAGTAGCGACTTTAGCTTACTAGCGCCCCCCAAAGGTCGACGCCCTTGAACCATTCTTTTGAAATACCTAAGTTTGTCGTGTATTGTAGAAGTGTGCCTGCGCTCTAAAAAATTCTCCAACGACAGCCACCACAGCGCCGCTGTTGCATGCTTTACTTTAAGTGCTGGCATGGGTTCAATTTCAGGAAACAGGATGAAATTTCCCTCAGCATCTTCATAGGGCGCAGATTGCGTGTTGTAGCGCTCGTAGGGTTTAGGCGCATTAGCTGGTTTGTCAAATGGCACATAACACATAAAAGCAGGAAGCCCGAGGGAATTCATGTGGGCCGCCAACTGATGCAGAGCCTCCGGCCCTCCCGTTACTGCGCCTCCAGGACAAACAATCAATATTTTTTTAAATTTTTGCATGCGGTAAATAATTTTCCAAGTAAATTTGCTCACCCAATAAAACTGCCAGCGTTAATCCGATGAAAGACGACAAAAACACTAAATTGGTGATTTCTGTTGTCAAGCCAGCAATGAAGAGATGGGAAATAAAAACCAAAAGGGTCAGCGATATTATTCTGTGCTCCCCAGTGCTTTTAAGTTTTAGGCCTTGAATTGCCTTCAAGAAAACCACGCAGAAGAAAGCAATACTAGCGATAAGGCCCCAAATACCTGAGCGAACTGAGTTAGTAATAATTTCATTATGAAAACCGTGCTTTGGTGATTCGCGCGCATATTCACTTGCAAACTGGGCAAGTTCGGGTCGGTTCATCTGCGCCATCCAACTTAAATCTCCCCAACCTGCAAATGGCCTGTCAAGAAAATACGTAATGCCCATTCTGTAAAAAGACAGCCTTAATTCAACCGAGGTATCTGCGTTGACTTGATTGAGTTTGTAATTATTTATTTCCTTCCAACCCAAAATAAATTTATCTAGTAAATACCCATTACTTAAAAGCGATACAAATAAAATCGAAATGAATACGACGATCAAAAATATCGTCTTTTTGAAACCAAATTTAGGCTTCAGCACAAAGTACGCCCAAATACCAAAAAAAACAGGTGTATTGAACCAACCTGTTCGTGACCCACTTTTGAGCGACAAATAGAAACCTGAAAAAATTCCCAAGACACATAAACATCGCCGCACAAAACCCAATTTACTCCAATACTCTGATAAGCCTAATAAAGTAAGCAATGAAAATAGCAGGGTATAACTGCCAAAAGACAACGGGTCGACAAAGTAAGTAGTGAGGTCTACAGGACCCCAACTTGTAGGCCAGTTAATCCTAAAAAATAAAGTCCAAATTAAAGTTATAGGAAATACAAAAGTTAGCCAATGCAGACTGATGCTCTGACTTGAAAACGCTCCCAAACTACCATGAGCTATCGCTAAAAAAATGGGAATACACAATACTAGGCGAAGCGGCGCGTCCCAATTAGGGGTGTAAAAGTCAAGCCTAAACAACTGACTTATCGCAATAGCAGCAAGTTGAGCAATGAACATTGCACAAATTAGCTTAGCCCACACTCCAGAGAGTGAAAGAGCTGAATTAGGTTTTTTGTCCACCACCAAAAGATATAGGCAGCATATAAAAAGAAAAAGCACTACCAGGTTAGTCCAGTGCCTCACCGTTAAAAAGAATACTGGTGAAATCAAAACCAGTAAACTCAACAACTTATTTAAATTATTTGCGTTATTTATTTTCATCTAATGAGCAATTACACCATAACCTTCGCCACTCTCAACTGCCTAGACTACACGAAGAAATGCGTGGAAAGCCTTATAAATTCTGGTGTGGATGCTTCGCAAATCGTTGCCGTAGACAATGCTTCAACTGACGGCACGACAGAGTATCTAGAGGAACTTGGCCTAGGCGCAACAATTTTGAACCGGCAGAATCTTTCCTGCGGGGCTGCTTGGAACCAAGGAATACTGGCACGCCAAAGTGAATGGACAATCGTTATGAACAACGACATTGTCGTACCGCCAGATTTTGCAGAACGATTAATTGCTTTTGCCAAAGACAACCAGCTACAGCTTGTCTCACCCGCACGGATAGATGGTCCAATGGACTATGACTTTGAACAATTTGCGAGCCAATCCCAGCAGACAACCGCAAACGCTATCCGTTATGGATCAAGCAATGCCATATGCATGTGCATGCATTGGTCATTGTTTAGCAAGATAGGATTTTTTCGCGCAGACCCTAACTTACTTGGTTTTGAAGATGGGCTTTTCTATAACGAAGTACGCAAGCATGACGTCAAACACGCCACTACTGGTAGCGTTTGGATACACCATTTTGGTAGTGTGACTCAAGATCATATGAAAATGGTTTTAGGCAAAACAAACAACGATGTGCTTGTTAAGGTTAATGACCGAAAACTCTACGGTCAAAGCTGGCTTGAGCGCAAGTTATACCGCTACCGCTTGAAGCGTGCGCACCTTGCATGGCGCGAACAAGAACTTAGAGACTATGGAATAACTCTGCATGGCACTCGCATGCAAAATGCATTTTTCTGGCTCTGATTAGGTATTTAACGCTTGACGCTCTTGCTCCAAGTACACCCAATCAACCACTTCGTCGCTAGGTTGATATCCGGTTACTAATTGCTGCAAGAAGCTTCGGATCACAGGTACATCATTGACGCTAAGTGCCAAGTTGAGCGAATGAAGTTGTCCTTGTAATTGCTCCCAAGGGACAAATTTTTCATGTGCCTTCAAGATGCGAGGATGTTGCGTAGGTTTGGGATCATCCCCAATCAAGAGTTCCTCGTAGAGTTTCTCGCCTGGTCGTAATCCTGTAACCGTGATCTCAATGTCACCTTGCGGATTTGTCTCGCTTCTAAGCGTCACCCTTGGCAATTACTTGCCCGCTTTCCACAAGCTTGGCTAATTGTCTTTGCGCAGTTCTTCGCGAGATTTCTGGCTGCTTAATTAAGATTTCGGCAAGCATCAGCCCTTGTGCAGATCCCTGCAATGATTTCAGCAAAGTTTCGATTTGGGTCATACTGGGCTTGGCGCGATTTAAACTGTGTATGGCGCGATTCATGGATTTGCGCCAATTTTGGCGCGAAAGAGGCGCGAAACCAGTGTTTCCTATCATCGCGTAGCATTCCGCCGAATCTCTGGAACCACCCGACCAAACCTGCGTTGCCGCGTTCCATACCATTCCAAAGCCAATCCGAGTTGCGCGGTATCAAACTCCGGCCACAGCACCTCGGTGAAATACAGCTCCGCATAAGCCACTTGCCAAAGCAGGAAGTTGCTAATCCGTTGCTCACCACCCGTGCGAATCAATAAATCAGGGTCTGGCATGTCTGCAGTGCTCAAATAGTTCGCCAGTTGCTCTTGCGTGATTTCGCGCGCATCTGCTTGTGGATGCTCCGCCTGCCAACGCTGCACCGCCTGCACGATGTCCCACTGCCCGCCGTAATTGGCGGCGACTGTCAACACAATGCCGTCGTTACCCGCCGTGGCTTTGACGGCTTCGGCGATACGGTCTTGCAACTCTTGCGCAAAACCCGTGACGTCGCCAATCACCTGCAAACGCACACCCGCTTGGGAGAGGTTTTTGAGTTCTTTTTCTAGGTACTGCAGAAAGAGGCCCATGAGGGTCGAGACCTCTTCTTCAGGACGACTCCAGTTTTCGGTGCTGAAGGCAAACAAGGTGAGGTATTTCACGCCCTTGTGCACGCAAAACTCGACCAACTCGCGCACACCCGCAGCCCCCTTGGCATGCCCAACCGTGCGCGGCATATGGCGCTTTTGCGCCCAGCGGCCGTTGCCGTCCATGATGATGGCGATGTGGTGGGGGATGGAATTCATTCGTTTTGAGTCGAAATGAGCAGTTTAGCTTTAGGAGAGTCGCAGGAGTACGGCAGGCTTTAATGCAGCCTCAGTTCATTTCATACACAACCAATGTTGCACTACTGTAGGCTTGCTCGGGCACATCTAAGAATGCCAGCGGGCATAAATTGGCACAAAAAAGGGGGAGATTACCCATCACCCCTAGAAATTTGTATCGGCCCAATACATCTGGTTGACAGTCTGGGCCGCATCTGATATCTTAAAGATATCTACGCATTGAGGATTTAACCATGACAACTGCAACAGCTCAGATCGCCTTTCGTTACCGTCCTCAGGACAGCGCAACAGGCGTGACCCGTACAACAGCGAAGCGACTGGCTGAGGTTCTGGGCGTTGATGAAACGCAGGTCATTCACTTGGCCCTGCATGAGCTGGCCACAAAATTTCTGCCTCAATACGAGGCTGATGAGGGCGCTCTGACCAAGGCTCAGCTCAGTAAGGTCAAAAAATCAGCACCCAAAGCCAAAGGCGGCACCGTTCGCAGCAGTCTTTTTGAACTGGAAAGCGACTGATGCGGTGGTGGCCAGAACCTACAGCTGGCGAAATCGTCTGGTGCCACTTTCCTGACAACATTCACCCTAAGCCCAAACCACGTCCAGGACTGATTGTTTCGACCAAGGAAGACGACGAGGGCATGATCTTCGTGAGCGTGGCATACGGCACCAGTCAAAAGACGGACCGTCTGTACAGCGGAGAGTTTCGCATCGCCAAAAGTGCGCATCATGCAGCCTACACAAGCGCCGGACTGAGCTACGACACCAAATTCGACTTGAGAAACGTGCTTGAGCTTCCGTACAACGACGCCTATTTCTCAATACCTCCCCATGCACCGCATGGCCAGCTTCCAAAGCTAGGAACACTGCATCCGAGCATGGTCAGGATTGCCGCCACCGCTTTCGCAGCAGCAAGCAAATAGGCGCAACCATGGCGACACGTTTGTTCTCAAGAGAGCCCCAGAAATGCAGAAGCCACCCGAAGGTGGCTTCGCGCCCAGCCACCGTCGTGATAAAGCTTCCATTGGTCGTAGAGCGCATAAAAGTGACGCTGAGCTTCTTGAGTATGCATCACTCCTCCTATGAAAAACTGGACACATCCAATTTCACCCAAGTCACCCCAGGCTGTTTCTCCACCAAGATCTGATCGTTCGACGGATGCAAGAGATCCGGGTTCCCATCAGCGGCTTTCCGGAAATCCAGCAGCGTCGCATTACTTGCCACCGAGTAGACCTTTCGCTCAGCGATTACTGCCATTCGCTCGAATCCGGCATCACTCAGCAAGCCCTGATGTGAGATCATCGAACAGGTCCTGTGATTGCACTAGGGAGTCAAAAATTTACTTGCTTTCTTGCGAATCAATTTTTACAATTGCCATATGTCTTTGCTATATACAAGGAGTGCATCATGTCAATTTCTACTGTATTTACAAACAACCGCTCGCAAGCCGTGCGAATTCCCTCAGATATGCGCCTGCCTGAGGGCGTAAAAAAGGTGCTGGTTCGCGCCAGAGGCGTCGAGCGTGTCATTGCGCCTGCAACCCAGTCATGGGACACCTTCTTTTTAAATGGGCCCGCTGTAAGCGATGACTTCATGACAGAGCGTGCGTCGCAGGGCCAAGGCGAGCGTGAGTCATTTGAATGATCAAGTACTTGCTAGACACCAACATCGTCATCTATGTGATGAAGCGTCGCCCAATCGAAGTGCTGGAGACTTTTAACCAAAATGCGTCCCGCATGGCCATATCGGCCATCACGTTGTCAGAGTTGCACCATGGCGCAGAAAAGAGTGTGAGGGTCACTCAAAACCTAGAGGTCATTGAAGAGTTGCCAGTCGCTTGGAAATACTGCCCTACACAGAAAAAGCCTCACAACACTATGGTTCGATCCGCAGCGTATTGGAAAAAAGCGGTCAAGTTATTG
>JAGWXI010000008.1 GCA_018969975.1 Burkholderiales bacterium
GATCAATTGGTCTCCGCAAGAAACGCGGGTGGCGGTTGTTGAGACTGGCGCGCTGCAAGAAATTCACGTAGAACGCACGTTGGAGCGGGGCCTAGTGGGCAATGTCTACATTGGCAAAGTCGCACGTGTTTTGCCCGGCATGCAATCTGCCTTTATAGACATAGGCTTAGAAAGAGCAGCCTTCTTGCATGTCGCTGATTTAATGAGCAGCGTGGCCGCGCGACATGCTGACTCTGACCAAGCGAATCCGTCTCCGATCTTGCCGATTGAAAAACAGGTGTTTGAAGGTCAGTCGTTGATGGTGCAAGTCATCAAAGACCCAATTGGCACCAAGGGGGCGCGTTTGTCCTCGCAAATCAGTATTGCAGGCCGGTTGTTGGTGTTTCTACCGCAAGACCAACATATTGGTGTCTCCCAAAAAATTCCTTTAGAACAACGTGAAAGCCTGCGTGCAAGACTCCAGAAGTTAGCCTTGGACAATTCCAACCAAGGCGATTCCGGCGGTTTTATTTTGCGCACTAACGGCGAAGACGCCAGTGATGCCGAGTTAAGTGAAGACATACTGTATTTGCGCAAAATGTGGGCGCAAATCAAAGCATCTTCTTTGCGCTTGCCACCACCTTCGTTGCTCAGGCAAGACCTCAATTTATTGCAACGCGTATTACGCGACTTGGTGAACGAAGAAACCCAGACGATTCGCCTAGATTCGAGCGAGCAGTTTGCCTTGCTCCATGCTTTTGGTTCTGAATTTATGCCAGCATCAGTTAGCAAGCTGCAACTCTACAAAGGCGAAAGACCGATTTTTGATCTTTTCAATATCGATGAAGAGATAGCCAAGGCCTTAGGGCGTCGCGTCGATCTTAAATCTGGCGGCTATCTCATCGTCGACCAAACAGAAGCGCTCACCACGGTAGATGTCAATACAGGCGGTTTTGTGGGCGCACGTAATTTTGATGACACGATTTTTAAGACCAATTTAGAAGCCGCCGGTGCCATTGCAAGGCAATTGCGTTTGCGTAATCTGGGTGGCATCGTGATCGCAGATTTTATCGATATGGTGCGAGAAGACCATCGCGAAGCGGTCTTAGATGAATTTCGTAAACAACTCTCAAGAGATCGTGTCAAAACACAAGTCAGTGGCTATTCTGCTTTGGGTTTGGTAGAAATGACCCGCAAACGTACCCGTGAATCACTGGCCCATATGTTGTGCGAACCTTGTGCCGTCTGCGAAGGCAAGGGGATTGTAAAAACTGCGCGCACTGTCTGTTACGACATCTTGCGCGAAATTCTGCGCGAAGCTCGTCAATTTAACCCTAGGGAATTTAGAGTGGTAGCGGCTCCAGCAGTCATAGATATTTTTCTAGACGAAGAGAGTCAACATCTTGCTGGCTTGAGCGACTTCATAGGTAAACCCATCTCACTCAGAAGCGAAGGTGCGATGGCACAAGAACAATACGATATTGTGTTGCTGTAAGCATGCGCCCCATTCCCATACTTGTCTACCACCAAATTGCGCAAGCCCCAGCGCGTGGCGCACCCATGCGAAGTTTGTATGTCTCACCTTCCGCATTTGCGCTGCAGATGCACACCCTGTCTTTACTAGGTTATCAAGGCCTAAGCATGACGGCTTTGATGCCTTACTTACGAGGTGAGAAAACCGGGAAAGTGGTTGGCATTACTTTTGATGATGGCTATCGCAATAATTTAGAGAATGCTGCAGCGGTTTTGAAAAAATTTAATTTTTCCTCCACTTGTTATGTAGTTAGTGAGTTAATAGGAAAAACGAATTCGTGGGACCACGCCCTAGGCATTGCACCTGCTCCCTTAATGGATATTGACCAGTTACAGCAATGGATAGCAAGTGGACAAGAGGTTGGTTCGCATACGCAACACCATGTAGATCTAACAGTAACTGACCTTCAAGCCAGCCAGACTGAAATTCTCAATAGCCGCATATCTCTCTCGCAGCAGTTAAACACCAACATCCAGCAATTTTGTTATCCCTACGGTCGTTACGCATCTGAGCATGTAGTCATCGTTAAATCTTCCGGATATGTGGCTGCAACAACAACTGCGCGTGGAAAGGTGCATGCTGACGACAGTGCATTTGAATTAAGACGCATTCCCGTAGTGCGTTCAACTTCATTGCCTCAGTTTTTATTCAAAGTCTTGTCTTCCTATGAAGACCGATACCGCGTCGGATGACAGCAGACAACTCTTCGCAAAAAAAACGCTTGCGTGTCGCTGTCTTGGCGCGTATTTTTTCTACTTCCGCTGGCGGAGCAGAGCGCTATTGCGCTAGTTTGGTAAAGCATCTCGCGTCTCAACATGAGATACATGTGTTTGCGCAAGACATTCGCACCCAATATTCGCAAGTGGTTTTTCATCAAGTCCCGCTTTTTTGTCGCCGTCCACGCTGGCTGAATCAAATTGCATTTGCCACTTACACATGGTGGCAAACGCGTAAAGGCTTTGATGTGGTCCATTCACACGAAAACACCTGGCATGGCGATGTGCAAACTATCCACGTATTGCCATTTAGCTACTTATGGTTTGTAAACCGCCATGGATTTAATTTTTTATTTAAAACCCTACAGTTGATAACGAGTCCACGCTTGTTGACCTACTGGGTATTAGAAAAATTGCGTATGCGGCATCAACCGGGTAGGTTTTTAGTCGCTGTGTCTGAGCCAGTGAAGGCGGTGTTGCACAAAGATTTAAAACACAATCTGGAGCATATTCGCGTGATTTCTCCTGGTATTGAAGAAACGCATGTGCATTCCAGTTCAGAAAAAATGCAGGCGCGCTTAGATTTAGGTTTGCCTATGCAGGGCAAATGCTTGCTTTGGGTTGGTAACAACGCCATCAAGAAAGGCTTACCTACTTTGCTAGAGGCATTAGCGCAACTGCCCCATGACATCTTCTTGGTCATAGTCGGCTCTGCCGCTCCTGAAAACAAATGGCGTTCACAAGTCGCAGCGCTGGGTCTGGAAGATCGCATCTATTTCAAAGGTGTTTTGGACGATATGGCGCTTGCCTACACAGCGGCAGATCTTTTGGTGCATCCAACTCTTGAGGACACCTTTGGAATGGTGGTGTTGGAAGCTATGTCTCATGCTGTGCCCGCAATAGTCAGTTCCGAAAAGTATTGTGGAATTTCCGCAGAACTGACCCACCAAAAAAATGCATGGGTTTTGCAAGACCCATTAGATGCAAAGGCTCTAGAAACATCCATACAAATATCACTTGATTCCAATACGGTTGAGCCTATGAGCCAACACGCTTTTGCATGGGCTGGCACCCAAGACTGGTATCAACTAGCCCTTGCGCAAGAGGCGCTTTATTACGAAGTTGTCAGTTTAAAAACATGACATACCAGCGCATTCTCATGGTCAAGTCCCACAGCATGGGGGTAGGGGATGTGTTGCGTAGCTCAGCGGCATGGCGTGTACTCAAAGATAAATGGCCCCAAGCAGAGTTGCATTTACTTTTTCTCAGCAAGCACGCGGGCTATCCGACTGAAGACTTTATCCGCCAACACCATTTGCTCGCAAGCGCTACATTTTTGACCATTCGAGAAGGCACACCTGCTGATTCTGTCGCGCAACGTGTGCCGCTGAGCACGACTAAAAGACAAGTGATTACTTTGAGTCAGCAATTACAACCCGATTTAGTGATCGACTTTGAAGCATCAGGAATTCGTTCCAGCTTAGTGACACGTTGGGCTGCCAATGCCGTGGGCGCCAGGACTGTTGGAATAGGGCAGTTTTTAGGGCGTGGGCTTTTTTACGATACCAGCGCACCAAGTATCAAAAATTATCTACGCGCTCAAAGCTTACAACTTCCTATGGACTACACCGAACGCGATTTTGTGGTTCTCGCTGCGCTTGGACTGCACAGAAACAATACACCGATTGAGTTACGCATTACAAATGACGGCATGGTTTACAAAGCGCAATTGATGCCAAGACTTAGCGCTGGTAAACCAGTAATTGGTTTGAATATCGGTTGCGGAACATCAGATGCTCTACCTAGGCGCCCACCTATCCCTCTAGTTGCACAGGCATTACATGTGATTGCTTCAAACCTACCTTGCACAATTTTTCTCAGCGGGGCTAATTTTGAAAGAGCCATCAACCAACAATTTATGGATACTTTTCAAGCTATTCATGGCCATGCAACGCCTGTAATAGATTGCGCAGGACAGTCAAGTCTCTCAGGCTTAACGGGGTTGATAGACCTGTGTGACTTATTTATATCCTCAGATTCTGGTCCTTATCACATGGCAGTTGCCATGCATAAACCTACCTTAGCTTGGTTCATGCGGGATGAACCCGCTGCTTACCACAAGGGTGCAAAGTGTAGCTACCTGATTCAACCGGATGCAAATTTAGTCGCGGATACAGCAAGAAAATTATTAAACGCTTAACCAATAGAAAAGATCAAGCCGCTTTATCCAAAGACCCTAATTTAAAGAGTGCTGCATAGGTACCACCTAATTCAAGCAGTTCTCGGTGCCTTCCGGATTCAATAATCTTGCCATTTGCCATCACCACGATGCGGTCTGCATGTTCAATGGTGGACAAACGGTGCGCGATTAACAAGGTGGTACGCCCTTTTTGAAGTCGCACCATCGCTTCTTGCACTGCGCGTTCTGATTCATTGTCAAGCGCTGAGGTGGCCTCATCCAAGATCAAAATGGGTGCATCTTTGTAGAAGGCTCTGGCAATGGCCAATCGCTGTCGTTGCCCACCTGAGAGTTGTGAGGCGTTATGCCCAACCATAGTGTGAATTCCTTCGCCCATACCAGCAACATAGGAACCAAGGTTGGCGTCTTGCAAACACTGTTGCACACGGTTGAGATCCATCGGTAGGCCTAATGCAACATTATTTGCCAGTGTGTCATTTAACACCACGACTTGCTGACTCACCATCGCAAACTGTGACCGCAAAGTGGCAAGATTCCATTCTCGAAGGTTTACGCCATCCAAGAAAATATTGCCAGAGGAGTGGTCAATAAAACGGGGTAGCAAATTAACGAGAGTCGTTTTTCCAGCTCCAGAAGCACCAACCAAAGCAATCGACTCCCCAGGTTGTACCTCGAGGTCTATGTGTTGGAGCGCAGGTGGACTATCTGGATCAAACTCTACAACCACACTTTCAAACCGGATATGGCCTGATGCACGTTCCTTTAAAAAACTTCCAGTTCCCTCAATCCGTGTGTTTTCAATCAAATCTAGACCGCGCTCAATAGCGGCTAATCCTCGGGTCAATGGACTAGCAACTTCAGACAAATGCTTGATTGGGGCAACTAACATCAACATTGCGGTAACAAATGCTACAAATTCACCCACAGTAGTGCCGTTTTGATCACTTTGGTAGAGAGCCACACTGATTACAGCTGACAAAGCTGCAGCAGCCATCAATTGCGTCAGTGGTGTGAGTGCCGAACCTGCTACGGTAGATTTCATAGCGATTCGATCCATCAACTTCCCCAAGTTGGCAAACCGTTCAAGTTGTGCTTTTTGGGCGCCGTACAAACGTACTTCTCTGAACGCCAAAGCGTTTTCTTCCACCACATAGGCCAAAGCGTCTGTTGCGGATTGATTGCTCTTAGTAAGCCCATATAAGCGTTTAGTGATGACCTTCATCAACCAAGCGATCGCAGGAAACAAGAATGCCACTATCAGGCTGAGCTTCCAATTGAGAAATAGCAAATAACCTATCAAGGCTAGAAGGGTTAATGTGTCTCTGCTTAGGCTCAAAAGAGCGTTGACCAACAAATTAGCTCCGACTTGCACCTCGTAAACCAAGGTATTTCCTAGAGCGCTCGACGTTTGATTTCTAAATAGCGCGGGGTGTGCATCTAGCAAGCGTTGAAACATTTCTAAACGCAAACCTAAAAGACCGCGATTAGCTACCCTGGCTAATGCAACTTGGCCGATGAATGCGCAAAGACCTCGGACAGCAAACAGCCCCATCAAAGCTAAAGGTATTGCCCATAGCTCTAAATTGCCCTTTTGAAAGCCTTGATCCAACAGGGGTTTGAGTAAAGCAGGAACAAGCGGTTCGGTCAATGAAATAATGACCACGGACACAACGCACACCAGCCAAGCCAAAGTTGGTTTGGAAAAGTAGTGCCTCGCACGATCAAGTCGTTTCCATAATGATGCGGTCTGGGGCATTGGGGTGCGGGTAATCACGAATACGTAGATTATGAATCCTTCGTCCCTTAAAATAACCCTCTTGTCAGTAATTAGAAACACCATGCTATCTAAGCGCTATTTTTTTCAACTTCTAGGCGGACTTTTTCTCTTGCTTACGACGCAGGCTGTGCATGCCCAATTTAGAGTTGAAGTCTCGGGGGTTGGACTGACGCAAGTTCCTATTGCAATCGGCGCCTTGCGCGGAGAGGAGGGCGCACCTCAAAAAATTAGCGCTATTGTCCAAGCTGATCTTGAAAGAAGCGGTCAATTCAAAGCGATTGCTACTGGCAAAGTTTTAGATGAAACAGAACGTCCTGATGTCAGTGACCTGCGTCAAAAAGGTGCTGATGCACTGCTAACGGGCAGTATCAGTCGCTTAGCTGACGGACGTTTTGACGTAAGAATTCGATTGTGGGATGTTGTTCGTAACCAAGATTTGGGTGCAATGAGCTATAGCGTAGTTGCGGCAGATCTGCGTTTGGCTTCTCACCAAATTTCGGATCTCGTTTATTTGAAACTGACGGGCGAACGAGGTGTTTTTTCTACGCGTATTGCGTATGTCACCAAATCATCCTCGGCTCGCTATAACCTATGGGTTGCCGATTCAGACGGTGAAAACGCTCAATCTGCGCTGGCTAGTCCAGAACCTATTATTTCCCCGAGTTGGGCACCCAACGGTACGCAGTTGGCCTATGTATCGTTTGAGTCTCGCAAACCTGTGGTTTATGTGCATGACGTTGCAACCGGTAAACGTCGTGTTCTTGCAAATTTCAAAGGCTCCAATAGCGCACCCTCTTGGTCACCAGACGGACGAACTATCGCTGTAACTCTTAGCCGTGATGGAGGATCACAAATTTTCTTATTGGATGCCCAAGGTGGTGAACCTCGTCGACTCACGCAATCCATTGCTATTGATACTGAAACCGTTTTTTCTCCAGATGGTTCAGCGATTTATTTTGTCAGTGATCGTGGTGGTTCCCCTCAAATTTACCGAACACCCTCTATGGGAGGCCCTGTCAACCGTGTTACCTCCGCAGGAAACTACAACATCTCTCCAGCATTAAGTCCTGATGGACGCTGGATGGCTTACATTTCACGCGTTGGAAATGCCTACAAACTTCATTTAATGGACTTGGCGAGTGGGAATATAAGTGCCATTACTTCCACATCTGCAGATGAGCGTCCTAGCTTCGCGCCCAATAGTAAATTAATTGTTTTTGCAACAAAACAAGATGGTAGAGAAGCACTGATGACAACCACCTTGGACGGGCTTATCAAAGCGAGACTCGCAGGACAAGGTGGAGACATACGTGAGCCTAACTGGGGGCCTTTTTCTAAATCGCAACCCTGATTGATTTCTTCTTTTTAGCTATTGACCACATGAAAAAAATACTTTTGGTTCTTCTATTTGGCAGCCTTTTGACTGCTTGTTCATCCAACGTCAAACTCACCGACGTTCCCATCGAGGACCGTTCTGGTTCCAATCCAGGCAACAGTGCCAATGCAGCATCTAGCGTATCTTCCCTAGATGCTCGGGGTATCGGTGGTTTGAATAATGCCAAAACTGGCCCTGTTGGCGTATCCAACATTATTTACTTCGACTACGACAGTTTTAGTGTGAAGGCTGAATTTCAAAGTGTTTTGGAAGCCCATGCTCGGTTCATAAAAGCTGACACCACCCGTCGTGCCAATATCGAAGGCCATACCGATGAGCGTGGTGGCAGTGAATACAACTTGGCTTTGGGTCAAAAGCGCTCAGATGCAGTTAGACGTGCATTGGCCGGACTAGGTGTATCTGAGATGCAGATAGAGGCAGTTAGTTACGGCAAAGAGAAACCCGCTGCAAATGGTGCAGACGAGTCAGCCTTTGCAAAAAATCGCCGCGCTGAGATAACTTACCGATGAAAAAATTAACCATTGTTTTGACGCTGTCGTTGATAGGCACCGCCCATGCTGGTCTTTTTGAAGATGACGAAGCACGTCGTGCAATCTTAGACGTTCGAAAAAAAGTGGATCTGCAAGCTGAAGCTATAAAAAAATATTCAGATGACATAAAGCAGTCTCAAAGTAATTTAATTGAACAACAAAATTTATTTGACAGCTTACGCAACGAAATGCAAAAACTGCGGGGCGAAAAGGAAGAACTTAGCCTAGAGACGCGGAAGCAACATACCAATTTGCAGAATTTATTGCAAAGTATTGACGATCGATTGAAAAGTGTTGACGAGCGTTTAAAAAAATTAGAGCCAACTAAGGTCAAACTAGATAGTATTGAATTCTTAGCTGAACCTTCGGAAATTCGCCTCTATGAAGCGGCTCTTGCGGCATTTCGTAAAGGTGAATTCAACTCTGCCAGTGAAGGATTTATTGATTTCATAAAACGTTACCCAACGAGTGGCTACGGCACTTTGAGTCTATTTTGGCTAGGCAACTCCCAGTATGCCAACCGTGAATATAAAGAAGCCATCAAAAATTTTAATTTTCTTTTGGCTAAAGACCCAGAACATGTTCGTGCTTCGGATGCCATGCTTTCAATTGCTAATTGCCAGTTGGAGATGAAAGATACAAAGTCTGCACGCAAAACTTTGGATGATTTAATGAAAAAATACCCGCAAACAGAATCTGCCTCTGCGGCTAAAGAACGATTAGCAAAATTAAAATGACCTCGATACAAACTCTTTCCCAAGAGGTCCTTTGGGCCTTTTTTTTAATTTCAATACTATTGGGAGTGATTTCACAACGCACCCACTTTTGCACTCTTGGAGCCGTATCTGACATCGTTCATCTCGAAGATTGGACGCGTGCTCGCCAATGGGTCCTATCTGTTGCAGTGGCCATGATTGGTTTTGCATATTTATCGGATACATCCCTCATCGACCCTACAAAAGCACTCTATTCCAGTAACCGATTTATGTGGCTCTCGGGTGTGGTGGGTGGCTTGATGTTTGGATACGGCATGGTTAATGCGTCGGGGTGTGGTAATAAAACCCTGGTTCGTATTGGTGGAGGTAATTTAAAGTCTTTGGTAGTTTTTATAGTGATGGGAATAAGTGCATTTGCCACTCTCAAAGGTTTGACTGCAGTCTTGCGGGTCAACTCGGTAGATAGGGTTGCTATCGATATCCCAAGCGGCTCGCATGTTGGATCCTTGTTAGCCTCTGTGTTAGGGGGTGATGCGCAGCACATGGCAATTCTTGGCGGTTACACAATAGGTGTTTTGCTACTTTTATTTGTACTTGCGCGCAAAGATTTTTGGACAATAGAAAACGCTATAGCGGGTGCTGGTGTGGGAATACTCGTTGTACTTTTATGGTGGGTGAGTGGGCATCTAGGATTTGTGGAGGAACACCCTCTAACCCTTGAATCTGTTTATCTTGCAACCTCTTCAGGCCGCATTGAATCGCTCACGTTTGTTGCGCCGGCTGCCTATTTATTAGATTGGCTCATTTTTTTCAGCGACACCTCAAAAGTTTTAACCGTTGGCATTGTTTCCGCATTGGGTGTCATTATTGGGGCTTGGATGTCTGCGATGCAAAATCGTTCTTTTCGCTGGGAAGGTTTTGCGGATGTTGCAGATCTTGCAAGACATCTTATTGGCGCAGTACTCATGGGCGTTGGTGGCGTCACGGCGATGGGTTGTACCTTCGGTCAAGGTGTCAGTGGCCTGTCAACACTTAGCTTAATGTCATTTGTTGCTGTTTTATCCATACTGCTTGGAGCTGTTATTGCTCTTAAAGTGCAGGCAGATTCAATTGAGCCTTGCACTACTTAAATTTTTTCGAGGATGACACAACATCAAACTGAACGTCGTTTTGGTGGGCTTGATCGTCTCTACGGAACCTCTGGCGCCCAAGCAATAAGAAACGCGCACGCAGCCGTTATCGGAATTGGAGGGGTTGGCTCATGGGCAGCTGAAGCCCTAGCAAGAAGCGGTATTGGAAAATTAACACTAATTGATTTCGATCATATCGTCGAATCAAATATCAACCGTCAAATTCATGCTACTGAACTTTCTCTGGGAATGGAGAAAGTCCTTGCGATGAAAGAGCGAATTGCTCTCATAAACCCTCACTGCGTTGTGCAATGTGTTGATGAGTTTGTAACACCTGAAAATTGGCCAAATATTTTAGGATCTCAAGTCGAAGCAGTGATTGATGCATGCGATCAAATGCACGCCAAAGTCGCAATGGCTGCTTGGGCAATGCAAACAAAAAATATTTTTATATGCGTAGGGGCTGCAGGCGGTAAGCGATTCGCGCATAAAGTAGATATTGACGATTTATCTCAAACCACGCATGACCCTTTACTGTCTCAGCTCAGGTACCGTTTAAGACGCAACCATAATGCTCCTAAAGATAAGAAAAAAATTGGTGTTGATTGCGTCTACAGTAAAGAGTCCGTCGCGCCTGCGCAGTCAAATTTTCAAAATGAATTTGTTCAAGATGGCACACTCAATTGCAGTGGATATGGTTCAGTAGTTAGCGTGACCGCTACTTTTGGTCAATGCGCAGCAGGATGGGTGATTGATAAAATTTCTACGTTATAATTTCACTCGTTTTGTTGCAATTTTTAATTGCATAACATAACGGGACCATAGCTCAGTTGGTAGAGCAGCGGACTTTTAATCCGTTGGTCGTGGGTTCGAATCCCCCTGGTCCTACCAATTTCAAAGGGGTTTGCGCAATCGCAAACCCTTTTTTTATATCGACTCCAGTGCCTCGTTTATTTCTAACCAACGTACTTCAAGTTCAGCGAGTTCTTGCTCAATAACTTTTAAGCGCTTGGAGATTTCAGCAATATCTTTCGGATTGAGCGGCTCTTGGAGTTTTTCTAATGTGCGTTCTCTTTCTAGCTCCAAAGCCGCTAACTTTGGTTCTACTTTTTCCAATTCTTTTTTTAATGGTTTTTTCTTCTCTTGTGCTTGCTTATTATTTGAGTTTTTTTCAACGGAATTTTTAATGGGTACGACTACTGCATTAGTTGATGCAGCTTCTGCCTCTGTCCTTAGCCGCTTACTCTCTTCAAGCAAATAACGTTGGTAATCATCCAAATCACCATCGAACGGTGCAATTCCACCGCGCGAAACCATCCAGAACTCATCACAGACTGCTCGGAGCAATGCGCGGTCATGGCTGACCAGCATGACAGTACCTTCGAATTCATTAAGCGCCATGCTCAAGGCTTCGCGGGTCGCTAAATCAAGATGGTTGGTTGGCTCGTCCAGTAGCAAGAGGTTGGGGCGTTGCCAAACGATCATGCAAAGCACCAATCGGGCTTTTTCGCCACCACTCATGCTGCCCACTGCTTGTTTAAACATGTCACCGCTGAAGTTAAATTGGCCTAAATAGCTGCGTAAATCTTGTTCACGGGTGGCTTGCCCAGCTAACTTGCCTTGGGTGGTGAGTTTTTTCACCAAGTCAATCATGTGCTGCAGGGGCGTATCAGCAGGTTTTAAAACATCTAATTCTTGTTGGGCAAAGTAACCGATATTGAGGCCTTTACCTTCTGTAATTTCTCCAGCCAACACCTCTAAATCTCGGGCAATGGTTTTTACGACAGTGGATTTACCTTGGCCATTTGCACCCAAAATACCAATACGTTGACCCGCTAATACCGATCGACTAACGTTTTGCACGATCACGGTGGGTGGCGTTCCTTCAGGTGCATCCGCCACGGGGGGATACCCAAATGAAACACCCTGCATAGACAACATGGGGTTAGGCAAATTGGCAGGCTCTTTGAACTCAAAGCTAAAGTCTGCATCGGCTAGCAAGGGTGCAATTTTTTCCATCCGGTCCAAGGCCTTAACGCGGCTTTGTGCTTGCTTGGCTTTGCTGGCTTTGGCTTTAAAACGCGCAATAAACTTTTGTAAATGTGCAATCTTGTCTTGCTGCTTAGCAAACGCGTTTTGTTGCAACTCCATTTGCTCTGCACGCATATCCTCAAACTTGCTGTAATTGCCGCCGTAACGCACCAATTTCGCTGCATCGATATGCAAGGTGACATTGGTCACCGCATCTAAAAACTCACGGTCGTGGCTAATCACCAGCATCGTGCCTTCGTAGCGCTTGAGCCAAGCTTCAAGCCAAACCAGTGCATCTAAGTCCAAGTGGTTGGTGGGTTCATCGAGCAGCAGAAGATCGGAAGGGCACATCAATGCACGCGCCAATTGCAAACGCATGCGCCAACCACCTGAAAAACTATTCACAGGGTTATCTAGTTCAGTCGTTTTAAATCCAAGACCTAATATCAAGGATTGCGCGCGTGCGGGTGCATCATGTTCGCCTGCGTCATACAGCGCCATGTAGGCGTGGCCCATACGATCGCCATCGCCACTGGCTTCGGCAGCAGCGACTTCTGCTCGTGCATCGCGCAGAACCGTATCTCCTTCGATCACAAATTCAGTCGCGCTTTGGTCCGTCTCAGGCATATCTTGCGCCACTTGACCCATACGCCATTGCGCGGGGATATGGCATTCGCCTGCATCTTCTTGCAAGCTGCCGTTCAAAAGCCCAAAGAGTGTGGATTTACCAGCGCCATTACGACCGACCAAACCCACTTTTTCAGAGGGATTGATGGTGACGGTCGCACTGTCTAGTAAGACTTTGGCGCTTCTGCGTAAAACAATATTTTTTAAGGTAATCATGTGTGGTGGTTGTTAAGAATGATTGCCTGTCGCGTCAGCAAAAGAACTTGGTCGTCGCCTGCACTGGTCGTTAACCAAACCACGTCGAGTTGAGGAAACGCAGTTTCGAAAAAATCGCGTTCATTGCCTATTTCTAAAACCAATACAGCGTCTTCTTGCATGTAATTGGGGGCTTCGCGCAATAAACGGGTGATAAAGCGCATGCCATCAGGACCGCCATCTAAGGCCAATGCGGGTTCGCTGACATATTCTTTGGGCAATGCCATCATGCTTTGGCTATTCACATAAGGCGGATTGCAGAGAATGAGATCAAACTTGTGTGGAACATTTTGAAAACCATCTGATACCACCAAAGTCATGCGCTCTTGCAATCCGTGTCGATCTACATTGATCACTGCAACTTCTAGTGCTTCGGCGCTGATATCACTTCCAAGTACTTTTACTTCGGGAAAGGCGAGGGCCGCCAGAATCGCCAAGCTGCCATTGCCCGTACACATATCGAGCACATGTTTCGTATTTGCAGATAACCAAGGGTCAATACTGCCAGTGGCCAAGACCTCTGCAATCAACGAACGCGGAACGATGGCTCTCTCGTCCACATAAAAAGACACACCTTCCAGCCATGCTTCTTGCGTTAAATAAGCCGCGGGCTTTCGTGTCGAAATACGCTTTGAAATTAATTGTTCGACTTTGCGAATGTCTTCTTCAAGCACAACGATGTCTCGGGCTTCGTCTGTGAAGTCTGTGTCGAGAGGCAATCCGAGCCGCCATAAAACCAGCCAAGCTGCTTCGTCTTGTGCATTGTTGGTGCCGTGCCCAAAACTCAAACCTTCTTGTAGGTGGGCGAGTTCAAGTTTTTTGGCAGAGTCAGCAATCAGTGCGCTCAGTCGTTCTTGTAACGTCATCACGCGCGGTGTTCGGCGCCAGAAGATTGGCTGTGGAGGCGTTCTAAAACACGTCGATAAATATTTTTGAGAGGCTCAATATCCGCCAACGCAATATGCTCGTCAATTTTGTGGATGGTGGCATTGGGAGGTCCTAATTCAATCACTTGTGGACATATTTGCGCCATGAAACGGCCGTCGCTGGTACCACCAGTAGTAGAAAGCTGGGTTTGTATGCCAGTTTCATCCGCAATGGCATTTTCAACAGCGTGTAGCAAATCGCCAGGTTTGGTTAGAAATGGCAAGCCTCCTATGACCCAAGTGAGTTCATAGTTCAGCTGATGGCGTGCCAAAACATCTTTCAGACCACTTTGTAATTTTTCAACTGTGGACTCCGTACAAAAACGAAAATTGAAATCCACCACGCATTCACCAGGAATGACATTGCCAGCACCTGTGCCTGCGTGAATATTGCTAATTTGCCAAGAGGTTGGCTGAAAAAATTCATTGCCCTCATCCCAAACTTTTTGCGCGAGTTCAGCCAAGGCAGGTGCAAAGGCATGAATGGGATTGAGCGCCAACTGCGGATAGGCAATATGCCCTTGAATACCTTTAATGGTGAGTTTGCCGCTCATGGTGCCGCGTCGTCCGTTTTTGATCATGTCGCCGGTGCGCTCGACAGATGTGGGTTCTCCAACAATGCACCAGTCAAGTTTTTCACCACGGGCTTTTAATGCCTCGCAGACTTTGACGGTGCCATCCACCGCAGGGCCTTCTTCGTCGCTGGTGAAAAGCAAAGCAATATTAAAAGCAGGGTCAAGCTGGGCCGCTAAAAATTCTTCAATCGAAACCACCATGGCCGCGAGTGAGGTTTTCATATCGCTGCTGCCGCGGCCAAACAATTTTCCATCATGGTGCGTTGGCGTGAAAGGGTCGCTACGCCATTGGGCGATAGGCCCAGTGGGCACTACGTCGGTGTGGCCCGCGAATACCAATGTTTTTGCGTTGTTGTGTGAGCTGCGTTTGATGGCCCACAAATTACTGACGCGAAAAGTATCAGGACCGCTATCCAAGCGTTCACACACAAAGCCAAGGGGCGCAAGATGCGTCGCGATCAACTCCAAGCATCCGGCATCTTCAGGCGTTGCCGAAGGGCGTGCAATCAGTTGTTCGGCAAGCGCAAGGGTGCGGGACATGGTGGCTGAAGAAAATTAGTCGCGCAACAAGTCGTTCAAAGAAGTCTTGGCGCGGGTCTGTGCGTCCACGCGCTTCACAATCACAGCGCAATACAAGCTGTATTTACCATCAGTGCTGGGTAAGTTGCCAGACACTACTACGGAGCCAGCGGGTATGCGACCGTAAGTCACTTCGCCAGTAGCTCTGTCATAAATTTTGGTGCTTTGGCCGATGTAAACGCCCATAGAAATCACAGAGTTTTCTTCAACGATCACGCCTTCCACAACTTCCGAGCGGGCACCAATAAAGCAGTTGTCTTCGATGATGGTGGGGTTCGCTTGAAGGGGTTCGAGCACACCGCCCAAACCTACGCCGCCAGACAAATGGACGTTTTTGCCGACTTGCGCGCAAGAACCTACGGTGGCCCATGTATCGACCATAGTGCCTTCGTCAACATAGGCGCCAATATTCACGTAGCTTGGCATCAGAATCGCACCCTTGGCGATGTAACTTCCACGGCGAGCAACGGCAGGTGGCACCACGCGAACGCCACTGGCTTTCATTTCTTCCTCTCGCAGATGCGCAAATTTGGTTGGAACTTTGTCATAAAAGCCCAAGTCACCCGCTTTGATGACTTCGTTGTCTTTCAAACGGAATGACAGCAGAACAGCTTTTTTAATCCACTGGTGTGTGGTCCATTGGCCAACCGCTTGGCGGGTGGCTACGCGCATGCGGCCAGCGTTCATTTCAGCAATGACGTGTTCTACCGCATCGCGAATTTCTTGCGATGCGTTGGCGGAGTTGATCGAAGCGCGGTTATCCCAAGCGGTATCAATGATGGATTGAAGTTGTGCGGTCATGGTGGATCTTTTTGAAGGATGGAAAGGATTTATGGGCGTTGAACAAATTCAACAATGCGTTGTGCGGCTTGCATGCACTCCTGGGTTTGAGCAACCAAGGCCATGCGTATGCGTCCTGCACCAGGATTGAAGCCCTGAGACTCACGCGCTAGAAAGCTACCTGGCAAAACTGTCACATTGTATTGAGCCAGAAGATCCTTGGCGAAAGCTTGGTCGTCACCGCCTGGAACAGCCGCCCACAGGTAAAAACCTGCATCCGGCAACTTCACGTCCAAGACCTTCGCCAACAGGGGCGTGACTGCCGCAAACTTTTGGCGATACATATCGCGATTGGCCACCACATGGGCTTCATCATCCCAAGCAGCGATGCTGGCTGCTTGCACCATGCCACTCATGGCACTTCCGTGGTAAGTGCGATAGAGCAAAAATTGTTTTAGTAAGTTAGCGTCTCCAGAAACAAAGCCGCTTCGCATACCGGGCACATTGCTGCGCTTGGAAAGGCTGGTGAAGGCGACTAAATTTTTGTAATCCGTTCTGCCTAGTTTGTAAGAAGCTTCCAATCCGCCCAGTGGTGGTTCTTCTCTGAAATAGATTTCGCTGTAGCACTCATCGCTAGCAATCACAAAGCCATAGCGGTCACTCAATTCAAAGAGTGTTTTCCAATCGCCTAAAGGCATGACTGAACCAGTGGGGTTACCAGGAGAGCACACAAACAACAATTGTGTTTTTTCCCATACAGCTTCAGGTACTTTGGACCAATCAACGTTGAAATTTATAGCGGGATCGCTTGGTGCGTAAAAGGCTTTTGCACCTGCAAGCAATGCCGCCCCTTCGTAGATTTGGTAGAAAGGGTTCGGGCACACTACGGTAGCCCCAGCTTGCGAACTATCAATCACGGTTTGGGCAAAAGCAAATAATGCTTCGCGAGAACCATTGATGGGCAAAATTTGCGTCACAGAATTCAAGTTCAAGCCATAACGTCTTTGCACCCAATTGGCACATGCTTGTCGCATCGCTGCAATCCCAGCGGTTGCAGGATAGGAACTTAATGCCTCAGTTGAAGTGGCGAGCGCATCCAAAACCAGTTGTGGTGTTGCGTGGCGTGGTTCACCAATTCCAAGGCTGATAGGGGGGTATTTTTCAGAAGGTGTAACGGGGGCAAAAAGTTGCTTCAGTCGCTCAAAGGGATAAGGCTGAAGTCTTTGTAATAGCGGGTTCATGACTGCTATTATCCTCAAGCTAACAACCATTGATCAACGTGTTGCCTATGTCTTTGCTGCTTGATTTAACGCGCGCCAATGAATTTGCCCAGGAATCTGAGCAGTTACACCAACTTTTAGTTACTTTTGAACATAGTTTGGCTCAAGAATTACTAGAACTAGAAAGTGCTTTTACGAATGGAAATAAGCAAAAAGCAGAGCACGCTTTGCATGCGCTTAAGGGATTTTTGCCTATGTTTACAGGCGAATCTTTTGGCAGATTAATCATTGATTTGTATGCGAATTCGAGACAGCAGCCATTCGAAGTCACTAAATCCCAATTTACTACCTTGGTTCCTAACTTGGAGCTTCTTTTGTCCCAAGTACGATCCAGCCTGAACGCTTTATGATGCACGGGCTTGTAAAAAAAGAGGTTTTAGGTGCGTCTGAATTCAATTAAGTTATCGGGTTTTAAATCTTTTGCTGAACCCACAAATTTTCTCTTACCTGGCCAATTAGTCGGTGTAGTTGGCCCCAATGGTTGTGGTAAGTCAAACATCATGGACGCCGTTCGATGGGTCTTAGGTGAGAGTAGGGCCAGCGAGTTACGTGGTGACTCCATGCAAGACGTCATTTTCAACGGAACAACGAGCCGAAAAGCTGCAAGCAGATCTAGCGTAGAACTTGTTTTTGACAATTCCGATTACCGCGCTGGAGGCCAATGGAGCCAATTTACTGAAATAGCTGTCAAACGTATTCTCACCAGAGACGGTACCAGCAGTTACTACATCAACAACCAGCCAGTACGCAGAAGGGACGTCCAAGATGTCTTTTTAGGTACGGGTTTGGGTCCCAGGGCATACGCCATCATTGGCCAAGGCACGATCAGCCGCATTATTGAATCAAAACCTGAAGAATTGCGCTTGTTTTTAGAAGAGGCGGCTGGCGTATCTAAATACAAAGAACGTAGGCGGGAAACTGAAAATCGCTTGAGCGATACACGTGAAAATTTAACGCGTGTAGAAGATATCCTGCGTGAACTGACAACTAATCTTGAAAAGCTTGAAAAACAAGCTGAAGTTGCCCAAAAATTTAATGCCTTGCAATCTGATGTCAAACTCAAACAACAACAACTCTGGTTTCTTAAACGAACCGATGCCGAAGTTGATCAAACCAATATCAAGACGCAGGTTGACAAATCAGTTAATGAATTAGAGTCACGTATTGCTGACTTAAGACATATCGAGTCAGATCTCGAGACTATTCGTCAAGCACATTACGCCGCAGGTGATCAGGTTAATCAATTTCAGGGTGCTTTGTACGAAGCCAGTGCTGAAGTTGCTCGACTAGAGGCGGAAATTCGTTTCGTTGTAGAGGGTCGCCAGCGTGCACAGTTGCGTCTTGAACAAATGAAAGAGCAAATTCTTCAATGGACGCAGCAAAGTGAGCAAGCTACTTTAGAAATTTCCCAATTGTCCAATAAGTTAGAGGAGACTGACTTACAAACGCTAGCGTTGCACCAGCAAATTGAAGAAATTCAAATCTCCTTGCCTGAGCAAGATGCAAACCTCAAGCTTGCACAGAGCCGTGCAAGCGATCAACGTAATGCAGTTTCATTGGTTCAACAACGTATCCAGGTTCTTGCTGCCGAGCAACGCAGCATGGAGGAACAAAGTAGACAGTTGGTGTCACGCAAAGAACGCTTATCCAACGACCAACGATCGCTTGCTGAACCAGACATTCAAAAAACAGAGCAACTGAAGGCCCAACTCCAAGATGCGCAAATTACTGCCCACGAAAAGGACTCGCAACTCGACGTTTTAGAACTCCAAGTTCCAGAACTAGACCAAGCGCGCACCCAAGCGCAAGAAAGAGTCAATGCTGAACAGTCCCAACATGCTGATCTATCCGCGCGATCCCAAGCTTTGCTAGCACTCCAATCCAAGCTTCAAACCAATGAAAAATTAAAGCCTTGGTTAGCCTCGCACGGCCTAGACGGATTACAAGCACTTTGGCAACGCATTCATGTTCAAACGGGTTGGGAGAATGCATTAGAGGCTGCGATGCGAGAGCGACTTTCCGCTTTTGAAATTAGCAAATTAGAGATGGTCAGCGGTTTTGCATCAGACGCGCCCCCGACCAAACTCACATTTTTTTCTCCATCCAGTTCTTCTTTGGAATCACCCACTGCAGACCTTCAGTCTTTATCTGATTTACTTCAACTTCATGATGTTGGCCTCAAAGCATTGATGATCGAGTGGTTGCAAGATTGTTTTGTTGCATCCGACTTAACCCAAGCCTTAACGAAACGTCATCTGCTCAAGCCCGGTCAGGTCTTGTATGTGCCGCAAGGACATGCAGTTACTGCACACAGTGTCAGTTTTTATGCGCAAGACAATGAACAGGCTGGACTTCTAGCGCGCGCGCAAGAAATTGAAAACTTAGAAAAAAGGTTAAAGGCCCAGGTCCTTATTTGCGAAGATACACGTCAAAACCTATTTCGAAGCGAACATGCTTACCGTGAAGTGACGCAAAGTCTAACTAATATACGGTTGGAATCAACATCTGCGCAAGCACGCGTTCATGAATTAGAAGTAGAACTTATTCGCTTAACCCAAATTGCAGAGCAAACCATCACCCGCGGAAATCAAATTGATCAAGACCTAGAAGAAGTTGATGCGCAATTGCTTGAACTCAACAATCGCAAGATGAAGTCTGAAGAGGATTTCGAAACGCTAGACATGCAACTGGCGCAGGCACAAGAACGCCATGCACAGTTAGACGAAGTAGTCATTCAAGCGCAGCAGACTCTCAATTCTCTTGGCGAGCAACTTCGTCAGTTAGAGCGACAAGCCCAGGAGGCGGACTTCGCCAAAAGAAGTCTCTCGACCCGTGAAGCGGAACTCAACCGTATTATCGAAACAGCACATCAGCAAACCACTTCTATCAAAGAAGACGAAAAGATAGTGCTGGAAGACCTTTCTCGCTTATCAGACGTATCAGCGCAATCGAGTTTGCAAGCAGCGCTTCATGTTCGGATTGAGCGCGAAGCTTCTTTGGCCTCTAAAAGAAGCGAATATGACGACTTGACTGCAAAGTTACGCGCCAGTGATGAGCATCGTCTACGCTTAGAGCGCGAACTCGACCCTATTCGCCAACGCATCACTGATTTACAGCTCAAAGAACAAGCGGCTCGTCTTGGTTTTGAGCAATACCACCAGCTATTACTAGATAACGCTGCTGATTTAGAGGTTATTGCAGCGTCCATTGCGGAAAATTCAGTGCGCTTGTCTGGTTTGCAGTCTGAAATTGACCGTCTGCTTCGGGAAATGAATGCTTTGGGGCCTGTCAATATGGCGGCACTTGACGAACTAGCAGCTGCATCCGAGCGAAAAATTTTCCTAGATGCGCAATCGTCTGATTTAAATGAAGCAATGACTACTTTGCAAGATGCCATTCGCAAGATTGATGCAGAAACACGTGCCTTGTTAGAAGAAACTTTCAATAATGTGAATCTTCATTTTGGAAAAATGTTTCCAGAACTCTTCGGCGGTGGCAATGCCCGCTTGGTCATGACCGGCGAAGAAATTTTGGATTCTGGCGTTCAAGTAATGGCTCAGCCGCCAGGTAAAAAAAATCAAAGTATCAATTTGCTTTCTGGGGGCGAGAAAGCGCTCACAGCCCTCGCCTTGGTATTTGCAATATTTCAACTCAACCCAGCACCGTTTTGTTTATTGGATGAAGTTGACGCACCGTTAGATGACTCCAACACTGAACGTTTTGCCAAATTATTGATAACCATGTCCAAGGGTACCCAATTCTTATTTATCTCGCATAACAAGATTACTATGCAAATGGCGGAACAATTGATTGGCGTAACAATGCAAGAGCAAGGCGTATCTCGAATTGTTGCCGTCGATATGGAATCAGCTATATCCATGATCGATACCGTTTGATTCCATAGTAGCCATGAGTAACCTTCAAATTGGTTTAGCAATAGCGGGCGGGGTAGTGTTAGCTGCTGTTGTTGCGCATAGCACTTGGACCTCTAGAAAAAATAAGCCAAGACAGGCTGAACCCCCCTCCGGAGATGGAGTGATTGACACTACAACTGATCCGCAAGAACCTTCTTTTGAATCCACCGGCAATGACGAGTCGGCTGACCCCAATACAACATCTATTCTTCAAACGCAAAACGCTCTTTCGCATGATCCGGTTAACGATATGGCACTTGCAATGATGCATGAGGCCACCTTGCATGCGCAACGTGAACCCAATGCACAAGACCTGGCCCGAATAGCCGCTGACAAAGCGAAAGCTGTTCAGCAGGCACAAGAAGAGAAACGTCATCGAACCAACATTGCTGATACGCAATTGCTTGCGCAAGATTTGATTCCTGTTGAAAAACGACCTAATCTAGATGCATTAATTGATGTAATTGCCGCCATAGAGATTGATCACCCTATTACCGGAGAAGCTGCTCTTGCGGCTATGCCAACTACTCGCAGAGTTGGAAATAAATTATTACTTCTAGAGGGCTTGCAGACTGAAAATGGGCTTTGGGAGCAAGCTAGAAATGGTCACAAATACAGTGCTTTTCAAGCGGGTATTCAGCTTGCTAATCGGATGGGCGCTTTGAATGAAATTGAATTTTCTGAGTTTGTGATCAAAATTCAAAATTTTTCTGATGCAATCAACGGCGCACCTGAATTCCCAGATATGCTTCACGAGGTAGCACGCGCGCGTGAGCTCGATAGTTTTGCGAGTGCGCACGATGCGCAATTGAGTTTTACGATCAAAGCAATCAAAACCGCTTGGAGCCCGGGATATGTGCAGCAAAATGCAGCACGTCTAGGATTCGTTGCGGGAGTCATCCCAGGTCGCATGGTTGTGCCAGCCCCAGTTGTTGGCTTGCCGCCTATTTTGGGTTTAACCTTTGATGCGCAAGCTGCAATGTCGGAAGATCCAGCGCAATCAGCTATTTGGGAACTTACGCTGTCTTTAGACGTTCCACAAGTCGATCGCCACGAAGAACCATTTGTGCGTATGGTGCGCATTGCTGATGAATTAGCGCGGGTAATGGACGGTGCAGTAACCGATGACAATGGGCAAGCTTTATCGCAGACTGCAATAGCTTCTATATCTAGAGATCTACAAGCGCTCTACGACACCTTAGATGCTAGAGATTTATCAGCGGGTTCAGTTCAAGCGCGACGCTTGTTTAGCTAATGAATCTTCATACACCAGCATCGCGGGCGCTGGCATTGCGAAAAATACTCAGTACCTATGGTCACCAATACTACGTTTTAGATGCGCCCACAGTCCCGGACGCCGAATACGATAGATTGTTTCGAGAACTACAACTTTTAGAAATCGAACATCCAGAGCTGCAAACGCCTGATTCACCTACACAACGCATAGGTGGCAAACCTCTAGCAGCATTTCAGTCTGTCGAACATATGCGTCCAATGTTGAGTATTCGCACCGAAACGGATACAACGGCAAGTGGGGCAATAAATTTTGATGAACGGATACGCAAAGAATTAAAACTAACTGAGTTGGATGCTTTCATCGAGTATGTTGCTGAGTTGAAGTTCGATGGTTTGGCCTTGAGCTTGCGTTATGAAAATCATGTCTTGATTCAAGCTGCTACGCGCGGTGATGGTCAATGGGGTGAAGACGTAACACAAAACATTCGCACGATTGGTCAAATTCCATTAAGGCTGCCTGCTGATGCCCCTATTTATCTTGAAGTGCGCGGTGAGGTGTATATGGCCCGCACAGATTTTGAGAAGCTCAATGAAAGACAACGTGCGCGTATTGCTACAGGCGATAAAAATGAAAAAATATTTGTAAATCCACGCAATGCCGCAGCGGGTGCAGTACGCCAACTAGACCCAACAATCGCTGCACAACGGCCCTTAAGTTTTTTCGCCTATTACCTGCATTTGGCACAACCTAGCCACGATAAATCAATTGTTGAAGTTGCAAATGATGGCCAAGTACCCGAGGGCATCACGACGCAATGGCAAGTTTTAGAGAAACTTCGTGCCTGGGGTTTCCCAGTGTGCAAGCATACTGAGCTAGTTACAGGCGGTGATGGCTTGGTAGTTTTTCATAAGAAGATTGCAGAGCTACGCGATACATTGCCTTTTGACATTGATGGCGTTGTCTACAAGGTTAACGATCTCTCACTGCAAAATCATCTCGGATTTGTCTCCCGCGAACCGCGCTGGGCTGTAGCCCATAAATATCCTGCTCAAGAAGAAATTACGACTGTTCAAGCTATAGAGGTTCAAGTAGGGCGCACTGGAAAACTCACGCCTGTAGCGAAATTAGCTCCAGTGTTTGTTGGTGGCGTGACGGTGACCAATGCAACCCTTCACAATGAAGACGAAGCGCGCCGAAAGGATGTTCGTGTTGGTGACAGCGTAGTAGTTCGCAGAGCTGGTGACGTTATTCCAGAAGTTGTCTCTGTTATTTTAGAAAAACGATCACAGCAGTCACAACGATTTTCGATGCCAAGTCATTGTCCTGTTTGCAAAAGTCTTGCAGTTCGTGAAGATGGCGAAGCGGATTACCGATGTACGGGGGGCTTATTTTGTCTCGCGCAACGCAAACAGGCAATATTGCATTTCGCACACAGGCGCGCGGTTGAAATTGAAGATTTAGGGGATAAATTAGTCGAGCAGTTGGTAGACGCAGGTATTGTCAATACATTGCCAGACCTCTACAAACTGGGTCTATCCGCATTAAGTCAGTTAGACCGCATGGCTGAAAAATCAGCGACCAATGTGCTCATTGGGATCGAGAAATCTAAGAAAACAACATTACCCAGATTTTTATTTGGTTTGGGTATTCGCCATGTAGGTGAGGCAACCGCTAAAGAGTTAACACGACATTTTGGAACCTTAGATTCCATCATGAACGCTTCTATTGATCAGCTTTTACAAGTCAACGATGTAGGCCCAATAGTGGCTCAAAGCATTCGAACATTCTTTGACCAAACGCACAACAGAGAAGTGATTGAGCAACTCAAGTCTTGTGGCGTTAACTGGCAAGAAGGTAGCGCAAGTTTTGGCACCACCTTGCCCTTGGCGGGCCAAACATTTGTCTTGACTGGAACCTTGCACTCTATGGGCCGTGAAGAAGCGCAAGCTAAGTTAGAAAAACTTGGAGCTAAAGTCTCTGGTAGCGTCAGCAAAAAAACCCATGCGCTAATTGCTGGAGCAGAAGCGGGTAGCAAATTAGAAAAAGCCCTATCCATTGGGGTTTCTGTATTGGATGAAGAGGCTTTTCACGAATTACTTGCGACCCATTCCAGTTATTTAAATTAAGACTGCAGGACCTCTAGTAATTCTGTTTTTATTTCGAGTTGCTTCTTATTTTGTTGTAGTGCCAAACCATCTACTAAAAAAGTATCTTCCACGCGTTCACCTAAGGTACTGATTTTTGCTAAAAACAAATTGACTTGGTAACGCGCCAATACACGCGCTACGTTGTAGAGGAGACCGACGCGGTCACTTGCAGAAATACTCAATAGCCATTTTTGCCCCCGTTCGTCGGGTTGCAACGAGACACGAGGCGTTATTGGAAAGCTTCGGACACGCCTCGATAAACGACCTTTATTTGGAACAGGAAGAGGCTTCGACTGGACAATAGTTTGGGTCAATCCAGTTTCAACCAAATTAATGAGATCACGGTAGTGTTCTTGTGAGAAATGTGTCACAACTTGAAAAGTGTCTAGTGCGTAGCCATTTGTAGCGGTATGAACCTTGGCATCCAAAATATTAAAACCAGTTTGATCAAAATAGCCACATATTCGAGCAAATAAATCAGTTTGATCCGGGGCATAGACCATCACCTCAAGACCTTCACCAACTGGCGAAAGTCTTGCACGAACAGTCGTATCCATGGGTTTACCACTGGTTTTGGCAATCATCAATTGGCGCGAAAGTTGCCGGGTATGCCAAGCAATATCGGTCGCTTCATGACGTATGAAATAGCCTACATCTAGTGTGTCCCACAAATCTTTATGGGCCTCAAAAGGAAGTGTGTAGAGCGCCAACATTGAAAGAGCTTCACGCTTGCGGGACTCCACCTCTGAATTTGCATCTGGTGCGCTCCCCCCAAGGGTTCGGACTGTGTAACGGAATAAATCTTCTAGTAACTTGCCTTTCCATGCATTCCAAACCTTAGGACTGGTTCCACGAATATCAGCTACGGTGAGTAAATAAAGTGCAGTCAGGTACCGTTCATTTCCAACACGCTTGGCAAAATTAGCAATGACTTCTCCATCACTCAAGTCTTGCTTTTGTGCGATGTGACTCATTGTTAGGTGCTCTGCCACTAAAAACTCAATGAGCTTTGCATCTTCTTTGTCAATTGAATGGTCGCGGCAAAATTTACGAACCTCCGCCCGACCTAATTGCGAGTGGTCACCGCCGCGACCTTTAGCAATGTCATGAAAAAGTGCTGCTACAAATAAAACCCATGGTTTGTCCCATCCAGCAGCAAGTTGCGAGCAAAAAGGAAATTCGTGGGCATGCTCTGCTAAGAAAAATCGCCGAACATTACGCAAAACCATCAATATATGCTGATCCACTGTATAGACATGAAATAAGTCGTGCTGCATTTGTCCAACAATACGGCGGAAAACCCATAAATAACGCCCTAGAACAGAGGTTTGGTTCATCAATCTCAAAGCATGCGTCATCCCAGAGGGTGCTTGCAATATTTGCATGAACAACTTACGGTTTACTGGATCAGATCTAAATTTTGCATTCATTACCCCGCGCGCGTTGTAGAGTGCTCTTAGGGTTTTGGCGGATAAGCCTTTAACGCCTACCGTAGATTGAAACAAAGTAAAGGTCTCAAGAATAGCGTTGGGTTGTTTTATGTACAAATCATCCTGTAAGACCTCTAACATGCCAGACTTTTCAGCAAACCTTGCATTGATGGGTCTTAAATCATGGGACTTTTGATGGAGCCTTTCTTCAATATTTAAAAGCAGTATTTGACTCAATTGCGTCACTGCTTTGGCAACCCAGTAATAACGCTTCATAAGGGATTCGCTGGCTAATCGGGCATTGAATTGGCCATCAGCTTGAATACCCAGCCCTAGGGCTTGGGCTACGTTATGTTGCATATCAAAAACCAGTCGATCCTCTCTGCGCTTGGCAATGAGGTGAAGTCGGTTTCGGATAAGGGCTAGGGTGTTTTCATTACGCTTGAGTTGCTGGGCTTCAAATGCTGTTGCCAAACCATTTTGCGCGAGTTGCTCCCAAGTTTCTCCAAACTTTGCCGCACGAGCTGTCCAAAGAATGATTTGTAAATCACGTAATCCCCCAGGAGACTCTTTGGCATTTGGTTCAAGAGAATAGGGTGTATTTTCAAATTTGGTATGCCGCTGATTCAACTCTAATGTTTTGGAAATAAAGAATGCTTTGGCATCCATTGCTTCGTCATATTTTTTTTTAAATTCGTTGAATAATTTTTGACTGCCTGTGACGCGTCTGCTCTCCAGAAGTGAGGTTTGAATGGTGATATCTGCGCGCGATTCTTCAATGCATTCCTCTAGGTTGCGCACACTAGAGCCAACTTCGAGACCGTTGTCCCAACAAGCGCTGATAAACCGTTCAACTTTATTTTTGAGAATAGGATTTTCTTCAGCATTTACACCGCTTGGCATTAAAAGCAAGACATCAACGTCCGAATAGGGAAAAAGTGCTCCGCGACCATATCCTCCTACTGCCACCAAGCAGAAGTCGTTATCAAAACTAATACCCTGCCAAATATGTTTGATGCAGTTGTCTGTCAAAACACAAAGTCGGTGCAGTAACTGGTGTACGTTGCGCGCAGAATCGGGTTTACTGCTGGCCTGCGCTAAGAGTGTTGCCTTATCCTTGCGGTAATTGAGAGTCAAGGAATCCATTTAATCTAGCAACAAGAAGTAGTGACAAAGTCCGGTAAGGGAGGGCTTCCACTCGATAGGGTCAACACCTCGTAACCAGTTTCAGTTACCAGCACGGTATGCTCCCATTGCGCAGACAGAGAGTGGTCGCGGGTCACAATAGTCCAGCCATCACCTAATTCTTTGATATCTTTTTTGCCTGCATTGATCATTGGTTCAATGGTGAAAGTCATTCCTGCCTTGAGCTCTTCGCCAGTTCCGGGTTTACCGTAATGTAGGACTTGAGGTTCCTCGTGGAATACTTGGCCAATTCCGTGACCACAAAATTCACGTACTACTGAAAAGCCATGTCCTTCGGCAAAACGTTGAATTGCAAAGCCAATGTCGCCAAGAAAAGCACCTGGTTTGACCTTGATAATGCCATGCCACATCGCCTCATAAGTAAGTTTGCAAAGGCGCTTAGCTGCGATAGACGGCTCTCCCACCATAAACATCCGACTGGTGTCTCCGTGCCAACCATCTTTGATAACCGTAATATCGATATTGACGATATCAGCTTTTTTTAATGCTTTGTCGTTGGGAATACCGTGGCAAACCTGATGGTTAATAGAGGTGCAAATCGATTTGGGGTAAGGGTTGTCTCCACTGGGGTTGTAGTTGAGCGGCGCAGGTATGGCTTTTTGGACTTGGGTGATGTAGTCGTGAGCCAATTGATCGAGTTGGTTAGTGGTGACGCCAGCAACGACATGCGGCGTAAGAAAATCTAGCACTTCGGATGCTAGTTTGCCTGCTAGGCGCATACCTTGAACACCATTTGTATCTTTGTAGGTAATCGTCATGCCACAATTATCCCATTTCGACATCTACCCAAGGGTTTCTGTGTCACTGCACATTAGTATTTTCGAGGGCTCTAATGCTCTAAGCCAATTTCGTGTCCAACAAATATTGCCTCTTTTGCAGGCAATATCACCCCAAATCCATGCTCTACACGCGCGTTATGTCCATTTGGCAGCTTCATCAGATCCTTTAGGCTCGGAGGCGCACAAAACCTTAGCTGCATTACTCACTTATGGTGAGCCCGCCCTTGTTGCTCCAGCAGGCAAACTGGTGGTGGTTACACCCCGCTTAGGAACGGTTTCTCCATGGGCTTCCAAGGCAACTGATATTGCACACAACTGCGGATTGGAAATAAAACGGATTGAACGCATTACCGAATTTCAACTGGTTCTGAATCAGGGTTTGTTAGGCAAAGCGACTTTGTCACCCGGGCAAATTGCCGACATAGCTGATCTTCTCCATGACAGAATGACTGAATCCGTGATGGCTAATCGAGAAGAGGCGTTTGCGCTATTCACAGAGCTTGAACCTGCGCCGATGGAGCACGTAGATATTCTTGGTAAAGGGCTCAAAGCACTTGAAGATGCAAATTTGCGTTGGGGCCTTGCTTTGGCTGAAGATGAAATCCATTATTTGGTGAATTCTTTTACCCAACTCAAACGTAACCCTACCGACGTAGAGCTCATGATGTTTGCTCAAGCCAATAGCGAGCATTGTCGACACAAAATATTTAATGCTGAGTTCACGATTGACGGACAACCGCAAGCGCATAGTTTATTTGGCATGATCCGTCACTCTGAAAAAATAAGTCCACAAAACACCTTAGTTGCTTATTCGGACAATGCGTCAATCATGCGCGGCCATGATGTGGAGCGATTTGTTGCGGTCCACAATGACAAAGATCTCCCCTTATATAAAGGTGTTGATGCCACCCACCACATTTTGATGAAAGTGGAGACGCATAACCATCCGACTGCAATTTCTCCTTTCCCAGGTGCTTCCACGGGAAATGGAGGGGAAATTCGCGATGAGGGCGCCACCGGCCGAGGGTCAAAGCCTAAAGCTGGTTTAACAGGTTTTTCTGTTTCCAAATTATGGGAAACCGATGAAACGCGCGCTGTAGGTAAACCCTCTCACATAGCAAGTCCCCTACAAATCATGATGGAGGGCCCATTGGGTGGAGCCGCGTTTAACAATGAATTCGGCCGCCCAAATTTGCTAGGGTATTTTCGTGAGTTTCAGCAAAAGGTAGCCCATGTTGTTCGTGGGTATCACAAACCCATCATGATTGCTGGCGGTTTGGGCGTAATTGATAGCACGCAAATAAAAAAAATAGCATTCCCAGCGGGTACTTTGTTAATTCAACTCGGTGGTCCTGGAATGCGAATTGGAATGGGGGGTGGGGCTGCAAGTTCTATGGCTAGTGGTAGTAACGCTGAAAATTTAGATTTTGATTCCGTGCAACGTGGAAACCCTGAAATTGAGCGGCGCGCCCAAGAGGTTATCAACCATTGTTGGGCCTTGGGTACATCTAATCCGATCTTGTCCATTCATGATGTAGGTGCCGGTGGCTTGTCCAATGCATTTCCAGAACTTACCAATGATGCTGGACGTGGTGCGCGTTTTGATTTAAAAGCAATTCCCCTTGAAGCATCTGGTCTTTCTCCAAAAGAAATCTGGTCGAATGAAAGCCAGGAGCGCTATGCAGTGGCCATTCATCCAGATGCATTGCCGTTATTTCAGTCATTTTGTGCTCGCGAACGTTGTCCTTTTTCAGTAATTGGTGTGGCAACCCAAGAGCGACAATTAATTTTGACTGCCGGTGACTCTGCCTTGAAACCAGTCGACATGCCAATGGATGTCTTGCTTGGGAAACCACCCAAGATGCATCGCAACGTTACACGCCTCAATCGTTCTGAAAATCCGATTGACCTGACGGGTGTTGACCTTCATGCTATAGCACTTCAAGTTTTGGCCCACCCTACCGTCGCCAGCAAACGTTTTTTAGTGACGATTGGCGACCGTACTGTAGGAGGACTCACCCATAGAGATCAGATGGTTGGTCCTTGGCAAGTACCGGTTGCAGATTGTGCTGTTACCTTGGCCGACTTTAAGGGATTTGCTGGCGAGGCAATGAGCATCGGCGAACGAAGTCCTTTGGCAGCTTTAAATGCGCCTGCCTCTGGACGTATGGCTGTTGCTGAAGCAATAACAAATTTATTGGCTGCCCCAATTGAATTAAGCCATGTAAAACTCAGTGCAAATTGGATGGCTGCTTGTGGCGAGGAAGGCGAAGATGCTGCACTTTATGACACAGTAAAAGCTGTAGCAATGGAGTTATGTCCCGCGCTGGGTATTTCGATTCCAGTTGGAAAGGATAGTTTGTCCATGCGTACCCAATGGGTTGAGGATGGACGTAACCATCAAGTAACCTCTCCTGTTAGTTTAGTAACCACTGCTTTTGCTTGTATTGCGGATGTTCGCCAAACTCTCACGCCGCAACTCTATGCTGATGAGGAAACTAGCTTGGTTTTAGTGGAACTAGGACAAGGTGCGCGCCGTATGGGGGGCAGCATCTTGAGCCAGGTTCTCAACCAGTTCGGTGAAGATGTTCCTGATCTCGATAATTCGCAAAGTTTGGTGCAACTGGTCCACGCTGTTAATCAACTTCGTACTGAAAATAAAATTTTGGCCTATCACGATCGCAGCGACGGCGGATTATTTGCAACCCTATGTGAAATGGCCTTTGCTGGTCAGGTAGGTGTTGCAATCAATGTAGACATGCTGATTACGCAAGGTGATGGTATTGAGGACAGCCGTGCAGAATATGGTGACAGTAAAAACTGGGCAAGCCAAGTAAACGCGCGCAGAGAGTCATTAACTCTAGAAGCTTTATTCAACGAAGAATTAGGAGTTGTATTACAAGTCAAGACCGTTGACCGCAACGCAGTGATGCAAATATTGCGTACGCATGGCTTGTCCAAGCACAGTCACTGTATTGGAAAAACCCGTCCTGCTATTTCCCAGATTAACAAGGGTGGGGGTGAAATTAGTATTTGGCGTGACGCAAAAGAAATTTTCAAAGCAAAAATTGCAGATTTATATTCTGTCTGGGATAGCGTTAGCTGGAAAATTTGCCAACAACGTGACAATCCTCATTGTGCTGATTCAGAGCATGCAAGCTTGGGGGAACCCAATATGCCCGGAATGCATGTGCATATTCCGCAATCCCTTCAAGATTTATTATCACGGGATGGGCAAAAAAACTTAGTCGCAGCTCCATCGATAGCTGCCACCAGACCCAAGGTAGCCATCTTGCGAGAGCAGGGCGTTAACTCGCATGTGGAAATGGCCTATCCCTTCAATCTTGCTGGGTTTGATGCTTATGACGTGCACATGACCGATTTACAAACAGGACGCACTAATTTAAGAGATTTCAAAGGTCTAGTCGCTTGTGGAGGATTTAGCTACGGAGACACATTAGGGGCGGGAATAGGCTGGGCAAGATCCATCACTTTCAACCAGATGTTGTCTGATCAATTTTCTGCATTTTTTGAAACTAAGGACACATTCGGCTTGGGTGTTTGTAATGGCTGCCAAATGTTTGCTGAATTAGCAACGATCATTCCTGGTGCGCAGGATTGGCCAAGATTTACAAATAACCAAAGTGAGCGCTACGAAGCCAGGCTTTCCTTGGTTGAAGTTACACCATCACCAAGCCTGTTCTTTGCGGGCATGGCTGGGCTCAGAATGCCTATTGCAGTGGCGCACGGAGAGGGCTTTGCCAATTTCAGTCATCGCGGTAATTTTAAAAATGTATTACCTGTGATGCGCTTTGTAGACGCTAAGGGCCAACCAACGGAACGCTATCCTTTCAATCCCAATGGAAGCATAGGGGGGTTAACCGCTGTAACAACAAAAGACGGACGCTTCACTGCCATGATGCCGCATCCAGAAAGAGTCTTCAGGAACGTACAAATGAGTTGGACGGATTTATCAGTAACAGGGGGCTTGGAAGCTTTCAGCCCTTGGATGCAAATATGGCGAAATGCACGTAAATGGGTAGGTTAGGGCTACTCGACTTTAGCCTTTGCTCGCATTTCTTGTTGAAAAGTTGCCATTCGTTGCTGCTGAAGCTGCTGAACAATTTGAGTCTTAACTTCTTCTAACTTTGGCAATTGGGCTTCGCGTGTATCGTCTAGCCTGATGATGTGAAATCCAAATTGGCTTTTGACCGCAGTAGAGGTGGTTTCTCCCTTTTTAAGAGCCACCATAGCGTCTGAAAACTCTTTTACAAAACTTCCAGGCGTTGCCCAATCCAAGTCGCCCCCTTTGGTACCTGAACCAGGATCTTTTGACTGCTTTTTGGCTAATTCGTCAAATTTAACGCCCTTTTTAAGGCTAGCGAGAATAGCTTTAGCTTGGTCTTGGGTTTCCACCAAGATATGCCGAGCGCGGTACTCTTTACCACCGTTTGCAGCTACAAATTTATCGTACTCGGCTTTGGTGTCTGCATCAGTAACAACATTGGTTTCTTGAAATTTACTAAACAATTCACGAATCAAAATAGTTTGGCGCGCTAGTTCAATTTGAGCTTTGAAGTCATCGGTGGCGTCTAAGCCGCGCTTTTGGGCTTCTTGCATGAAGATTTCACGAGCAATAACTTCTTCTTTTATTTGGGCTTCTACATCAGGCGTGATAGGCCGTCCAGAGCGAACAACCTGCTGGGTAAGGGCGTCCATTCGCGTTTTAGGTACAGCTTTGCCATTAACGATTGCTAAGTTTTGGGCTTGCGCAGCAATACCGAAAGCACATAAAACTATTGAAGCGACTGCATATAGAAATTTATTTTTCATGGAATATCTCAGGAGGGGTTATCTACGACTTCAATGGCCAATGCGTGCAAGCCTTGGTCAATGAATTCTTGCAATGCATCATACACAAGCCGGTGTTTAGCTACTCTTGCCAAGCCATCGAATTGACCACTGTAGATGCGCACACGAAAGTGGGTTCCTTCCAAACTTCCATTGCTACCAGAGTGACCGGCATGCTGGGCACTTTCATCAATCACATCTAAGACTTTAGGAGCGAGATGCTGCATCAAGCGCGCTTGAACATTTTGCGCAGTAATTTTCATGGCGATTCCTCAGGCTCTTTTAAATGGCGACTCAAAAATAGACCTTGTAACAATACAAATACCACCATCAATCCAATGCCACCAAAAAGCTTATAACTAACCCACGTGTCAGTATCAAAGTTGTAAGCCACCCAAAGATTGAGTAATCCCATCATGACAAAAAAGCCAGCCCATGCATGAAGTAATTGGCCCCATATGTTTGCAGGAAGTTGGATTTGCTTTCCCATCAAACTCTGAATGAAATTACGATTGAAAAAAAACAAACCAATCCAAAGCGTTAGGCCCATGACCCAATACAAAACAGAGGGCTTCCATTTGATGAAAGTCTCATCTTGCGTGATCAGCGTTGCGCCGCCAAAAACAACGATGACCCCTAGACTGATCCACTGCATATTGTCAACATGGCCATTTTTAAATCGCATCCAGCCAATTTGGAAAACAGTTGCGGCTATTGCAACAGCCGTTGCAGCATAAATGCCATAGGCTTTAAAAACAACAAAGAACAAGACTATAGGGAAAAAATCTAAAAATAACTTCATATTACTGATCTGGTTTGAAATGAAGGGAAGCAGAGTTCATGCAATAACGAAGACCAGTTGGCGCTGGTCCGTCGTTAAAAACATGTCCTAAATGCGCTTCACATTGGCTACAGACCGTTTCAATTCGAACCATTCCGTGGGATGTGTCGCGATTTTCAATGATTGAGCCTGATTTTGCTTCTTGGAAAAAACTTGGCCACCCGCATCCTGCGTCAAATTTAGAGGAAGCTTCAAAGAGTAAGTTGTCGCAACAAATGCAATGGTATGTCCCGTTTCTCCAATGGTCTTCGTACTTACCGCTAAATGGTCGCTCAGTGGCAGCTTTACGTGTAACGTCAAATGCCACAGGTTCAGCATTTTTTTGAGCCAATAGGGCTTTCCATTCAATGTCAGTTTTTTTAATTTTCATGAGGAGCAACTTATTTCAATTTGAGAGGCCCAGTCAGGCGCAATTCCTGCCCAAGCCTCAAAATCTGGGTGTTCGTTAAAAGGCGTGGCTAACACAGCTAAAAGCGAATGAACCATACTGTAATCGCCTTCTTTTGCGCGTCGAATTGCCATTTCACCTAAGTGGTTACGTAATATATATTTAGGATTTACCCGCAACATATTCAGGCTAACCACAGATGTATCGCTGGGTACCAAACGGCGCTTATATCTCTCAAGCCATTGGTTGAAATCCTCTCTGTGTATGAACAGATCCTGTACGGCATCAAATACATTACCTTCGTTGGAGGAGATTTCGCCAACTGCATTACTTAAACGGCGCCAAAACAAGGTGTAATCAACGCGGTCTTTATCCATTAGGGTCAAAAGATCTTGTATCAACAAGTTGTCAGTTTCGAGTTCGTCGCTGATTCCAAGTTTTTCACGCATACGCGCGTAAAAATAATTTGGATAAAGGGACTTATAGGTTTCTAGAGCATCTAATGCTAGTTGCTGATCTTGAATAATTGGCATTAAAGCTTGCGCTAAACAAAACAAATTCCAATAAGCAATTTGGGGTTGTTTGGCATATGCGTAGCGCCCCTGATTATCAGAATGGTTACAAATATGGTTGGCGTAAAAATTATCTAAGAACTGAAACGGTCCGTAATCCAGCGTCAAGCCCAAGATACTCATGTTGTCAGTATTCATGACGCCGTGGCAAAACCCAACTGCTTGCCATTGCGCCATAAGTGCAGCAGTTCTTTGGGTGGTTTCTTTAAGCAAAGCGCAAGCCAGATGCTGTTCGTCACCTTTGGTTTCTAATAATGCCGGCATGTGCGCTTGGACAACGTGATGCACTAGGACGTTAACTGCATCTAACTGTCCCATGGACGCAAAGTGTTCAAAATGACCAAATCGAATAAAGCTTGGACTCACGCGAGCAACAACCGCAGCAGTTTCTGCCTCTTCGCGATAAACCTTTGCTGGTGATCCCACCACGCATAAAGCTCGCGTAGTGGGGATACCCAATCCAAACATGGCTTCGCTACATAGAAATTCACGAATACTCGAACGTAAAACGGCTCGCCCATCGCCTCTGCGTGAGAAAGGTGTCGGGCCAGCACCTTTGAGTTGAATGTCTTGAATACCAAGCGGTGAATTTATTTCTCCAAGACTTATCGCCCTTCCATCACCCAATTGACCAGCCCACACACCAAATTGATGCCCGCTGTAAACACTTGCTCTAGGCTTTGATTGCGCAAGCAAAGTGTTTCCCGCCATGGCACTGAGAAATGCGTCTTGCGAAAAAATATCAGGTGAAATACCTAGCGCATTACAAAGTGAATTGTTTGTAGCCACCCAATAGGGATCAGGTAGAGGCGTTGGTGGGCAAATCGTAGAAAAAGGCTCATCAAATTTGCTAAAGCAGGGATACCAATTAAGCTTGTGCGTTGTCATTTTGGGAATTGTCACTTGTGTGGGGAAATCCTTAAGATTTTTTTGACTAAAACTGGTAAAACTAACGAAGTATTGGCACAATGCCAATAAAAAAGCACGATCGTGCCAAAATTTCAGAAGGAGACATTGTGCTTGGTTTAATGCAACAGCAATCTTTACTCATTTCTCATCTGATTGAGTTTGCACACCGACATCACGGCGACGGAGAAGTGGTCTCTCGTAGGGTGGAGGGAGATATTCACCGTTACACCTGGTCAGATGTCTCACACCGCGCCAAGCAAGTAGCTAATGCGCTAGACGATTCACATGTTGCCTTTGGTGCGCGCGTTGCAACATTAGCGTGGAATGGTTATCGGCATCTGGAATTGTATTTTGGTGTCAGCGGCAGCGGCCGCGTATTACACACCATTAACCCGCGCCTGCATCCAGAACAAATCGCTTGGATTACCAACCACGCTGAAGACCAAGTGCTATGTTTTGACATGACTTTTCTGCCAATCATCGAGGCCATTCACAGCAAATGCAAATCGATCATCCAATGGGTGGCAATGTGTGATGCTGATAAATTGCCAAGTGGTACGAACATACCTAATTTAGTAAGTTATGAAGCATGGATAGGAAAAAAATCTGCCAGCTACCAATGGCCCAATTTTGATGAAAATACCGCCTCTAGCATGTGTTACTCGAGTGGCACCACTGGTAACCCCAAAGCTGCTCTCTACAGCCACCGTTCAACCCTTTTGCACGCCTACGCTGCGGCCTTGCCTGACGTCATGGGGATTTCAGCGCGGGATGCCATATTGCCCGTAGTACCCATGTTTCACGTAAACGCCTGGGGAATCCCCTACAGCGCAGCATTGACTGGTGCAAAGTTAGTTTTTCCAGGTGCTGGCATGGATGGTAAATCTATCTATGAACTTATTGAAAGTGAAAGGGTGACCTATGCTGCAGGTGTTCCAACAGTGTGGCAAATGCTCCTTACGCATATGAAAGCAGCTGGGCTCAAATTTTCCACATTGAACCGAACTGTTATTGGCGGATCAGCTTGCCCCCCAGCCATGATTCAAACATTCCGAGAAGACTATGGCGTTGAGGTTCTGCATGCATGGGGCATGACGGAGATGAGTCCTTTGGGAACGCTCTGTACTCTCAAAAATAAACACTTGAAATTATCTGAATCAGATCAAATGAAAATTCGCCTTAAACAAGGTCGGGCTATTTTTGGTGTGGATATGAAGATCGTGGACGATGCAGGCATCGATCTCCCTCATGATGGCAAGTCTTTTGGAGATTTATGGGTAAAGGGGCCTTGGGTTGTAGCAGACTATTTCAAAAGCGAAGGAGGGCCGCCTTTGCTCAAAGACTCGGATGGCGTTTCATGGTTTCCAACAGGTGATGTTGCAACCATTGATAACGATGGCTACATGCAAATTACCGACCGAAGTAAAGATGTAATTAAGTCTGGTGGCGAGTGGATAAGTTCCATCGATATCGAAAATATCGCTGTCGCTCACCCCAGCATTTTGATGGCTGCTTGTATAGGCGTTCAACATCCCAAATGGGATGAACGTCCTATTGTCGTAGTAGTAAAGAAACCTGAAACGCAACTAACTCGTGAAGAGTTGCTAGCTTTTTATGCAGGTAAAACTGCCAAATGGCAAATACCCGACGATGTGGTGTTTGTCGACAGTATCCCCATTGGCGCAACTGGAAAGATGCTAAAAACCAAATTACGTGAACAATTAAAAGACTACGTCTTGCCAAATTTATAAATTTCTACTCGCATTCCCTAAAAATCTAAACCTTCCCAACCTGTAAGCTCTCACTATTCCCAAACCCTAAGGAGACAACTATGAAATTTGTACCAAAACTGATAGCTGCTGCGTCTTTGGCAACGCTTGGTTCACTTGCTTTTGCGCAAGCTGGCGAGACTGTCAAGATTGCTTGGATTGACCCTCTTTCTGGGTTGATGGCACCAGTAGGCTCTAACCAATTAAAAACATTCCAATTTTTCGCCGAAAAATTTAATGCCAATAATCCTGCAAAAGTTAAATTTGAAATTGTTAGCTTCGACAACAAACTAAGCCCTGCCGAGAGTTTGAATGCGATGCAAGCAGCGATAGACCAGGGAATTCGGTATATCTCGCAAGGTAATGGTTCTTCTGTGGCAGGAGCCATCATCGACGCAGTTAACAAACACAACGAAAGAAATCCAGGCAAGGAAGTTGTTTACTTGAACATTTCGGCAGTAGATCCTGATTTCACCAACAGCAAATGCAGTTTTTGGCACTTCCGCTATGACGCAGATACCTCTATGAAAATTGAGGCGATGACGACCTTCATGAAAGATAAAACAGACATCAAAAAGGTATATCTGTTTAACCAGAATTATTCTCATGGCCACCAAGTCGCGAAATACGCTAAAGAAAACTTAGCGCGCAAACGCCCAGATATTCAAATTGTGGGGGAAGACCTTCATCCTTTGGCGCAGGTCAGAGATTTTTCTCCCTACATTGCAAAAATCAAAGCCTCTGGTGCAGACACTGTTATCACAGGTAATTGGGGGTCAGACCTGGCGTTGCTAGTTAAAGCTGCAAACGAAGGTGGCTACAACGGAAAGTTCTACACCTATTACACCGGTGTGTCAGGTACTCCAACCGCACTGGGAAAAAATGGTGAAGGTAAAGTTTTTCAAATCGGTTATGGACACTACAACGTTGGTGGCCAGTACCAAAAGTGGATGGAAGAATTCAACGCTAAATACAAAGATGACATCTACACATTTTCAATGGCAAATATCTTGAACTCTCTCAGCCAAGCAATGGTTAAAGCAAAATCTACAGATCCCGTAAAAGTTGCATTTGCCCTTGAGGGATTGAAATTTCAAAGCTTTGCGGGTGAGAATGAAGTTCGTAAATCTGACCACCAAATGCAACAAACTATGTTTATGACAGTTTGGCAAAAAGCGGATAAAAAATATCCGTACTCGGCTGAAAATACAGGCATGACCCTCGTTCCCATTCAAAAATATGAACCTTATGTCGCCAGTACGCCCACGAGTTGTCAAATGAAGCGTCCTGGTTAAATCCAGCCCTGCTAATTTCACCCAAAGAGTGCGTTACGAACGCACTCTTTTTTTAGGACGCAAAAAAGAAGCCATGGAATTTTTAGTTATATCCACTCTCAATGGACTGAGCTATGGCTTGTTGTTGTTTATGCTCAGCTCTGGTCTCACGTTGATCTTCAGCATGATGGGGGTTCTTAATTTTGCGCACGCTAGTTTTTACATGCTGGGTGCTTATATAGGGTTTACGCTCAATAGCGTTTTAGGGTTTTGGCTTTCGCTTTTGGTGGCCCCGATAGCGGCAGGCGCTATAGGCGCTGTCTTTGAAAAAACTTGTCTGCGACGGGTGCATAAATTTGGCCATGTCCCAGAACTCCTAGTAACCTTTGGTCTGTCCTATGTAGTTCTTGAAATGGTTCAATTGGTTTGGGGTCGTAATGCCGTTGAATTTCAACCACCGATTGAACTACAAGGACCTGCTTTTACGCTGATACAGCACTCCATCGATGGCCTATCTCTGGTTTTAGGGGGAGTTAGCGCAGAGGCCTGCCAATCGATAGACACAGCAGTTCAAATTGTTTGTTCACCTTTCCCAGCCACGCGTGCATTCATGATGGCTATAGCGATCGGCATGATGCTAGGGCTGTGGCTTCTCCTAACTAAAACACGCGTTGGCTTGGTTATTCAAGCAGCGCTTACCCACCCTGAGATGGTCGAAGCACTAGGTCATAACGTGCCACGTGTATTTATGTCTGTTTTTGGTGTGGGCACTGCGCTCGCTGGACTAGCAGGTGTTATTGGGGGTAGTACTTTTGTGACCGAGCCCGCCATGGCAGCCACGGTGGGTTCTGTCATTTTTGTCGTGGTAGTGGTTGGTGGTATGGGTTCTTTGGCTGGGGCTTTTTTGGCTTCTTTAATTATTGGAATAGTTCAAACATTTGCGGTAGCCCTAGATTACTCGGCTCTTAGCATGTTGCAAAGTTTAGGCATGACACTGAGCAATACGTCAAAAGAAAATGCGTTATTGAATCTCACCATTTCGCAAATTGCGCCAATACTTCCCTATTTGTTGCTTGTGTTGGTGCTCATTTTTAGGCCTAGAGGATTGCTCGGAAAGCGAGAAACCTAGTAGCCATGAAAAGTTCTATTTCCTTTTATGAATTCAAGCCCATCAACGTTGCCCGTTGGGTCATTTGGGGATTATTTGCAATCATCTTATTGATTGCCCCCAAAGTTTTTTCAAGCAATCTCTCCGTATCGATGTTGACCCAAATCGGGGGAGTCATGATTGTTTGTCTTTCTTACAACATGCTTTTGGGTCAAGGGGGCATGCTGAGTTTTGGTCACGCTGTTTACACCGGCCTTGGTGCCTACATCGCCATTCATACCCTCAATGCAGCAGCAAGCGGTTTAGTTCCAATTCCCGTAGCTTTAATTCCCTTAGTAGGAGGGATTGGGGGTATGTTTTTTGCCGTTTTGTTTGGCTATGTGACAACGCGTAAATCAGGAACAACTTTCGCAATGATCACCCTCGGCGTGTCGGAATTGGTATTTGCCATGTCTTTAATGTTCTCCGGATTTTTTGGTGGAGAAGCCGGTGTGTCAGGTAATCGCGTATTTGGAAAACCCTTTTTGGGAATCTCTTTTGGCCCCCCTCTTCAGGTTTACTACCTCACAGCCATTTACACATTTATTTGTGTTGGACTGATGTACGCTTTCACGCGGACACCGCTGGGAAGAATACTTAATGCGGTGCGCGACAATCCTGAAAGGGTTGAATTCATTGGCTATAACACCCAACATGTTCGTTACATATCTTTCATCATTTCTGGTTTTTTTGCAGGAATTGCAGGTGGCATTGGAGCTCTGAACTTTGAAATTGTCACCGCCGAAGTAGTGGGCGCTGCCCGCTCTGGGGCGTATTTACTCTTTACCTTTTTAGGCGGTGCCACATTCTTTTTTGGCCCCATTATTGGTGCTATTTTGTTGGTATTGGCATTTGTGTTGTTATCTGAATTTACGAAAGCTTGGTTGTTGTATTTGGGATTGGTATTCTTATTCATGGTAATTTATGCCCCAGGTGGTATCTCTAGCCTGATCATGATGAATTTGCGATTAGCTGCTTTTGGACGTCTACGCCATATTTGGGTTGCTTATATTGGCTTAGCCGTTACGGCCCTGATTGGTTTAGCCGGTGTTGCTGCCATCATTGAAATGGTCTATCACCTGCAACTCAATGCTGCTATGGGTGCGGAGTTACGCTTTGCAGGCGTCTTGCTCCATACAGATTCAAGTCACAGTTGGTGGGGATGTTTATTCATGGTCATCACAGGATTTGGGCTCTTTGAATTAGCTAGGCGTCAATACATAAAAGACTGGGATGATTCACAAGAATATATAGAGAAAGAAATAAAGCGCAGGGAGGACTTGTGATGGTTGCCCTCGAACTTAGGAATATTCATAAAAGTTTTGGAAAAACTGAAATCATCCGAGGTGTTGATTTAGCAGTACAAACAGGAGAAAGAGTTGCCATCATTGGTCCCAATGGTGCGGGTAAATCCACTCTCTTTAACCTCATCAGTGGAAGGTTTGCACCAACCAAGGGGGAAATCTGGCTGCGCAACCAACGCATAGATGGCAAACAACCCTATGAAATCAATCGTCTAGGTCTTTCCAGAAGTTTTCAAATCACGAATATTTTTCCCAAACTCAGTGTTTTTGAAAATTTGCGATGCGCAGTTCTCTGGAGCCTTGGATACAAATACACATTCCTACGCTTTTTAGCTGATTTAGAAGATGCCAACGAATTAGCAGAAATGTTCATGGAACGTATTCGCCTCGATAAAAAGCGTGACGTTTTGGCGATGAACCTTACCTATGCTGAACAACGCGCTCTTGAAATTGGCATCACTATTGCTGGCGGTGCCAGTGTTATTTTGTTAGACGAGCCTACATCCGGCATGAGCAAGAGCGAGACCCTAAGGTTCATACAACTCATTCGCCAAGTCACCGAAGGCAAAACGCTGTTAACCGTTGAACATGACATGGGTGTTGTTTTTGGCTTAGCAGACAAAATCGCTGTGGTTGTATATGGAGAAGTGATTGCCTTTGACACGCCAGATGCGGTGCGCGCTAATCCTCAAGTCCAAGAGGCCTACCTTGGCAGCAGTCATGCACACTGATCTATGTTTCGCACCCATTACGCATAAGCTCCATGCTCAAGATTGATAATCTCCACGCTTTTTATGGCAAAAGCCATGTGCTTCACGGTGTGTCCTTCAACATCGAAGAGGGCGAAATTGTTGCCTTGCTCGGTCGCAATGGCTCGGGACGTTCCACTACAGCGCGCTCCATCATGGGATTGGTGGACTGCCAAGGCTCGATTGAATGGAACGGACAGGCTATTTTGCAAAAAGAAGCCTATCAAATTGCGCACCTAGGTATTGGTTATGTTCCAGAAAACCGTGACATATTCCCCAAATTAACCGTACACCAGAATCTTTTATTGGGACAAAAAAAGCAAAGTAAAACCAGCCGATGGAACTTTGCAGATATGTATGCCATGTTTCCTCGCTTAAAAGAGCGTGAGCACACCGAGGCGGGAGTTTTGTCTGGTGGCGAACAGCAAATGCTCACACTTTGTCGCACCCTGATGGGGGACCCTGACTTGATCATCATCGACGAACCCACAGAAGGCTTAGCGCCCAAAATCGTTACCTTGGTTGGCGAGTACTTGAAAACTCTGAAGCAAAAAGGTGTTTCGGTTCTGTTGATTGAACAAAAACTCACCATTGCTATGGACATTTCAGACCGAGTTTTAGTTATGGGTCATGGAAGTATTGTTTTTGCAGGTACCCCAGCCCAGCTCCGAGAAGACACTTACATCCGCCGAGAGTGGCTGGAAGTTTGATCTAGAATAAAAAAGAACGACCGTTCTTTTTCTTGTCCCCATTTAGTATCAACAAGGAACCCGCATGAGTGCAGACTACAAAGTTCACGGCGACGTGGCTGTTATTTCCCTGAACAATCCACCCGTCAATGGACTTGGGTTGTCAACCCGTCAAGCTATTACAGAAGGGGTAGAAAAAGCGGCTCAAGATACTTCTATCAAAGCTATTGTGATTACTGGGCACAGCAAAGCTTTTTCTGGCGGCGCTGACATCCGTGAATTTGGTTCCCCTAAAGCCACACAGGAACCCAATTTATTAAGCGTAATCGCGCAAATTGAAAATTCCGTTAAACCTGTCGTGGCCGCCGTACACACCGTAGCGATGGGTGGTGGTTTAGAACTAGCCCTAGGTTGCCACTACCGTATAGCTGCACCAGGTGCCAGCATTGCATTGCCTGAAGTCAAAATTGGTTTGATTCCTGGTGCGGGAGGCACGCAACGTTTGCCTCGCGTTTTGGGTGTGGAGCCTGCACTCAACATGATCGTTAGCGGAGAGCCTATCAAAAGCGAAATGCTAGCGATGCTGCCCGGACAAAAATTGTTCGACAAAATGGCCGCATCCCCCGAGTCCTTGATGGATGAAGCACTGCAGTTTGCACGTGAAGTCGCTGATGTGCGGCCTTTGCCGCGTGTGCGTGATTTGCCTTGCAAACACCCACAAGGCGATGCCTACTTCCAATTCACACGCAATATGGTCAAAGGCATGGCCAAAAACTATCCCGCGCCACCCAAGTGTGTCGATGCCGTGCAAGCTGCGACCAAGAAAAAATTTGACGAAGGCATGGTCTTAGAGCGTGAGCTCTTCATCAATTTGATGTGGACACCGGAATGTCGCGCGCTCAGACATTTATTCACATCCCAACGCGCCGCGTCCAAGATTGCAGACGTCCCTGACACCACACCCACACGCGCTATCAAACAAGTTGCTGTGATCGGTGCTGGAACCATGGGCGGTGGCATCAGCATGAATTTCTTGAATGCCGGTATTCCCGTCAAGATATTGGAGACCAAGCAAGAAGCGCTTGACCGTGGCATCGCGACCATCAAAAAGAACTACGAAGCCCAAGTAAAAAAAGGCAAACTCAAAGAAGATAAATATGCCCAACGCATGGCATTACTCACCAGCACGTTGAGTTATGACGACATCAAAGACGCGGACTTGGTGATTGAAGCCGTATTCGAAGAAATGGGCGTCAAAGAAACTGTATTCAAACAATTAGACGCCGTGATGAAGCCTGGCGCGATTTTGGCGTCCAACACATCGACGCTAGACGTCAATGCGATCGCCAATTTCACCAAGCGGCCTGAGGATGTGATTGGTATGCACTTCTTTAGTCCAGCCAACGTCATGAAATTGTTGGAAGTAGTGCGCGGCGCAAAGACGGCCAAAGATGTCTTGGCCACTGTGATGGCGCTTGCCAAAACCATTAAAAAGACCGCAGTTGTCTCTGGTGTTTGCGATGGCTTTATTGGCAACCGCATGATCGAGCAATACGGTCGCCAAGGCGGCTTCTTATTAGAAGAAGGGTGCACACCACAACAAGTCGACAAAGCCATTGAGAAATTTGGTTTTGCCATGGGGCCTTTCCGCATGGGTGATTTAGCAGGTAACGACATCGGCTGGGCTATTCGTAAACGCCGTTATGTTGAAAAACCACATATGAAATACAGCAAGACAGCTGATTTGCTTTGTGAAATGGGCCGCTTTGGACAAAAGGTTGGCAAAGGTTGGTATGACTACCAGGCTGGCAAACGCGATGCCATCCCTAACAAAGAAGTGGAAGACATGGTCGTCAAACACCGCGCGACGATAGGCATTAGCCCCAGAAAAATCAGCGATGAAGAAATTGTCCAACGCTTGGTGTTTTCATTGGTGAACGAAGCTGCACATATCTTGGAAGACGGTATTGCATCCAAGGCCAGCGATATCGATATGGTTTACATCACAGGCTACGGATTCCCGATTTATCGTGGTGGCCCAATGTTGTATGCAGACCAAGTGGGTCTCTTCAACGTGGTGCAAGCCATGCACCGCTTTGCCGCCAACCCGCATGACGATGCCGAGTTCTGGAAGCCTGCGCCCTTGTTGGCGAAATTGGCAGCCGAAGGCAAAACTTTCAATTAAGGAATTTCCATGACCAATGCTGTAATTGTTTCGACCGCACGCACACCTCTCGCTAAAAGCTGGAAAGGCGCTTTCAATATGACCCACGGCGCTACGTTAGGCGGTCACGCTGTGAAGCACGCGATTGCCCGTGCGGGCATTGATGCCGCTGAAGTTGAAGACGTGATCATGGGTTGCGCCAATCCTGAGGGTGCAACGGGTGCCAACATTGCACGCCAAATTGCCTTGATGGCAGATTGCCCGATCACAGTCAGCGGTTTGACCGTCAATCGTTTCTGCTCGTCAGGTTTGCAAACTATTGCACTCGCGGCACAGCGCGTGATCGCGGGTGAAGGTGATATTTATGTCGCAGGTGGTGTGGAGAGTATTTCTTGTGTGCAACAAGAAATGAACCAACACATGTTGGCAGACATGAACCTCATGAAAAAGAAGCCCGAAATCTACTGGAATATGTTGCAAACCGCTGAGCAAGTAGCCAAGCGTTACAACATATCGCGTGAACGTATGGATGCGTACGGCGCCGAGAGCCAACAAAAAGCCTGCGCTGCACAAGCAGCCGGGAAGTTCAATGATGAGATTGCAACTATCACCGTGCAAGCGGGCGTGATCGACAAAGTCATGGGCATGATGACTAAACAAGTGACTGTGAGTGCGGATGAAGGCTTACGTGAAGGCACGACATTAGAAAGCGTATCTGGCATTAAGCCTGCCATGCCAGGTGGTGTGATTGCTGCTGGAAACGCCAGCCAATTCTCTGATGGTGCGGGTGCTTGCGTGGTAATGAGCGAAGAGCTCGCCAGCAAACGTGGTTTGAAACCGCTGGGTCGTTTCTTAGGTTTTGCGGTGGCAGGTTGTGAACCCGATGAAATGGGCATTGGTCCTGTCTTTGCTGTTCCTAAAGTCTTGAAGCGTTTAGGTTTGACTGTGAACGATATTGATTTGTGGGAACTCAACGAAGCTTTTGCTGTCCAAGTTTTGTATTGCCGTGACACCTTAGGCATTCCTGCCGACCGCTTGAATGTCAACGGTGGTGCTATTGCTGTAGGCCACCCCTACGGTGTGAGCGGACAGCGCCTGACAGGTCATGCTCTGATCGAAGGCAAGCGTCGTGGTGCCAAGCGGGTAGCAGTGACCATGTGCATTGGTGGCGGCATGGGTGCTGCAGGCATCTTTGAAGTTCTCTAAAGAAACTTGAAGACTACTAAAGACTCTGCTGGTTCATCCACCCACCGCCCTGCATTAAGGTATGTCGCTTCGCACCACGGTTGATTTTTTATTGCACGATTGGCTCAAGGTTAACGAACTCAACCAACGCGAGCGATTCGCTGACCATTCCCGCGAAACCTTCGACGCAGTTTTAGACACGTGTGAGCGCATTGCGCGCGATAAATTTGCGCCATTCAACCGCACCGTGGATGTGCAAGAGCCCGCCTTTGATGGCGAAAAAGTGATCTTGCCTGAGTGCACGCAAGATGCACATAACGCCTATGTCGCCAGCGGCATGCTGAGTGCTGCGCAAGACTTCGACATTGGCGGCATGCAACTGCCTTACACCATAGAAGCGGCTGCCAATGCTTTTTTTGCATGTGGTTCTGTAAGCATAGGTGCTGGTATGTTGACCGTTGGCAATGCAAATTTGTTAATGGCGCACGGGACCGAATTACAAAAAAAAGTTTTTGCGCTGAATGAGTTTTCCGGGCGGTTTACTGGGACCATGTGTTTGTCTGAACCACAAGCAGGTTCTTCGCTGTCAGATATCACCACACGTGCAACTCCTGACGGTGAAGAATTTGGAACAGATCCACTAGGCCCTCGCTATCGACTCAAGGGCAACAAAATGTGGATCTCCACAGGAGACCACGAACTCAGTGAAAACATTGTGCATTTGGTCTTGGCCAAAATTCCCGACGCTCAAGGCAAAACAATTCCAGGTGTCAAAGGCATTTCTTTATTCATTGTTCCCAAAAAACTGGTGGATTTAGAAAGCCAATTAACAGGCGAACGCAACGACGTTGCCCTTGCTGGTCTCAACCATAAATTAGGTTGGCGCGGCACTGTCAATACCTTGCTTAATTTTGGAGAAGGTAAGTATCCTGTGCGATCACCTGGACTTAATGGAAAAGGTGCAGGTGCCATTGGCTATTTAGTGGGGCTGCCTGGTCAGGGCTTGCGCTATATGTTCCATATGATGAACGAAGCGCGTATTGGCGTGGGTATGGCCGCCACCATGTTGGGGCTAGCTGGTTATTACGCCTCCCTTGACTACGCCAAAAGTAGGCCACAAGGACGCCCTATCATTGCTGGAGGAAAAGACCCTGCTTCACCCCAAACACGCATCATTGAACATGCAGACATCAAGCGTATGTTGTTGGCACAAAAAGCATATGGTGAAGGGGCTTTGGCATTAGAGCTGTATTGCGCTCGCCTAGTCGATGAACAACACACAGGCGATGCACAGCAAGCCGATGAAGCGCGGTTGTTGTTAGAAGTTCTCACGCCCATTGCTAAAAGTTGGCCTAGTGAATGGTGTTTAGAGGCCAATTCCTTAGCCATACAAATTCATGGTGGTTATGGTTACACCCGTGACTATGCGGTTGAACAGTATTGGCGCGACAACCGTCTCAATATGATCCATGAAGGCACACACGGCATCCAAGCTTTGGATTTGCTCGGGCGCAAAGTATTGATGGAAGAGGGTAGAGGCCTGAAGTTGCTAGCTGAGCGCATCAACGCAACCATCGAGCGCGCCCTGCCATTAGGAAAAGAAACGGCTGTGCATGCCAATGCTTTGGCACAAGCGCTTCAACGTGTAGGACGCGCCACCAAAATGGCTTGGAGTACAGATGTTCCTGCAGAGGCCCTAGCAAACGCAGTGCCCTATATGCAAGCGTTTGGCCACACAGTGTTGGCCTGGATATGGCTAGAAGTTGAATTGGCCAGTCTTTCAGACAGTGCTGCCAATATGGGTCGCAGACATGCCGCCCACTTTTTCTTCCATTACGAATTACCCAAAATTTCAGCCTGGCTCAATGTTGTGGAAACACGCGATATGACGTGCGCCAACATGGCCGAAGACTCTTTTTAAGAAAGCACCTTATGCAGGAAAGTTTTGGCGCCTATATCCCGTTTGTCGAGCATTTAGGCTTTGAGATGGAGTTTTTTGAAGACGGCCAATCCGAGTTGCGCTATCTGCCAGAAGAGTCACATTTGAATTCTTTCAATGTGACGCACGGTGGTGCTTTGATGACGCTTTTAGACGTAACGATGGCCACTGCTGCGAGAAGCGTAGACAAAACTATGGGCGTTGTGACTATTGAGATGAAAACCTCTTTTATGCAACCTGCACGCGGACAACTTGTGGGCAAGGGCAAACTTTTGCACCGCAGCAAAAGCATGGCATTTACGGAGGGCACCATATTTGATGCGCAGGGCAATGCCTGCGCACACGCTACCGGAACTTTTAAATATGTCACCCGCGCAGTGCAACCCAACCAATCTAACCACGAAATTTCAACGGATTAATTCCTTTTTTGGAGATAGCAATGCATGACAACCAACAACTCTTACTAGACAACCGCCCCCAAGGCGAAGCGACGACCAGCAATTTCAAATTGGTGACCACTAAAACGCCTGCCCTCACGGAAAACCAAGTCTTGGTGCGTCACCATTATTTAAGCTTAGACCCCTATATGCGCGGCCGCATGAATGACAGCAAGAGCTATGCCGTGCCGCAACCCCTTGGTCAAGTGATGATTGGCGGCACCGTTGGCGAGGTGGTGGACAGCAAACACCCTAAATTCCATGTGGGCGACAAAGTGGTGGGCATGGGTGGGTGGCAACACTACAGCGTTGTGGACGGCAACGCCCCCGGCATGTTGCGTAAAGTCGATACCACCCATGTGCCTTTAAGCCATTACCTAGGCGCTGTTGGCATGCCAGGTGTGACTGCTTTCTATGGCTTGGTCAAAATCATTGCGCCCAAAGCAGGAGAAACCGTGACGGTGAGCGCTGCAAGTGGTGCTGTGGGTAGCGCATTCGGTGCTTTAGCCAAAGCCAGAGGATGCCGCGTCGTGGGTATTGCTGGCGGCAAAGACAAATGTGAGTATGTGGTGAAAGAACTCGGCTTTGATGCATGTATTGATTACAAAGAGCATAAAGACTATCTGTCACTCTCCAAAGCTTTGCGCGATGTATGTCCTAACGGCATCGACGGCCATTTTGAAAATGTAGGCGGCATGGTTTTAGATGCCGTCATGTTGCGCACCAATGCCTTTGCCCGTATCGCAGTCTGCGGAATGATTGCCGGTTATGACGGTGCGCCGATTGCCATGACCAACCCCGCTTTGATTTTGGTCAACCGCATGCGGGTCGAAGGATTCATTGTGAGCGAGCACATGGAAGTGTGGCCCGAAGCCTTACAAGAGCTTGGCACTTTGGTGGGCACTGGCAAATTGCGCCCACGTGAAACGATTGCGCAGGGCCTGGAAGCAGCACCACAAGCATTTCTGGGCTTGCTCAAAGGCAAAAACTTTGGCAAACAATTGGTCAAGTTAATTTAATCCAACCCCACACAGCCAATCAGATCAACTATGTCAAACATCATCTTGCACCATTACCCTTTGTCGCCTTTTGCAGAAAAGGTGCGTCTCATTCTTGGATTTAAAAAGATGCATTGGCAAAGCGTCATCATCCCGATGTACATGCCAAAACCGGATGTGATTGCTCTCACGGGTGGCCACCGACGTACACCGTTTATGCAAGTCGGTGCCGATATTTATTGCGACACCGCATTGATATCCGATGTGCTTGAGCAAATGACTCCAACGCCGACGCTCTATCCAGAAGCCGTCAAAGGGGCTTCGCGTATCGTGGCGCAATGGGCCGATGCGATGGTCTTTCCAGTAGCCATGGGGTATAACTTTCAACCCAGTGGTGCGGCACATGTACTCACGAATTGGAATCCTGAAGACATCAAAGTATTTGTGCAAGATCGCGCCACTATGCGAGGTGGTGCACCTCGGATGCCCCCTGCAGATGCCCAAGGCATGTACCGCAGTTATATAAGACGTTTGGCAAACATGCTTGACCAACATCCTTTTTTAATGGGGGACGCACCCTCTATTGCTGATTTTTCTGCCTACCACCCTACTTGGTATACCTTTCGCAAAGTCTCACCGCTTGCTGGTATTTTTGATGCAACACCTAATGTGCCCGCTTGGATTGAACGGATGGAGCAATTTGGCCACGGTACACATTCCGACATCACTTCAGCGCAAGCTATTGACATCGCTAATGCAGCCACACCACTGGATGTTTCAAAAGAACCCTTTATCGATTTGCATGGCATTGCACTCGGCAAACCGGTAGTGGTCACCGCAGAATCATTCGGACTAGAACCTACACACGGAGAACTCGTAGCGGCAACAAGAACACGTATCACTGTGCGTCGCCATGATGCGCGGGCTGGCACTGTGCACGTGCATTTCCCACGCGTGGGCTTCATCCTAAAAAAGGATGAATCGTGATCTCCAACTTCAAAGGCAAAGTAGCAGTTCTAACGGGCGCAGGTTCAGGCTTTGGTTTGGAGTGCGCAAAGATCGGCGCCCAATTGGGCATGAAGTTAGTACTAGTCGATGTGCAAAAAGACGCATTGGATGCAGCACAAGCGCAAATGCAAACACTGGGTGCAGAAGTAATGGCACGCTTGGTGGATGTATCCAATGAAGGTCACATGCAAGCTCTGGCCAATGACGTACAACAAACATTTGGCGCACCGAATTTTGTTTTCAACAACGCAGGCGTCGGCGCAGGTGGCTTGGTCTGGGAAAACACCGTTGCTGATTGGGAATGGTTACTCGGTGTGAACTTATGGGGTGTGGTGCATGGCGTGCGTTTATTCACCCCCATGATGCTTGAGGCTGCAAGCAAGGACCCAAATTTCCAAGGCCACATTGTCAATACTGCCAGTATGGCGGGACTGTTAACGCCTCCCAATATGGGCATTTACAACGTCACCAAACATGCTGTGGTGGCATTGACAGAAACCTTGTACCAAGATTTAAAACTGGTCAGTGACCAAATCAGCGCTAGTGTGTTGTGTCCTTACTTTGTGCCTACTGGCATCAGCCAAAGTCATCGCAACAGGCCTAGCCAATTGAAAGCCGACAAGCCCACCAAAAGCCAATTGATTGGCCAAGCCATGAGCGATAAAGCGGTGGGCAGCGGCAAAGTGAGTGCGGCGGATGTGGCGAAGATGGTGTTTGATGCGATCGAAAAAGACCATTTCTATATCTACAGCCACCCCAAAGCACTAGGCAATGTGCAACACCGTATGGAAGCCATTGTGCAAGGCCATAATCCGCCAGATCCGTTTAAAGAGCGACCAGATATTGGTGACAAACTCAAAGCCGATTTACGTAGTTAATAGATTTCCGGTCGGCACGGCATCGACCTTTTGAAAAAAGCCCAGAGCATGCAAAAAATAATGGGCCAGTTGGCCAATGAAATCAAGATTCGCCCTGAACAGGTGCGCGCTGCCGTTGAGTTGATCGATGGCGGAGCTACTGTTCCCTTCATCGCGCGTTACCGCAAAGAGGCCACAGGTGGGTTAGATGACATCCAATTGCGTGAACTCGAAGCACGTTTGGCGTATTTGCGTGAACTTGAAACGCGACGCACTGCAGTGATTAAAAGCATTGAAGAGCAAGGCAAATTAACGCCTGAGCTTCGGTTGGCATTAGAGGCTGCAGCTACCAAGCAAGAGCTAGAAGACTTGTATCTGCCCTTCAAACCCAAACGACGCACCAAAGGCATGATTGCCATAGAGGCGGGACTAGAACCGATGGCCCATCAACTCTTTGCTGATCCATCTCTCTACCCTATAGCCATTGCCGAGGCTTTTTTAGCCGAACACAAAGAAGCCTTGAGCAAAATAGAAGGTGCTGATTTTTCAACAGCACCAGCCTTGCTAGATGGTGTTCGTGATATTTTGAGCGAGCGTTGGGCAGAAGATGCATCGCTGGTGCAAAGCTTGCGTGAATGGTTATGGAAGGAAGGCCTCTTTCGCAGCAAGTTAGCAAGCGGCAAAGACGAAAACCATCCCGACGTTGCTAAATTTCGTGATTACTTTGCATACGACGAACCGATCCACCGCGTTCCTTCTCACCGCGCATTGGCTGTGTTCAGAGGCCGTGCTTTGGAGATGCTGGACGCCAAACTGGTCAGCCCTGAACTTCAAGGCCAACCTGAGGCCAAACCCGAACCAAGCAAAGTCAGCTTGGCTGAAGGAAAAATTGCATTGCACTTGGGTTGGAGTCACAAAGCAAGAGCGGGGGACGACTTGATTCGCAAATGCGTGGCGTGGACTTGGCGCGTCAAACTCAGCTTATCGATCGAACGCGATTTATTTATTCGTTTACGTGAAGAAGCAGAAAAAGTTGCCATCAAAGTTTTTGCAGACAACTTGCGAGACTTGTTACTGGCTGCACCAGCCGGCCCTCGGGTGGTGATGGGGCTTGACCCAGGCATTCGCACTGGCGTCAAAGTGGCTGTGGTCGATGCCACAGGCAAGCTCGTTGAAACTGCCACGGTCTATCCACACGAACCCCGCAAGGACTGGGATGGTTCGCTCTACACGTTAGCAACTTTGTGTGAAAAGCATGGCGTGAATTTGATTGCCATTGGCAACGGAACAGCCAGTCGTGAAACAGATAAGTTAGCGGGTGAGCTCATTAAATTAATGGAGAAACACAGCAAGGCCAATGCGCAAGCCAACAGCAAGTCCATCGATAAAGTGGTGGTCAGCGAAGCCGGTGCCTCGGTTTACAGCGCCAGTGAATTCGC